>CAYTCW010000096.1:0-16840 GCA_964436235.1 uncultured bacterium
CGAAGGCGTACTATTTACGCGCCGCCGGAACTTAAGATTTCATCTCACGGTAATGCTTTAATGCATAACGACTTTTATTATACAAAAGTATTATTAAATATAATTTGTTCAAATTAAACTTGATTAAACTCAATTTATTAAGACCTTATGTTCCTTACAATTCGATTAATTTTCAACAGTGCCATTATTAAACTCGATTTACATTAGTTTTTATCGCGAGCCGCAAGGCATAGTTGCGTTAGTGCTACTATTGCTACGCATGTGCGCGCGAGGCGCGCGCACATGCAAACATGCAAACAAGCAAGCTGGCATGAGCTGACATGAAATAAAAATAAGAGAAAAAGAAAGTAGAGTAGGATAGAATAGAGTGGAGTGGAGTGGAGAAGAGAAGAAAAGAGAGAAATCAAAAAGCTATCGATAAACTAACAAAAAAGCGTCAGGCGAATTGCGGATAGTGGGAGGGTAATAGGGAGGGAGAAAGGGTTGCTAACCCTTTCTCCCTCCCCTCAAAAAAGTAATTACATTTATTAATTAAATTAAATTAATTTAAACTTAGATTAGATTTTTAAATTATTAAATTACAATAACAATATCAGTAATTAACAATATACTTAACTGGAAGCTGAAAGTTCTTTTTTTATATGTTCGATAAGGCCGCCGTCTTTTAAGATAGACAGCATGTGTTCCGGCAGCGGCGGAAAGCCGTAAACGCCTGATTGGGAAGTTATTTTACCGGCTTCGAAGTCGATTTCGATGGTTTCGTGGTTTTCGATCTTTTCGATTTCTTCAGCCGAGGTTATTATCGCGATACCTTGATTGATGGCGTTTCTAAAGTAAATACGAGAGAAAGATTTTGCCACTATAGCGGCCACGCCGAGCGCTTTAAGGCAGGTTGCCGCCTGTTCGCGCGATGAGCCGCAACCGAAGTTTTTGCCGGCCACGATTATATCGCCCGGCTGTATTTTTTTTGAAAATCCTTTTTCATGGCCTTCGAAGGCGTATTCCGCCATCTTCTTAGGGTCGCGTTCCTTTAAATAGCTGCCCGGATAAATAATGTCGGTATCTATATTATCGCCGAATTTTAAGACTCTACCTTTTACTATATTTTGCATTTAATTACCTCCGAAGTTAAACGAATTCGCGTGGATCGGTTATTTTTCCGGTTATCGCGGAAGCCGCGACCATGGCCGGCGAACCAAGATAGACTCCGGCCGACGCGGAGCCCATTCTGCCTTTGAAATTTCTGTTCGACGAGGAAATGACGTTTTCGCCGTCGGCTAAAAGTCCGGCGTGTGCGCCGAGACAGGGGCCGCAGCCGGGGTTCATCACTACCGCGCCGGCCTTAATAAGATCGGTGATATAGCCTTTTTCGATCGCCTGCAGAAGCACTGTTCTTGAAGCTGGAAATACTAAAAGCCGGACGTTTTTGGAGACTTTTTTGCCCCTGAGCACGGCGGCCGCGATGGCGATGTCGTCGAGGCGGCCGTTGGTGCATGAGCCTAAAAGCGCCTGGTGAACTATAGTTTCCGGCATTTCACCGATATTTTTAACGTTATCGACATTATGCGGGCAGGCTACCTGCGGTTCGAGGGCTGCCGCGTCAATTTCGAGCGTCTGGTCGTATTTGGCGTCGGGATCAGAGTATAAAGCGCTCGTTCTGTCGTATGGCAGGTTATTTGCTTTGAAATAATCTTCGCTCACCTTATCGAAGGGGATAAGCGCGCATTTAGCGCCCATTTCCATCGAAAGGTTGGACAGCGTCATACGTTCGGATACGCTCATGCCTTCGATAGTTTCGCCGTAAAATTCGACCGATTTATAATTCGCGCCTTCGACGCTGAGTTTTCCGATTATATACAATATTAGATCTTTGGCATATACGCCTTTTTTCAGCTTGCCGCGCACGGTTATTTTAAGCGTTTCGGGGACGCGCAGCCAGATTTTGCCGGTAGCCCAGATGGCGGCCATTTCGGTGGCGCCGATGCCGGTTGAAAGGCAGCCGACGGCGCCGTAGGTGGTGGTATGCGAGTCGGTGCCGACCACTAATTCGCCGGGACGGGCGTGGCCTTTTTCGACCATGACCTGATGGCAGATGCCTTCGATTATATCGTAAAAATGGGTTATATCCTGAGCTTTAACGAATTCGCGTATTTCTTTGTGGATATTGGCCGATTCCACTGATTCGGCTGGTGTTCTATGATCGAGCGGGATGACTATTTTGTCTTTAGCCCACACTTTCGGGAGTCCGAATTGTTTGAATTGTTTGATAACTAAGCCGGCGTTGTCGTGCGACATCGCGCAGTCGGGTTCGACGGTAACTATCTGACCGGGAACTACGCTTGCGAGTCCGGCTTTTTTCGCGAGTATTTTTTCAGCCATTGTCATAGCCATAATATCTATCACTCCATATATTTTTTATTTGTGAAATGGTTCAAAATTAGCGAAATCCGCGTGGTTTATGATATATCCTTCCGGGATGCGTTTGCCGAGATCGCCTTCTTTAGCGTGAGTAGCTATCATATGAACGACTTCTTCGGGCATATCGAATTTGCCGCATATCATTACGCCGGAGAACGGGTGACGTAAAAGCTCTCCAGAACGGCTTTTTACATAACCCGATCCGCCTTTTTTATATTCGAGCAGTTTACCTACGTCGTGGAGAATAGCTCCGGCGGTGAGGTAATCCATATTAAGCGCGATGCGTTCGTGGTAGGTTTCCGAAATCGCTTTAGCCATTGCTATGGCGGTTTTAGTCACTCCGCGGGTGTGTTCGCAAAAACTTATATTGCATTCTTTGATTAAAAGAGTGAAAGGAATTTTATCCATGTCATCGATTGTCCAGCCGCCCCGCAGGAGAGCTTCCTCCCATACTTTAACGACTTTTTCACGAAGCGTCAGATCGACGATCAAATTGATTTCAGGCAGTTTTTTTAGCAGCGCGGCGCTGTCGAAAGCCATATTCATACCCCTTTCTATTTATTATATTCGGGCGTTTTTTTAACGGGCCCGTATTGTAAAAATTATACATTAATCGTTTTTTTTTGTCAACAGATTTGACGCATATTCAACACATAATCGACGCATAATCGTGACTGATTTGCACGGAGGATTTCGCGGACGGTTTGCCTGTGCGTTCTGCATTATTTTGCGTTCATCCGGGTATTTACCCTTTTTTATATGGCGGGAAGATCAATGGTTACGACTAAGCCGCCGCCTTCGCGATTTTGCGCGTAAACGCCGCCTTTATGTAAAAGCGCCGCGCGTCTGGTTATGGATAGGCCAAGGCCGGAACCGCCGGTTTTGCGTTCGCGCGCGTTGGAAGTTCTGTAAAAAGGATCGAATATATTGGATAGTTCATTTTCGGCTACGCCGCAGCCTCTGTCGCTTACCTTTATTTCGGCGCGTACGCCTTTTTCGGTTTCATATCTTAGCAGTTTAACCTCGATTTCGGTGTTTTGGGGACCATATTTCACGGCGTTTCTGATAACGTTTTCAATCGCGCGTTTTAAAAGGTTTTCGCTGCCGGTGACCATAATATCGCCGCATCCGGTTAAAATTACTTTCTTAGAGCTTCCGCGCGCTTCAAAATCGGCGTCGTCGGCTAATTTTTTAATAAGCGCGCCGAGATTTAAAGGTAAAAACTGTTCGGCTTCTATACCGCTTTCGAGTTTAGTCAAAGATATGACTTCGCCGATAAGAGAGTTCAGGGTTGCGGCTTCAGATTCGATTCGATTAAGCGATTTAACGGCGGCTTCTCCGCTTTGCCTGCGAGCTAATTCCAGGGCGACTCCCATGCGGGCGAGCGGGGAGCGGAGTTCGTGTGAAATATCGCCAAGAAGTTTTCTTTGCTGCACCATCAATGATTCTATTTTTTCGGCCATTTGATTGAAAGCGTGGGCTAATTCGCGAAATTCGTCTTTTCGGCTCGTTATCGCCGCCCCGACGCGGTAATTAAGTTCGCCTTCGGAAAATCTTTGCGCGGCTTCGCGCAGCGTTAATATCGGCGAGCTTATATAACTTGCCAGTCCGTAGCATACGCCCGCGGATATCAATAAAATTATAAGCACCCTGAGTATAAGGCGGTTTGTTTCGCCCGCGGCCGGCTCTTCAAATTTAACGTGATGCGCTACGGCATATTTTTGGCCGTCAGGGCCGATTATTGATTTAGCGAAATATCTTTTTCCGTTTATGTTGATGCGTTCGGGTCTCGGGCTTTGCAGAGCTCTGGCTGAAACCTGTTTTGCGCCTTCTGAAAGAGTTTTGCCGCTTATTTCGTTCAGCTTTTCATCGACAATGAAAATTTCTATTTCATCGGAATCTAAAACGGCCGGCTCTATATTTTTAAGACTTGCCGCCGGCGAGTTTAATTTAATAATATTAGACGCGTAAGCGCCGAGAATTTTATCGTGAAAGTTATGGAAAGGGCCTCTGGGGCCGGATTGAGTCAGCCAGTCGAAGGCGAATTGCGAAAGAACTATCAGGACGGTAAAAAGCCAGAATGAAAGATATATTTTTATAAAAATCCCTTTTTTTTCCATAAAGCGTCCGCCTTTTTAAATTATTCAGCCTGAGATTCGAGAATATATAAATAACCGGCATTTCTAATCGTTTTAATGCGCTCGATTCCGGGGGCGGCCGCGTCGAGTTTTTTTCTCAATTTACTGACGTGGACGTCTATGCTGCGATCGTAAACGGAAGAATCCCTGCCAAGCGCTGTTTTGAAAAGGTTTTCCCGCGTGACCATTTCGCCGGCGTTTTTAAGAAGAGCTTCTAATATGCAGAATTCGACCGAGGTTAATTCTATGTTATGACTGCCGCAGGTTACTTTGCGCGAACCTGGTTCCATTTCAAGATCTTTTACTATTAATGTTCTGGGAAGTTTAGCAGGTCCGTCTTTTGGGTCCGTTTCTTTGCGAATTCTTCTTAGAACGGCTTTGATTCGGGCTATAAGCTCGCGCGGGTTAAACGGTTTCGATAAATAATCGTCGGCGCCCATTTCGAGGCCGACGATGCGGTCGATTTCCTCGCCGCGCGCGGTCAGCATTATAACCGGCGTCGATATGACCGCTCTTATATTGCGCAGCGCCTCGAATCCGTTCATTTCCGGAAGCATGACATCTAAAATGATCAGATCGAAAGATTCGGCGCAGGCTAATTTAACGCCTTCAGCTCCGTCATGAGCTGTTTTCACCGAAAATCCCTCCGGCGTGAGGTATTCATTTAATAGTTCGCAAAGTCCTGTATCGTCGTCGATAATAAGTATCTTATTCATTGAAATCACCGGTTTATTATAATTTTAATAATAATTTTAATAATTTTTGTTTTAATTTTATAAATTGATTATTGCCGTTTTTATTGTTATTATTTAGCTTTTTATATTAACCTTCAAAATTAAAAACGTATTATATCATAATTTTATAATTTTTAAATCAAGATTTTACTATTTTGTAAAAATGTATAATTATCGTTCTCCATTGTCTATTGCCTTTACATAACTTTACATTAATTTACTTTAATTTAACGGTGTAAATGAACTTTGTGGACGATAACTATAGCAGGGAAGTAAAAATAACTAATCCCGCAGTGCAGCGTGGGGAAAGGAGACAATTATGATTAATTCGACGGGCGGTGCAAACGCTTTCGGTGCTTCTCAAATATCGGCGATGCGTGATAAAATGTTTTCACGAATCGATACAAACTCTGATAATTCAATAGATAAGAGTGAATTTAGCGCGCATCTGGCGAATGGGCCTGCGGGCGGTAAAAGCGCGGAAGAAATATTTAATGAAGTCGACACCGATCAGGACGGTTTGATCAGTAAGACTGAAAATGAAGATGCTATGAAGAAAATGGCGCGTGAAGGCAAAGCAAACCGGCCACCTATGGGCGGCCCGCAGGGCGCTCCGGCTGGAGGCGGTCCGAAACAGGCTGGCGGTGCGGCTCCCGGTGGTACGCAAACGGAAGAAACCAGCGAATCGGAAGATAAAAATTATAATGGAATTCCGGATGATGAAGAGGAAGATGATTCAGAATTAAGCGTAGAAAATTTTTTGAAGGAAGTTTTAAAAAAATACGCTAAAAATACTGAATCTTCGAGCATGAATCTTATGAATAAAAATATTTCAGCAATTGCTTCTTTAGATAAAAATCTGTATGCATGAAACGCCGCTGCGTCGATAGCGTTATAAAACGCCATACTGCGCATTGATTTTTATATAAACAACCGGATATTAAAAACGCGGCCTGATTAAAAACGGGCCGCTTTTTTAGTGCGCGATTGCGAGTTCGTTACGGGCAATAATTATCGGTGAAAGTTCGGTTTTTTATTGAGCGTTTTGTGCGGTTTCAGCGTTCCAGCCTTTTACTTCGGCCACGCCGGAGAAAAGAAAAGGCAGTTTGGCGAGTATAAAAAGAGCGGGGCCGCATTCCGGCGTTATGCCTATTTCAAGAAATATCGCCGCAGCGAGGCCTTCTATATTCAGAGGCATATCAAGACTGAATATGGTTTTATAAGCGGGGGTTATCGCCCTGGCGAGTTTCACGTAATTTCCTTCGAAGCCGAGTTCTTTAGCCTTATCGATCAATCTGTCAACTCTGATATCGACGCCGCAGTTGTGAGTTCCATAGCCGGGAATGAAAGTTCCCCTGTCCTGGCTTTGCTGTACGGCGATTTCTGCCTGTTCTTCTATGTTGAGTCCGACATCGTGCATATCGCGAATGGACTCTTTGAGTATATTCATGCATTCTTTTATGTGAAGTCCGTGTTTTTCGTCCATAGCGCCGACGCCCGCGCTCACGGCCGCGTTGATCTTCGAACCTGTTTTCGCGCTGATTTTAGCGCAGAGGCTCGACGGCGAAGCTGAAGTTTCAGGCATTAAGGCGAGTAAAGTGCAGTCGATCATCTGCGTAGTTTTAGAATCGGGGAGTTTTTTAGTCAGAGAAAGGAACGCGCCCTGTGAAAAAGTGGCGTTAGCCATTAATTCGACTACATTCGCGCCGTTAAAAAATATCATTTCTCCCTCGGTTTTTATCGAAGAGTTTTTTTCAATTTTTTCGAGCAAAACTGCACCTCATTTTTGGAAAAAATAAAATAAAAATAATATGCCAAAATTATACATTAACTTCGGCAATTTGTCAATAAATTGGCATATTATTTTTAATTCGTTTTAAGCTAAAGGAATCGAAAAGGTAATTGTTGTTGATTTTCCGTATTCGCTTTCGATGATTAATTTGCCGGAAAATAATTCGATGATTTTTTTAGCCAGCGTCAGGCCGAGTCCGAATCCCTGCTGTTCATAGAATTTCCTTTCGAATTGCATGTAAGCTCCTACTTTGGATATTTGCTCGAGCGTCATGCCTCGTCCTGCGTCTTTTATTCTAAGGATATATTCATTACGTACTACATTTGCGACTATATTAATCTTTGTGCAACTGGCGGAAAAAGAAATTGCGTTGTTAATTACTTCGAATATCGCTTTTGAAAGATATTTTTCGTCGACATATACGAATGCGTCTTCGGCATTTACGAGGATATCCGAACCGCGTTCAGAATCTTGTTTGAAGCTGGCGGTTAAGTCTGTAATAATTTTTTTCATGCTTATCGCTTCAAGTTTTATCACATTTTTTTTCTTTTTTTCGTTTGAATGCAATAGTTCTAATTCAGCGTACAGCCTCATGTTTTCTAACAATCTATGCAACCGCCTGGCGGCCGTCTTAATTTCATTTATTATTTCGAATACTTCGGTTTTGTTTAACGAATCCAACATTTGTTCCAGCAGTTCGATGTTTCCAATGATGATGCTAAGCGGCGTAAAATATTCATGCGGCATCGAATATGAAATCGAGCTTCTGAGTTCGTCTAAGCTCTGTCGATAGCGTTGTTTTTTTTGTTCGTGTGAAACTAATCGCGAGTTAATCGCGTTTAATAGTTCGTCGCGACTGAAAGGTTTGGTAAGGTAATCATCGGCGCCGAGTTCCATGCCGGCTCTAAAGTCTGATTTTTCGGTTCGCGCCGTTAAAAAAATAAAGGGAATATCGCATAACGTATGATTCTCTTTTAATTTTTTAAGCACTTCATAACCGTCGAGTTCGGGCATCTGAATATCGCATAAAATAATATCCGGCCGTTCGCGTTGCGCGGCATTTATTCCGTCGAGGCCGTCTAATGAGCATTTTACGCTGAAACCCTCAAAGTGTAATATGCCGGCTATATTTTCAACAACAATTTTTTCGTCGTCGATTATTAATATTTTTTTCATAATTCCTCTGCTGATTAATTTAATAAGGGTATTGACACGTTGAATTTTGTGGACGAACCGTATTCGCTTTCGACGCTGATTTCTCCGTTATGTATATCCACGAATTTTTTAGCTATCGAAAGTCCTAAGCCGTTTCCCGGTATTTTTCCGGTATTGCCTGCCCGGTAAAAAGCCTTGAAAAGATTTGGAATATCCTGCTCATTAATTCCGATGCCTTTGTCCTTAACTACAAAAAATATTTTATTGTGATCGATGCTGACTTCAAAATCGATTTCATAATTTTCTGTGCAATATTTAGCGGCATTAGACAGCAGGTTCAGTAATATGTGCCGTAAAATTTTTTCGTCGGCTTTGATTATAGCGGACGGCTCGCAATGAAGTAATAAAGTGATTTTTCCATTTTTTTTCGTCGAACTTTTAGTTTCTTCGATTAAACTTTCGCAAAACGTTTTAATTTCGATTTCGCTTTTAATTAAAGTTAATTTATTGCTTTCGGCCTTACTGATTAAAATAAGATTTTCGATCATTTCATTCATTCTTTTAACTGCTGACTTTATTTTTTTG
This sequence comes from uncultured bacterium, assembly GCA_964436235.1. Taxonomy (GTDB): domain Bacteria; phylum Muiribacteriota; class UBA9980; order UBA9980; family UBA9980; genus UBA9980. The sequence goes on from CAYTCW010000096.1 coordinate 8,823, forward strand.
ACGTAATCTTTCAGTTGGGTTTTAGTTAGCCTGTCAAAATAATAATCGATGAGTTCGCCTGAAGAGAATATTATACTGAGCGGCGTCTTGAATTCGTGTGATATTGTACTGATAAACTGGTTTTTCATCCTATTGATTTCGATTTCTTTTTTAAGAGCGTCCATTAATTTGTCTTCGGCTAATTTTCGTGAAGTTATATCGTTGAATAAACAAAATGTTGCGTAGCCGGGAGTTTTTATTTTGATATTTTTTTTAATTACTTCGAACCATTTGGAATTACCGTTTTCATCGATGTAATGGTGTAAAAATTCCATCTGTTCTTCGTTAACGGACAGGTTTTCGCCGGCGATTTCTTCATTTTCAAACATAAAATTTTTAAATTTTTTAATGTTATAATTTTCAAGAATATTTTTATTTCTGCATATTTCGAATGTTTCACAAAAAGCTTTATTGACCGTTATAAAGCGTCCGTTACAGTCATAAACCAGAATGGGCGCAGGCATGGCATCTATCACGGTTTGATTGAATTCTTCGCTCAATTTATTACTGGCGGTCTTGCGTTTTTTTAATCGAATCGCGGCAGGAGAGTTTGAAGGAATTTTTGATGATATTGAATTATGGAGAATAAATCCGTAGCGCTGCATTTTTAACCTTTCTGTGTATTGATTGATTGTTGCCGATTTAAACGTTACTCATTATTTAATTTTAAATAGTTTTCCGTGAGAAATCAACATAACTTCAATTTTAAGATTCGTAAAAATAAGTTTTGCGGAGTTCATGGCTTCTGCTATTGGTTTTTTATTAATGTTAACCATTAATATTTTGTCGCCGCCGTCGTTTGCCTGCGGGTCAAATTCACGGCAAAGATAATATTCATCGGGATTATTGCCGTCGCTCTTTAATATATTTGAAGCCATTACAATAACATCGTTGAATTTGGGCGGCTGAAAATCATATTCATTGTTGTTATAAGGGCCGCTATGTTCACTTTTCATTTTTGAGCTCCTTTTCAGACTTTGTATATCGGCTGTTTAAACGATAAAAGGTCTTCCCTGTTATGCGTTTAAACAGCCGCAAAGTAAGTTAAAATATTATATTATTTTTTTATATTTTTCTTTTCTGTCCTGTGAATAATATTCTGGCATGCCCCGGCTCAAGTCTATATAAACAGGAAGAGCAGGCGCTGGTTTACGGAATTCTGTGTAGTTGTTGTTGATTTCACCGATTTTTTTCGCCCCGAGTTTGTCGAAAAAACTTTTGTTTTCGGGGTTAATACAGAATACTGTGCCTGTAACGTTACTTTTAACGCAGGTTTTAAAGTATAATTCGAATAGTTTTTTTCCGATGCCTCTGTGGCGGTAAGTCGGAAGTACGTACCATCTGCCGGGGGTCGCTAATTTTGAATGTTTGTCGAGAAAGTAACTGACGTCGATTTCATTTTCCGCAGGAAATCCGACATTTTCGTCGTATTCGAGATAAAAAAGGCAGCCGACCACTTTATCTGTCGCGGGATCTATCGCGACGAAGTGTATCGCGTGATCATCATGGCCTGTTTTTTCCTTTTTAGTTTCGTTAGGCGAGATAAATTCGTAGCGGTCGTGAAGTATGTGATATCTTAAATTATATGCCTGTATTCTTTCGCTTTCGTTGGCGATTTTATAAATTATCTCGCTTTCTTTTTTCGGCTTGTCGGCCGCTACTATAAAATTTTGACCGAGATAACCGCGCTGGCTGGAAACGATCTTTTTAAATCCGACGAAATCGGTTAATACTTTTTCTATTTCATCATTTTCGAATGTTTTCATTTCTCCCATAAAACTGGAATTTACTTCTTCGGCAATGCTGATATACTTTTGTAATTCATCGAAACGTCCGTTTTCTTTAAATTCTTTTTTCATGGTTTCAATAGCTAAGCTGAGGTCGGGATTATGCCTCGCGCTGGTTAAAACGAAACGTCCGCCATCTTTCAAATTGGTATAAGCGTTATCGAGGAAGGTATAAGGGGTTTTTAAATTGAACATGAGATTGCTCGATACGACCGCGTCGAATTTTTCGTGGTATTCGAATGTATTAGCGTCGCCGTGTATCAGCGTAACGTTATTTATAAAACGGTTTTCTATAACTTTTTCGCGGGCAATTTCGAGCATATATTCGTTGGCGTCAACACCTACGATTGTGCGTGAAGGGTCTTCGAGCATGAGCTCGTTTATAAGATATCCCACGCCGCAGCCTAAGTCTAATATTCTTTTGCGTCCTTTTAAACGGATTATTAGTTTTTTCATTAAATCGTTATAAAATGTAGTTCTGACAACTGCTTTTTCATAGGCTGTCGCGATATCGCTCCACACGTTCTGGCCGGTTAAGTCTTTTTTCATTATGGTAACTCCTTCTGATTAATTTAAGTCTTTTTTATATTGATTTAAAGCTAAATTGGAGCAGACATATTAAAATGCTATTGTTCCCAGATTTCATCGTAAGGTGTTTCCAGCAGATTTGAAATGTGCCGCATTACCCTTTTTGACTTTTTCTTTTGATTAATGACAAGAGACACAAAAGTCAGGCTGACTCCTAAAGAATTGGCGATGCTTGTTATTGTAATACCTTTCATTATCAGCCTGCCTTTTATCTTCATGGTTTTTTCAGTCATAATTACCTCCTTTCGTTATCATTAATGCAATTAACATTCCAATTATAAAATATCTTGATTTTTAAGGGTTTATGAATCGAATATGCTATTTGTTTCATGGCTGTTTGTTTCATAATTTATTATTTTAAATCAATGATATTGAGCAAAGATCTATAAATGAGTTGATTGTTAGATATATTTTGAGTAATAATCTGATTTTTCAATCTTTTTCAACCCGGTTCTCAGGAAAATGCATTTTTTGGCGGCTTATATTTGGGGCTATAAATATGCTTGAAACATTTTGCGGCGTGAAACAATGAAATTTGCCTTTGTATTCAACTGTTTTCGATGTTATTTTCTTTTGATGTTTCAAAATCATGAAACAAATCTTGAACAAACCTTGAAAAAAACCCTGCAATATTATATAATTAGACCAGGGGGGTGCGTTATCGATAGAGAATTTTTAGAAAAAGAAAATATTAATATATTAGATACTATAAACAAGATTCCTAATGCCTTCATATTGTTTAAACTTTCGGACGGCGGTTTGAACAATGCTCGAATTATTAAGGCAAATAGTTCTTTTTGCGAACTTTTTGGCTATATTGATTCGAATTTGCAAGAAATTGGTTTTGAAGGAATATTTAAAACCATGCGGCCGGATTGGTTTAGCTTTATTAATAATTCGATTTTCGAAAAAAAATCGGCGGAATATGACTGTGAAAATATTGACGGCGATAAGTTTTTAAAAACTTATTTTATCGTGTTTTCCGATATCTTATTCGCGTTGATAATAGTAGATATAACCGAAATGAAATGTTATCATGAGCAGATTAAATTCCAGGCTTTTTTACTTGAAAATATAAACTGCGCCATCGGCGCTACTGATTTTAACGGACGATACATATACTGGAATAAACATATGGAAACTCTGTTTCAATGGACAAAAGAAGAAATTATCGGTAAGCATATTCTTGAAATAAGGCTTACCGAGGATATGAAAATCAACGATTCACAAATGTTTGAACGTATTCAGAAAGACGGGTACATGGAGTTTGAAACTAACTGTCCCCGTAAAGATAAAACCTTTTTTCCGGCTCACGTGATAGTCGCGTCGCTTAAGGACGAAAATGGCAATATAATGGCTTTAGTCGGTATTCATACCGATATCAGCGAGCATAAAAAGCTTGAAGCGGCCCTTAAAGAAAGCAATGAACGCTGGCAGTACGCACTTGAAGGAAGCGGCGACGGGATATGGGATTATAATCTTCAGACTTTCAGGGTGTATTATTCTGAGCGCTGGAAAAAACTTTTAGGATACGAGCAGCAGGATATCGGCTGCGGTATCGATGATTGGATCGCTATTATTCATCGTGACGACCGGCAGAATTTTTCTCAAAGACTATCGGCGCATCTTAATAATAAAAATGATCAGTTTATCTGCGAGCATCGAATAAAATGCGGCGACGGTTCGTATAAATGGGTTCTTGCGCGGGCGAAAATAATCGCTTATTCCGAAAACGGAGGGCCGCTTCGTCTTATCGGAACTCTTTCGGATATCAGTTCTATTAAATCGATGGAAAAAGAAGTTTATCAAACAAAGAAAAAACTTTTAGAAAAATATACTTTTAACGATATTATAGGTCAGAGCCCGCAGATAAAAAAAATTGTAAATATACTTTCAACCGTCGCTCAAAGCGATTGCAACGTGTTAATCGAAGGCCCTTCAGGCACCGGAAAAAATTTAATAGCCAAGGCTGTTCACAATATCTCGCCTCGCAGCGCTTCGCCGTTTTATATAATCAACTGCGGCGCGCTTCCTGAAACTCTTCTTGAATCAGAACTTTTTGGTTATGTAAAAGGGGCTTTCACGGATGCAAAAAGCGATAAACCCGGAAAATTCGCTCTGGCGGATAACGGAGTTATATTTTTAGACGAAATAGCTGAACTTCCTTTTACCATACAGGCTAAACTGCTTCATTTCATCGAGGATAAAACCTTCACTCCGCTCGGCGGCGGCGCTCCCATCAGGGCTAATGTCCGGATTATAGCCGCTACCAACAGGGATTTGCCGGTTTTGATCAGGGAGAAAAAATTTCGTGACGACTTATATTACCGTCTTAAAATAGTAAGTATAAAAGTTCCGCCTTTAAAAGAACGGCTCGAGGATATCGAACTGTTAATACAGCGTTTTATGGATGAATTAAATTTGAAGTATTCGAAAAAGATTACTATGATGTCTCAGAGCGCTTATGAGTTTTTAATGCTTTATGACTATCCGGGCAATGTAAGGGAATTGCGTAATATGCTCGAGCACGCCTTTATTTTTTGTCATGATAATGTTCTTAAAGTGGAGGATATGGGCGATGAGTATCAGATTAAAATCCGTGAAATATTGGAGCCGAAGGTTGAATCCGCATGTCCGCCGGTTAAGTCCGGGCGTCCGGCTGCGTTGAATTCGATAGACATTCATTCGTTAAAGCAGGCTTTAAAAGACAACGGGTTTAACCGCAACAGAACGGCTGAAAAACTTTCGATCAGCCGTATAACTCTGTGGCGGTTGATGAAAAAATATCAGATAATATGATAGAGGGATTTTAATTTAAAATCTTTTAAAATAAGTCATTAAAAGCAGGCCGAACGCGATGGCAAGAAGGCCTCCGGCCTGCGGCGTCCTGAATATTATTCCAAGTGAAAGCGTTAGAAAAAAACCTGCGGCGAAAGCGTATGAGCCAGAGCGGCCCTGGCGGCGGCGTATTTCGACGGCTCTGAATAGAAAGCCCGCGCCGAGGCCGAAGATGAAGCCTGTGCCCGATTTTGTAAAAATGCGTCCGAGCGCTCCGAATAAAAACATGCAGATAGGAATTATAACGAAACCGAATTCGCTTTTGCGGGCGGAGCTTTCGACTGGAATTGCGCTTAGGGCATTGGCGGCGGCAGTTGAACAAATTATGGTTGAAGCGTTTTTGGCGTGCGCCGCCGCGTTTTTATTTTCGAAAGTTGCTGCTGGAGGTTTAGGCGAAGACGGCGGTTCGGTTTCAAGCATTTCGCCAGCTTTGTCTGGTTTGCCGCATCGAGGCGTAGATTGCTTATTGTCCTGCCCGCCGTGTTGTTCGTGAAGAACTTTAAATATTTTTATTTTATCGGTAATACCTTTAAAAAGTCTGTATCCGATTTCGGCCGTGGGAACTTCCGAGCGGTTCATCGCAAGATAGGTGGCCTCGGTAAAATAGACTTCGTTGGCTTCGGAAACGCTTTCAAGCCTGGCTGCGATATTAACCGCTTCGCCGTAAATGTCGTTATCGATAATGCTGACTTCGCCGGTGCTGATGGCGACGCGCACCTCGAGCCTGTCTGCTTCGGCGCTGTTTCCGTTATGCTGTTTTAATTTTTGCTGAAGCTGGATTCCCGTTAAAACAGCGTTGGTGGGACTTTCAAATACTACTAAAAAAGCGTCGCCTATAGTTTTGATTATCTTTCCGCCCCGCTGCTCGAATATAGGAACGAGAAGTTCGTTATGCTGCTTTATCAAATCTACGGTGGCGCTTCTGCTCTGCTGGCTGGTGCGCCGGGTGAAGCCTTTTATGTCGGTGAACATTATAGTTAAATTTTTATTTTCCATGTTATTCATATTTTAATTTATTTAACGCCGAGTTCTTTTTTTAATTTTTTAATTTCTTCGAGCTGAGCGGATAATTCCTCTGTGCTGCGGCCTGTTTTTAAGGCTTCGTAGTATTGTTTGACGAGCTTTTTATAGTTTTGATGTTTCAGATCGTAAGATTCTTCGGACGATGCGGCAAAAACGCTTCCGGATGAGGTTTGTAAATTATTTTGAGCGGTCGCCGAGCCGGCGGGGGTGGACAAATTACGGTTTTGAAGGCCGTCGGTTTCATTGTTTATCGCGGTATTTATTGCGGCCGTTGAACCTGATCTGAAAATGCCGCCGATGGTATCGCCGATCGATGAAACCCCTTTGAATATATCGCCGAGCGAATCTATCAGGCCGCCTATGCCGGTGACGATATTAATAACTTCTTTACCCTGCGGATGATCGATTATGCCTTTAATTTTATCGAAAGTATTGGACTGCTCGAAACGGCGTGCGGTTTGGACGGCGTATTTAGAAGCGTCTTTGACTTCTTTCATTTTTTTAAATTTTTTAATCGGGTTTATCCAGCTTATATGGCTGTATTCGGCCGTTTTTAAAACCATGTTATCGTAGCTGGAAATCAGTTGTGAAAATATCGGTCCGTCGTTATTAGCGTATCGCGCCCACATATCTGCGCCGGTGATAATTGCGTTATAAACGGTCTGGCCGAAGTCTTTGGTGCCCTCGCGCGCCATTTTCTGTTCTAAGATTACTCTCTGGTGCGAGACTTCTAAAAAAACTTTGCGTTTTTCGTTGATCTGTTTCATAGTGTGATAGTAGCCGATTACATTGTACCATTTATTTTTTTCGAGATCGTCATACGATCTGAAAAGATCTATAGCGGCGGAAATTTCGGCTTTTTTAGCCTGCGTCCAGGGCGATTTGACTATATCGTATATTTTCGTGGAATCGGAAAGAGTTTTGAAATCATCCGCAAGAGCTGAGCCGGCCGGCGATAATAAAAACAGGGCGGAAAAAATAATAAAAGCGGCTGTGAGGAGTTTTTTAAACATTCGAACCTCCATTTATTTTATAAACAATGTTTTTTATTTTTTATGATATATATTATATAACAAAAAAATAGCCGTGTCAATTTTTTGAAAAACTTTAGCGTTTTTAAAAAATAATCAAATAAATATTAGTTGAAAAAATAGTTAAATGATAATTTTGTAAGGTCGATATTTAAAATAACCGGACGCGTTCCGGCTAAAAAATATGAAGGTCGGTGAAGTAAGTTGTAATTCAAGAGGAGTGACAAATGAATACGGGTCAAAGCAACGTTTGTAATAATACACGAAGCATCAGTCATAGCATTAAGCTCTATAACGGTAAGAGCAGTCGCAGCAAAACAGACAGCAATTTAAGTCCAACAACACTTGCAAGATTTATAGAAGCGGTTAAAAACGCTCCTTCGATTCATCCCGAAAAAGCGGCTTTGATTAAAAAACAGGTCAGAAACGGCGAATACCTTTCAGGTGATACGCTCGAAAAAATGGCCGAAGCCCTTGTTAAAAAATTTAAATGAGGCGTATATAGTGAAAATATATAAGATTTTTTAATTTAACGCTTTTTTGACCGACGAAAAAAATACGCCCGTTAAGGGCGTATTTTTTTGGCCGTAGAGATTGTATAAAGGCTGAAACGGTAATAAAGGCTTAACGTTTCGATTTTTCGAATTATTGTAACTATAGATTACTATTCAGGCGGGAGAGGAATTATTATGGAGAAATTTGTTTGCACGGG
>CAYTCW010000097.1:0-2081 GCA_964436235.1 uncultured bacterium
TACCGCGCCAGAAGCAAAAGCCTACATCGCGGCGGATAAAATCGCGCCGTTATGGTCGGCCGGTTATCCCGCCATCGCGGCGCCGGAATACTTTAAACTCAAAATTTCGCTTATGACCAACGAAGACGGTAAAATTTATATCGTCTGCTTGAAATCTTCAGAAGTAGCCCCCACGGCGGCGCAGGTAAAAGCCGGTCAAAACGCTTCGGGCGCGGCGGTCGCCTCCGGCATGAAAGCCGCGTTCGATTTTATCGTTGACGGCGGCGCACTGACGCACACATTCACCGGTCTTGACAATAATACTGAATATGCGGTTCATGCCGTAGCGGAAGACGGTTATGAAAATTTACAGGCGCAGCCGGCCGTAGTGAAACTTAAAACGCTCAATAATGTTGCGCCTATATGGGCTGCTGGCTATCCGAAAGCCGAAGCGCCTGAGTTCTATAAACTGAAGGCCAGCGTTAAAAATAACGAGACCGGTTCGGTCTATCTTGCATGCCTTAAATCGGGAGCGGCCGCTCTTACGGCGGCGCAGGTTAAATCCGGCACCGACGCTTCGGGCGCGGCTCTGGATGCTTCCATGAAAGCGGTCCTTACGATGAATACCGCCGATTCGGAAGCTGTGCATATATTCAGCGGCCTTGAAAGCGCTGTCGAATACGATATATATGCCGTCGCCGAAGATGAATACGGCGCCATACAGGCTAATCCGGCGGTCGTTACGATAAAAACCATCGATAATCTGCCGCCGGCATGGGCTTCAGGTTATCCGCAGGGCCAGCCGACAGGCTACACCTCGGTGCGCCTGAGCGTAAATGCCGATAAAAAGGCGGTAATCCATGCTGTATGCCTTTCGGCTAATGCGCCCGAACCTTCAGTGGCGCAGGTAATAGCTGGTAAAAACGCCTCCGATATTGAATTAGCCTCCAACCTTAAAGGCACGGTCGAAGTTGCCGCTAATGCCGCGGGTTATATTAACTTTACCAACCTCGGCGTGGGCACATCCTACGACATATTTTCGGCTGCAGTTAATGAATACGGCATCGCGCAGACGGCCGTATCGAAAACGCGGGTCAATACGATCGCACTGATTCCGCCTTCGGTTTCGAGCGTGCAAACCAGCGCCGACGGAACTAAAATTCTGGTTAAATTCAATAAAACCATGTCTTCGTCGTTGCCTGCGGCGCCTGCCGGATTTACGGCAACTCTCGGTTCGTCTTACGATGATGTGGTTACAGCCGTTGCGCTTAACGCCGATGATAAGAGCATAGTCGAACTTACGCTGACAAAAGCCGCAGGAAGCGATATGAGTTCGGTTAAATTGGCTTACACGCGCGGCGCAAGCGGCGTTAAATGCACTGAAGGCCTCGAATTATCGAACTTTGCAGCTCGCGCCGTTACGAATAACTCTACTTTCGTTTCGCTCGCTAAATTTGAAATAGCTGCTATAGCGGCTCAGAAGACCGGCGTTAATTTTTCGATAACGGTTACCGCGAAGGATGCAAGCAATAACACCAACACGCTTTTTGATTCCGGAACCGGCGTTTATGAATCTGTAACGGCTTCCATGGCTAATACCACCACTACCATCTCGCCCACCGTTAGCGGTAATTTTACTAACGGCGTGTGGACGGGCAATGTAAAAATATCAAAAGCTAAAAACGGCGATACAATAACCGCGTCGAAGGGCGCAATAACCACGCCTGCGCCGCCTTCGTTTAATGTCGAACTTTCGCCGGTGTCTGCTCTTTCAACTTCCGTAGGTAACGGTCAGGTAACGCTGAACTGGACTAACCCATCGAATACCGAATTTAGTGATGTTGAAATAAGTTATACCGGTCCAACTACTGGTTCAATAACTACCGGCAATAACACTGATACTTCAAAAACTATAACGGGATTAACCAATGATGGAGCAGCTTATACTTTTACGTTAATAACTACTGATGGTGTTGCCGATTCGGTCGCAGTTTCAAAATTTGCAACGCCAACGGCCGGAAATGTTTTCAGCGGCAACGCCATCGAATTGATAAAACATGCGTCTATTAGCGGAAGTGAAATGATACTTACGCCTGCCGAAG
>CAYTCW010000097.1:2181-16312 GCA_964436235.1 uncultured bacterium
CTTACCATAACCAACCCTTAATATATAAAGTTTTGAGATATAAATTAATTGTTTAATTAATATATTTAAGCCGCCTGAAAATTCGGGCGGCTTTTTTTTATTTTAAAAGTTTTAATTTTAACTTAATTAAAACAAAAACATTATTTTAAACTATGTTAGAGCATTATTAAATTATATTTTATACATTTTTTACTTGACGGTTTCAATTAAATCGATTATAATTTTGACCACATTAGTTTAAAATAAAATAATATTCAATTAAATTCAATATTTTAATTTCAGGAGTTTTATGGTAAACATTTTTAATGTGCCGGCAGTCATTTCCGATGAAATAATCGAAACCCTCCATGAATCGACTGTATTCGGGCGCGGCGATTCACGCGTCCGTATCGAGCGGATAATTTCAGCCGGCCAGGTTTCGCCCGAAGGCTTCTGGTACGACCAGCCGGAGAACGAATGGGTGCTGCTCGTGCAGGGCGAGGCGAAGGTGGCCTTCGACGACGGCACGCTCACTTCCTTAAAAGCCGGCGATCATATTTTTATAGAGGCCCATAAGCGCCACCGCGTGGAATATACGAGCGCAGAACCGCCGTGCATTTGGGTGTGCGTATTTTATGCGCAAGCATAAATTGAAATGATGCCTTTTATTACGCTTAACTATCTTAAATTTTATAATCTGCGTTAAATTTATATATTTTTTTATAATTTTTATAACCTGTTGACACATAATTAATTATGTGTTATTATCGAATTGTTATGAGTAGTTCAAGTTTTTCTTTCGTTCCTTATATTCTTGTCGTCGATGACCAGCCTATTAATGCAAGCTGTCTTAAAGCGATATTCGACGACTGCGGTTACCGTGTTTCCACCTGCCACAGAGGCTGTGAAGTTATGGCTTCGGTCGGGCGCGACAGGCCGGACCTTATTTTACTCGATATCATGATGCCCGAAATGGACGGCTATCAGGTGTGCGCCCTGCTTAAGGCGTCGCCTGAAACGGCCTCTATACCGGTTATTTTCATTACCGCGCTTAAAGAAATAGACAGCGTTATTAAATGCTTCGATCTCGGCGGCGCGGATTATATAATCAAGCCCTTCAACCAGCTCGAGGTATTAGCGCGCGTTAATACTCATTTGAAATTAAAATCGGCTAAAGACGAATTGAAACGCTTGAATGAATGGAAAAATAACCTGCTGGCCGTAATTTCACACGATATGCGCGGACCGTTCAATAATTTTTGCACGTATATAGACTTGCTTAAAGATAATTTATTCGATCCAGTCGAGTTTATCAAAGAAAATTATGCCGAACTAAATTATTCGATCAATAACGTCAGATATATGATGGATAATATTCTGCAGTGGGCGATCGCCCAGCGCGAAGGTTTCGAGCCGGAACTCGAACCGGTATCGCTGAAAGCACTTGTAGATGAATGTTTTAATTTATTTAAAAAAAGCGCGTCTCTTAAAAATATCGAATTGAAAAATAATATGCCGCAGGATATCGAGTTTAAAGCCGAACGCCAGATATTACTCACCGCGGTTAGAAATTTGATTCAAAATGCCGTTAAATATACCGCCGGCGCCGGCCGCGTAGAGGTTTCGGCGAACGAAAGTCCCGATTCCGTGAATATATATATTGCCGATACCGGGGTTGGAATTCCGGCTGAAAAGCTCGCAGAGCTTTTCACTAATTCTAAAAAAATATCCGCTCTGGGCACTAAAAATGAGCGCGGTGCCGGCATCGGACTCGTAATATGCTCCGAACTTATGGCTAAATGCGGCGGTAAAATTACCGGCGAAAGCCAATTAAATAAGGGCAGCGTCTTTTGCGTGAGCTTGCCGAAAGCTAAGACCTGAGAACGGAAACAATCATTTAAGCCGAAATATAAAGAAATACATACAAATACAAATGAATATAAACGAGTGTAAATGTAAATGTAAGTTGACTAAATCAAATACAAATAAAAAAACAAGTATAAATTTGAAATAGACGACAAAATAAACAAAAATATTAATTTGAACACATAAAAATAAAGATAAATTAGACATAAAAACATAAACCTAAAGATAAAGATAAACATAAACATAAACATAAACATAAACACAAAGATAAATACATAAAAATTAATATGCAATTTTTAGACATACGCACGATCGCCTTTATTTCATTTCTCGAATCGCTGCTGCTTGGCTTGATTTTCATCTTTTACAGCCGCGTTAAAAAAAGATATCCGGGAACTTTCGAGCTCGGCCTCTGCCTTATTATTCTTTCGGCAGGCTTTATTTTAATTACGCTTCAAAAAATATCGCATGATTATATTTCTTACGGGCTGGCTAATATAATGTTAGTTATAGGCTGCTGTCTTACTCCTTACGGGTTTCGAAAATTTTTCTCCATGCCGCTTCGCGCGCCTTATTACATAGGCCTTTCCATTTCAGCGTCTATTATAATTATTTATACGGTCGTTATTACATGGAACCCTTTTGTGCGCGTAATGACCGCCTGGGGCTGTTATACGATTATTTTTTTAGAATCGTTTTATATACTATTTTTCAAATCCGATCAAGCGGTTAAAGTTATCGCGCGCGCAGCGTCCACCATTTATTTTTGCCTTGGAACGCTCTTTGCCATAAGGTTTTTAATGGCCCTTATCTCGCCCGAACTTAATGCCGAAGGTTTTATGACGGCATTGACGCCTGAACAAAAAGGAATGGCCGCGCTTATAATGATATTTGCGGCCGTGGGCGTAATAAGCGCTTATACCTTTTTTATGCTGATGGTAGCTTTCAGGCTGGAGGCCGAGGTTAAAGAGAGCGAGAAGAAGGCGGGCGAATATATTTTACAGCTCGAAGATATGAATAACGCGCGCAGCAAGTTTTATTCGATCATATCGCATGACCTGAGGGGGCCGATCGGCGGAATGCATGAGCTGCTGACTACTGTTTCCAAAAAAAACGGACTGCCGGCGGATGTCGCCGAATATATAAAAGTGCTCACTGAAACTTCTGAAAATACGGCTGCGCTTTTAAATAATCTGCTGCAGTGGACCAAAGCTGAATTGGGAAATATGGAAGTCAATCCGGTTCCGCTTAAAGCGTCCGAAATTGTCGAAAAAACAATTAAATTATTCGATATTAAAATCAAGCAGAAAAAGCTGACCGTTATAAATGAAATCAGCGATGATTTATTCGTTTATGCCGATCCTTCCTTGTTTTCGGCTATTATCAGAAACCTGGCTTCTAACGCCGTTAAATTCAGTTTTGAAGGCGGGGTTGTCAAATTCACGGGCGCGCTCGAGGGCGACGGTGATAACGGCCGCTGCAGCTGCGGCTGTGGTAGCGATATTGACGGCGAAGAAAAATGTAAAAAAGCCGGAGCTTTAATTGAAGGCAGGCCGGCTAAAACCGTAAATATGGCGCTTATAAGCGTGAGCGATAATGGAATCGGAATAGCCGCGCAGGATATAGAAAAAATATTTACCGCGCAAAACCAGTCGGCGATTAAATTCGGAACGGCGGGCGAGTCCGGCACCGGGCTTGGATTGCTTATCTGCCGAGAATTTGCCGAGCTTTCAGGCGGCGCGATAAGCGCTTCGTGCGATACGGGCAAAGGCTGCGTTTTTACGCTGCGGCTGCCGGCTCTGTCGTAGAAAACAGGCTGTTGTTGAGTTATAAAAAAATTACGTTGATTTCTTTTTTTAGTTTTTTGAAATCCGCATCCATAGTCACAATTGCAAGTTCATATTCACTGGCTATCTGGTATTGATAAGCATCGTCGAAATCTAATTTATTTATATTGTGAGTTTCGATGAGAATATTGTATTTTTCTTTTTTTAAACTTAATATGTTTATATTAGGTAGAACATCGGTTGCAAAAGATTCAAATAATTCAGGTTTTTTATTTCTAAAAAGAATAACCCCGATTGAATGTAAAGTGAAGTCGGACATATAAAGACTGCCATAATTTTCTTCAAGAAAAATTTTGCATTTTTCACTATTATCCTGTGACATCAAAACTTCAAGAAATATATTGGTATCGATGAGATACATGTTATCTCAGCTCCAGAGCTTTATGTTGTAACTCAACCGAAGAATATTTTTTTTTCAGTTCGGAAAGGCCGCCTTCCCATGAAAAATTGAATTTTTTTCTTTTACTTTTTATCCCGCATCTTTTGGATAAAAATTCAATATAATCTGAAACTTCTCTTTTTAAATCTTCTGGTAATTGCTCAAACTTTTTTATGATATTGCCGCTATTCATAAAGATCATCCTTTTTATATTTATAGAAGGTTTTCGTAAGCGTTTAAAGTTAATAAATGCAGTTTAGTCTATTCTACCATGCTATTATTTTTATTATACACTATGCGTAGAAATTTTTCAATAAAATTTGTTTGTTATGAATTTGTTTGTTGATAAAAAAACTTCGAAGCTGGCAGGAAATACCGCCCGAAATAAAAAGGCTATGATAATAGCCTTTTTATTTCGATGCTACAAAACTGCGCAAATGCGGCATACGAAGTATGGCGCATTTGCGCAGTTTTATATTCAGGGAGAGTAAAGGGGGCACGGGGGATAAGAGAGGGCCATTGGTCCTTTCTTTTTCCCCGTCGCGGTCTTAATCGGTCTTATAGCGTTGTCGTATTGTTTTTACAACGGTTTTATGAAATAGTATTAACCCGCAGCGCGTTTAATTATCCGCACTGGCAGTATTCGGTGAGCACTTTAAGCGTGGCGCCGGGGTGCAGGAATGCTATTTTTTTGCCGTGCGCGCCTTTGCGAGGTTTTTCGTCGATAAGTTTTATGCCGTTGGCTTTAGCGGCTTCGAGGGCTTTTTCGATATCACTGACTTCGTAGGCGATGTGGTGGATGCCGGGCCCCTGGTTTTTTTCCATGAATTTAGCGACGGGGCTGTCGGGCGATGTGGGTTCTAAAAGCTCGATGCTGGTTTCGCCGATTTTAAAGAAGGCGACTTTAACTTTCTGTTCGCTGACTTCTTCGCTGCCGCCGAGAGTTAAACCCATGCCGTTCGCGTAGAGTTTGATGCCTTCTTCGAGGCTCGGGACGGCTATTCCGATGTGGTCGATTTTTTTAATATATTGTTCGGGCGCCGCCACGCTTATATTGAGCGCTTTATAAATAAAGGCCGTGATAGCGCGAATAGGCGTGCCGGGCGTGAAAACTTCGCTGATGCCCGACTGCTTTAAAAACGGTATATCGTCTTTAGGTATTACGCCGCCGCCGAATACGATAATATCGCCGGCTTTTTTCTTTTTAAGCTCTTCGACGACTTTGGGAAAGAGACTGCCATGCGCGCCCGATAAGCAGGAGAGGCCGACGATGTCAACGTCTTCCTGAACGGCGGTGTTAGCTATCGATTCAGGCGTCTGGCGTATGCCGGTGTAGATGACTTCCATGCCGTGGTCGGAAAGCGCTTTAGCGACGTATTTAGCGCCGCGGTCGTGGCCGTCGAGGCCAGGTTTGGCTATTAATACTCTTATTTTTTTATTGTTTTCTTTTAGCGTCATATTCATTTCACTCACCTTTCCTTAAATTACGACATTTTCTTTATATTCGCCGAAAACGCCCCTGAGTACGTCGCAAATTTCGCCGAGCGACGCGTATTCTTTAACGCAGTCGATTATCGGCGGCATTAAGTTTTCGCTGCCGAGCGCGGCGTTATTGAGTAATTTAAGGCATGCTTTAACTTTTTCGTTGTTACGGCTCGCTTTAACTTTATTAAGTTTTTCAACCTGGCTTTTTTCGATGACAGGATCGACTCTGAGAAGCGGTATGGGTATTTCTTCTTTAGCTTCGAATTTATTGACGCCCACTATCACGCGCTCATTTTTTTCGATCGACTGCATATAGTTAAAGGAAGCTTCCTGGATGTTTTTCTGAACGTAGCCGGCCTCGATAGCGGCCGTCATGCCGCCCATCTGGTCGATCTTTTCGATATATTCCATAGCTTCTTTTTCGATGCGGTCGGTGGCGGCTTCTATGTAATAGGAGCCGGCGAGCGGATCTACCTGATCGGCCGCGCCGCTTTCATAAGCGAGCACCTGTTGAGTGCGAAGGGCGATAGTGACCGAATGTTCGGTCGGCAGCGCGAGCGCTTCGTCGCGCGAGTTGGTGTGCAGGCTCTGCGTGCCGCCGAGCACCGATGCGAGCGCCTGATAAGCGACGCGCATGATGTTGTTATCGGGCTGCTGCGCGGTGAGCGTCGAGCCGGCCGTCTGCGTGTGGAAGCGAAGCATCATCGATTTTTTTTCTTTAGCGCCGAAGCGTTCGCGCATTATTTTAGCCCACAGGCGACGGGCGGCGCGGAATTTAGCTACTTCTTCGAGGATATCGTTGTGCGCGTTGAAAAAGAAGGAGAGGCGCGCGGCGAATTCGTCGAGCTTGAGCCCTTTTTTAAGCGCGGCTTCGACATAGCAGATGGCGTCTGCGAGAGTGAATCCGACTTCCTGCGAAGCGGTCGAGCCGGCTTCGCGTATGTGGTAGCCGGAGATGGAGATGGTATTCCACTTGGGCACTTCGCGCGTGCAGAAATCGAAAATATCGGTGATAAGGCGCAGCGACGGTTTTGGAGGGAATATGTAAGTGCCGCGCGCGATATATTCTTTGAGGATATCGTTTTGTATGGTGCCTTCGAGGTCTTTACGGGCGACGCCCTGCTTTTCGCCGACGGCGATATACATTGCCAGTAAAACTGACGCCGGCGCGTTGATGGTCATCGAGGTAGATACTTTATTGAGCGGTATGCCGTCAAAGAGCGTTTCCATGTCGGCGAGAGTATCGATAGCCACGCCTACTTTTCCGACTTCGCCTGAAGCCAGTGAATGGCTCGAGTCGTAGCCGATCTGCGTCGGAAGGTCGAATGCGATCGATAAGCCGGTCTGACCCTGGGCGAGCAGATATTTATAACGCTTATTCGATTCTTCGGCGGTGCCGAAGCCGGCGTACTGGCGCATCGTCCAGAAGCGGCCGCGGTACATGTTAGGCTGAACGCCGCGCGTAAACGGATATTCGCCGGGCATGCCGAGCTTTTCTAAATAATCGAAATCGTTGTCGAGCGGAGTGTAAATCGGATTAACATCCGCGCCGGACGGCGTTTTAAAATTTTTGCAGCGTTCCGGAAATTTAGCTATCGATTTTTTATAGACCTTTTCGTACCAGTCCTGATATTGGTTTTTCAACTCGTTTTTACTCATTTTTAACATCTACCCCTTGTTATCAGGGCGGTCCGCGCGCCGCGCATTCCGCCCTTTAATTTTATGATAAGATATTTAATTTTTCATTAGCACGAAGCGCCTGCTGCGCCTTCTAATGCCACTTCGGCTATGCCGACTTCGTATTTTTCACCGTCGATATTTAATATGAATTGTTTTTCGGGATGCGTCGGTTTTGAAGGTTTAGCCGCGCCTTCGGCTTTAGCTTTTTTCAGCGGGTCTTTGAGCGCTTCGAAATATTCGATCGCAACCTGCGGAAAAAGTGCATAGCTGAGGATATCTTCGTCTTTATCGGAATATTTTTTAACGGCTTCCTTGCATTTATCCCATTCGGGCGCAAGCGTATCGGCGGGGCGGCTTGTTATGCGCGGCTGATCGCCTATGGCGAGTTTTATAACTTCGGGATTGATCGCCGCCGGCGTTCTGCCGTAAAGGCCCTTGCATATATCTTTTACTTCCTGTATTATTACTTTATAACGCTGGCCGGTAATTACATTAAGAGTGGCCTGCGTGCCTACTATCTGGCTTGTAGGCGTTACTAACGGCACCCAGCCGAGGTCTTCGCGTACTTTAGGTATTTCGGCGAGGACCGCTTCGAATTTATCCATGGCGCCCTGTTTTTCAAGCTGCGATACTAAGTTGGTGAACATGCCGCCGGGTACCTGATAAATAAGCGCGCGAACGTCGATTCGTTCGGCGAGCGGTGATATCAGGTATTGATATTTTTCTTTGAGGGTTTCAAAGTAACGGGTAACCTCGCTGAAATGCTTTGAATCGATGCCGGTTTTAAGCCCTGCTTCGTCGAGAACGGCGACGAGCGTTTCGGTCGTCGGCTGCGAGGTGCCCGATGAAAACGGCGACAGCGCGGTATCGAGATGGTCTGCGCCCGCTTCGGCGGCTTTAAAATAGCTTATAGGCGCCATGCCGGTCGTGCAGTGGCTGTGAAGGCATACCGGAAGTCCGGTTTCTTTCTTCATTTTAGATATTAGCTCAGAGGCGACGGCCGGTGAAATGAGGCCGGCCATATCTTTTATGCAGATGATGTCGGAGCCGCAGTCGCGCAGCTGATTGGCCACGTCGATAAACGACTGGAGTTTGTGGACCGGGCTGATGGTGTAATTAACCGTACCCTGAACTATCGCGCCGCATTTTTTAGCCACTTTGATCGAATATTCCATATTACGGATATCGTTGAGCGCGTCGAATATCCTGAAAACTTCGATGCCCGTTTCATAAGCCGTAGTAATGAATTTTTCGACTATATCGTCGGGATAATGTTTGTAACCGACGAGGTTCTGGCCGCGTAAAAGCATCTGCAGCTTTGTTTTTTTGATGTGTTTTTTAAATTCGCGTATTCTCTGCCAGGGATTTTCGTATAAAAATCTGAGACATGTGTCGAATGTGGCGCCGCCCCACATTTCAAGCGACCAGTAGCCGACCTGGTCTATTTTTTCGAGTATGGGTATCATATCGGAAGTTTCAACGCGCGTCGCGGCGAGCGACTGATGGGCGTCTCTGAATATGGTTTCGGTTATCTTTGGCATTTATTATCTCCTTATCTATCAGTGTCTATCAGTATTTATAGTTATCTATCAATTTATTCAATTACGATAAGCATGTCGCCCGCGGTGACCGTCTGGCGTTCGCTAACCAGTATTTCTTTAACTTTGCCGGCGAATGGCGAGTTAACGACCGTTTCCATTTTCATGGCTTCGAGTTTAATTACAGCGTCGTTTTCTTTGACTTCGTCGCCTTCTTTAACTAATACGGCTATAATACTGCCGCTCATCATGGCGTTGATGGTTTTACCGCCTGACGGCGATTTCTGACGCGGCACCGACATCGGCACTTTAGGCTTCGGAGTGGGAAGAGGAGCTGTCATAACCGGCGGCGGCATTATTATATTAGGCTGAAAATTAGGGCCGGCCGACTGCGTCTGCATTTCCTGCACCTCAACCTCGAAAGATTCCTTACCTACTTTAACAACGTATTTTCTAATCATAAGCCTACCTTTCCTTAATATATAATTTTATTTTTAATAAATATTTACTTTCTGCCCCATTTATTCCTTGAAAGCCGCTGCATGCTGTTCATGCGGCCGAAAAGCCCCCATATATTCAAATCGCTTGAATGGACGGGCTTGATATCGAGTATTTTAAAATTGAGCTTTTCATTTTGTAGATACATGCTCAGCGCCGCGGTGACTACTGCGAGCATTTTTTTTGATACTTTATTTTTAACCGCGGTGGAATCTATTTTACTATCAGCCATTTTTTTCACCTCTTGCCTGAATATGATCGTTAATCTTTAGTTTATAGCGGTATGTTAGCGTGCTTTTTATTTGGCAGCGCTTCGCGCTTCGTGCGCAGCGTGCTGAAAAGCGATGCTAAAAACGGCCTGGTTTCTTCGGGCGTGATCACGAAATCGCAGAGTCCGCGTCTGGCAGCTTCGTACGGATTACAGGTAAGCTGTTCGTAATTATCGATTAATTCTTTGCGTTTTTCAGCCGGATTGGTAGCCCCTTCGATGTCGCGTTTGAAAATGAGCGGAACCGCGCCGTCAGCGCCCATTACGGCGATCTGCGCCTGCGGCCATGCCACTACGTAATCGGCGCCGAGGTCTTTATTGCACATAGCGACTGATGCGCCGCCATACGATTTTCTGAGCGTCAGGTTTAACTTCGGCACGGTGGCTTCTGAATAGGCGTATAATAATTTGGCGCCGTGTCTGATGATGCCCCCGAATTCCTGGTTTTTGCCGGGCAGGAAGCCTGGAGTATCGACGATAGTGAGCACTGGTATATTAAAGCAGTCGCAGAATCTGATGAAACGCGCGGCTTTGTCGGAGGCGTTGATGTCGAGACAGCCTGCTAAGGCGTTCGGCTGATTGGCTACTATTCCTATCGATTGATTGGCGAGACGGGCGAAGCCTATTACCATATTTTGAGCGAATAGCGGCATTATTTCAAAGAAATTGCCGTTATCCATAATATGACGGATCACATCGCGCACGTCGTAGGGCGTTTTGGAATTTGTCGGAACTAAAGCCCTTAATTCAGGGTCTTTTCTGTTTATATCGTCGTTGGTTTCGGCGTGCGGGGGATCGTCGAGGTTGTTAGCCGGAATAAAGCTCAATAAATTGCGGATTTGGGCGAAACATTCGTTTTCATCCTGGCAGATGAAATGGCCGTTGCCCGATATTGCGTTATGCGTGTAGGCGCCGCCTATTTCTTCAGCGGTAACGTCTTCGGCGGTGACGGCTTTAATGACCGATGGGCCGGTGATATACATCTGGCTGACTTTATCTACCATGAAAACGAAATCGGTAAGCGCCGGCGAATAGACCGCGCCGCCCGCGCAGGGGCCTAATATTACCGATATCTGCGGAATTACGCCCGAACTTCTGGTGTTTCTGAAAAATATCTGGCCGTAGCCGTGAAGCGAATCGACGCCTTCCTGTATGCGCGCGCCGCCCGAATCGTTTATGCCTATTATCGGGGCGCCTGATTTAAGCGCGAGGTCCTGAAGTTTGGTTATCTTAAGGGCGTGCATTTCGCCGAGCGAGCCGCCCGATACCGTAAAATCTTGCGAGAATACATATACCAACCGTCCGTTTATATGGCCGTAGCCGGTAACGACGCCCTCGCCAGGAACTTCCTGTTTTTCCATGCCAAAATTGCTGCAGCGGTGTTTTACGAACATATCGGTTTCAACGAACGACCCCGGGTCTAACAGTGATGCGATTCTTTCGCGCGCGGTTAATTTACCCTTTGCATGCTGCTTTTCGCCGCGCTTACCGTCGGCGTCCATTATAACTTCTTTCTTCTGATACAAATCTTTAATGAGAGTATCGATATTTCTCTCGGCCATTTCATTACCTGCCCTTCATTATTTTAATCAAACTAATATTAATTATAGTTAAAGAGTATTATCTAATTTTTTTTGAAATCATTATACATAAATTAAAATTCGATGTCAACACTAATTACCGATAATTTTTATGATAATTTTATTGACATAATAAAATTACAATGATATTATACGACTATATTTCACTTAAGGGACGGTTTTGAAGATGAAAATAACTATAATAGGTTCGGGTTACGTAGGACTCGTTACCGGCACCTGCTTCGCCGAAATGGGCAATGACGTTATATGTATGGATATAGATGCCGCTAAGATCGACGGGCTTAAAAACGGAATAATTCCCATTTACGAACCCGGGCTCGAAGAAATGGTGCGGCGCAATATAAAAGAAGAACGAATGAGCTTTACCACCGATATCAAGCACGCCGTTGAAAATTCATTATTTTGCTTCATAGCGGTCGGCACGCCGCCCGGCGAAGACGGAAGCGCCGATTTGCAATATGTGCTCAGCGTCGCTAAAGAAATCGGTAAAAATATGAACGGTTACAGGGTTATCGTAGATAAATCGACCGTTCCGGTCGGCACGGCTGAAAAAGTTCGTGAAACCGTTAAAAACGAACTTAAAGCGCGCGGCGTCAATCATGAATTCGATGTGGTATCCAATCCCGAATTTCTTAAAGAAGGCGCCGCCATCGAAGATTTTATGAAACCCGACCGCGTCGTGATAGGCACCGATAATGTGCGAACGGCCGAACTTATGAAAGAGTTATATTCGCCGTTCATGAGAAAAAATTACCGCGTTATAACCATGGATATCAGAAGCGCCGAACTCACTAAATACGCAGCTAACTGCATGCTCGCCACGCGCATATCGTTTATGAATGAAATGGCTAATATATGCGAACGCTGCGGCGCAGATATCGATATGATCAGGACCGGAATCGGCTCGGACAGAAGAATAGGACACGATTTTCTATTCGCGGGCGCCGGCTACGGCGGAAGCTGCTTTCCTAAGGACGTAAAGGCGCTGCTTGAAACGGCGCGCACACTCGGACATGAATCGAAGATATTAAACGCCGTCGAAGAAGTTAACGACGCGCAGAAAGAACTCATCGTTAAAAAAGTGCTTAAACATTATAACGGCGATATTAAATCCAAAACATTTGCCGTATGGGGGCTTTCGTTTAAACCCAAAACCGACGATATGCGCGAGGCGCCGTCGGTGGTCATCATTAATAATTTAATTAAAAACGGCGCTAAAGTTAAAGCGTTCGACCCGGAAGCCATTAAAGAGGCTAAGAAAATACTGCCCGAAACTTCATCGATCACTTATTGTGAAAACGCTTATAAAGCGCTCGAAGCGGCCGACGCCCTCATATTAGTCACTGAATGGGGATCGTTTCGCGAGCCCGATTTTGAAAAGATGAAAAAAATTATGACCGCCCCGGTTATATTCGACGGCAGAAATTTATATAACCCTAAATTCGTTCGTAATTACGGCTTTACATATTACTCCATCGGAAGACCGTAGCTAATTAAGTTATTATTGACTTGAATGTAAACAGATATAGATGCGCTAAATTAGATTATTTTAATAAAGTTCATCTGAAGCATATTATCGGTGATCATGATCTTGAGCATTGAAACGGCGGCCGCCATGGCGCGAGGCGTAAAGTTGGCGTCGAAGCGGCCGTCAAGCTCTATTTCGCAATTACGGCCGTTATAAAAGTCTATCGTTTTCTGCTTTTTACCGATCGAAGGCGTCGGTTTGACGAATGCGCGAACCTTTATGGGCGCGCCGTTCGATATCCCGCCCGATATCCCGCCCGAGTTATTAGTTAAATAAACCAATCCGCCTTTTTTATCGAATTGCGCGCAGTCGTTCGCGGCGCTTCCGCTCATGCGCGCAATTTCAATGCCGGCGCCTATTTCGACGGCTTTAATTCCGCCTATCGAAAATAAATAAGCCCCTATCTGTGAGCTTAATTTATTGAATAAAGGCGAACCGAGACCGGCCGGAACCCCGGTTATGCTTATTTCAAAAACGCCGCCGCTGGAGTCTTTTTCACCCTTCAGGTTTTCGACGCGCTTTACGGCTTCGATCATTTTATTTTTACCGCCGGTCTTCACGCCGGCAAGCTCTACTATGGCGGCGCTGAATTTAATGTCGGTAAATTCCAATAATTTATCGGCAGCCGCGGCCGCCATGTGACGCGATACGCACTCGCGGCCTGAAGACCTTCCGCCGCCGCGCGGATCGTATATGCCGTATTTTTGGTAGTAGGCGTATTCGGCGTGCGACGGCCGCGCCACTCCTTCTAATTTAAGATAACCCGATGAATCGGCGTCGCAGTTGCGCGTGATAATGGCAATGGGCGAGCCTGTCGTGAGGCCTTTATAAACACCTGAAAGGATCTCGATCTTATTATCTTCGCGGCGCGCAGTGCTGAATGAGTAAAACTTAACGCTTTTTTTAATATACTTTTCTATGAGGCTTTCAGTGAGCTTGAGACCCGCCGGACAGCCGTCGATTACCGCGCCGGCAGCCTTAGCGTGCGATTCGCCGAAAGTGGTTACCTTAAATACAGTTCCGAAAGTATTAGACATTTATTATTTAATACCGCCTTTTATTTGCTGGTAACATTCACGGCAGTAAACGGGTTTGCCCGAAACCGGCCTGAAATGGACCTGCGCTGCTTTGCCGCACTGATGGCAGATCACATCGAAAGTTTCACGGAATTCTTTAATATTAAGACGGCCGAGCGTAACCTTTTTACGATTGCCGCGGCAGGCTGGGCATCTGGTCGGCAGATTATCAAAGCCTTTTTCATTGTAAAAATTCTGCTCTGAAGCGCTGAAGATGAACTCACGATTGCATTCGCGGCAGGTTATGGTTTTATCCTGCGGTTCCGTCATATAAAAAAACCTCCGATACCGATTGATTGTCAAAATTATATTAAAGATATACATCTTTGTCAAGTTAAAAGTTTTTTTCAAGGGAGAGGGAAAGGGTTAGCAACCCTTTCCCCCTC
>CAYTCW010000098.1:0-492 GCA_964436235.1 uncultured bacterium
GACTGCTAGACTTTTTAAGTTCCGGACCGCTCAGTTTTTATATTACCACAAACAACGCACCACCAGAACTTAATGTTGCGGCTCACGGTAACACTTTAAAGCTTAACAACTTTTACTATACAAAAGCATTACAAAACTTATTTTTTAAATTAATTTACTATAATCTTAATCATAACAATTAGTTTTAATTTTTAGAAGTGTAATATCAAAATAGATTTACAATATTGTTTTATCGTGAGCTGTCAATTTAAGTTATGAAAGTGCCATTAATGCTACGCAGTCGCGCGCACGCATGCGCGCGGCTGCAAACAAACAAACTGGCATGAAAAAAGTAAATATAGATTATATAGTGATATAGTGATATAAAAAAATAAAAAGAAAGATGATACAGATAAAAATAAAAATACAGAAATATAGACATTAAAGAAAAGGCTATAGATAAACTAACAAAAAAGTGTCAGGCAAATTGCCGATTGAGGGAGGGAGAAAGGG
>CAYTCW010000098.1:509-7065 GCA_964436235.1 uncultured bacterium
CCCTCCCTTTTTAAAAAAACCATTTAACTATTTAACTATTTAGTTTTTTCATCCGTCTTCCAAAATTTTTCGTGCAATTTTACGCTCGCGCGGTCGAATAGATAGTAAGCGACCGGAACTACAAGAAGCGTCAGCAGCAGGCATAAAAATTGACCGCCGATAATTACCTTAGCCATTGATGCGCGAGAGGCTGCGCCGGGACCTTTGCCGAGGGCGATAGGGAGCATACCGGCTATAAGGGTGAGAGTCGTCATTAAAATAGGCCGCAGCCTTGTAACATTAGCTTTGACTATAGCTTCGCGAAGCTGCATTCCTCGCTCACGCAGGGTGTTGGTATAATCGATTTGCAATATGGCGTTTTTCTTGACTATACCGAAGAGCATAAATAAACCGAAAATGCTGTATATATTGAGCGTTTCGCCCATCACTAAAAGCGATATAATGGCGAAGGGAATGCTTAACGGCAAAGTTAAAAGTATGGTAACCGGGTGAAGAAAACTTTCAAACTGCGAGGCGAGAACTATATACATTAGAATCACGCTGAGTAAAAATGCGGTTATGAAGTTGGTGATAGTTTCGGCGAATATTCTTGCCTGGCCTGCAAAATTAAGTCTGTAACCGACGGGCATCTTTAAAGAATCATATACTTTTTGCACGTCCTGCATGGCGATATTAAGCGGTTTATTATTTTCGAGATCGGCATTGATGGTATATTGCCTTTCGCGGTTAAGGCGTTCGATTCTTGTCGGACTGTCGCCAATTTCGATTTTAACGAAATTAATTATAGGAATAAGTTTACCCGCTTTATTTATCAGTTTAATTTCTTTGACCAGATCGGGTATATTTCGGTCTTTTTCAAAAAGCCTCAATATAATGTCGAACTGTTCATCGCCTTCTTTGAATCGCGATATTTTTTCGCCGCCAATGAGAGTTTTAAGAGAGCTTACAAGATCGGAGACGGAAATGCCGAGCTCCGCCATTTTTTTACGGTCGATAGACACGCGAAATTCGGGCTTCTGGTTATCCATGGCCGTATCGACGTCTATAAATCCGTTTATTTTAGAAAGCTCCGCCTTCATTTTTTGGGTAGCGGAATCGAGCATATTAAGGTCGGGGCCGGTTACGCTGAAGTTAAGTTTGGAATTGCGTCCGCCGACGCCCATACGCGCGGAGGCCACCTGAACGCCGCATCGCAGATCGGCGTATTCGGAAAGAAGTCTTCTGATGGCGCGCACTGTATCATCGATAGGATAATTTCTTTTTTTGATATCTTCGATAATAACGAATAAATTACCGCTTGTAACGCTGCCGGAATCGGAAGAGCCTATCGTGCATAGAATGGATTCCACGCCGCGCAATTTCTTGACTTTTTCTTCAATTTCGGCCATTATACGATCGGTGCGATCGAGCGTCCAATCCGGAGGGGTGGTAACCGACACTTCCATTTCAGAAGTATCATCAACGGGCATAAAATCTTTACCAATGTAATTTAAAAGCGGCGCGATCATATATATAGTAAAAGCGGCAAGGATTATAATCGCCAGCTTATTATCGAGCGACCAGTTGACAAGATAGCCATAGCCTTTATTAAGAACCTTATTTATATAGAGTTCTTCATCGCCGTCGCCGCCGCCCTCATGCGATATCTTATCGTGCTTTTTGAATAACACCGAGCATAGCATCGGAGTAGCCGTGAAAGCCACGAAAAGCGAAACGCCGATAGCAAAAGCCACGGTAAGGCCGTAGCTTTGAAATATACGGCCGACCATACCCGACATAAAAGCGACGGGAACGAATATTACTATAAGCGACAAAGTCGTCGCGCTAACCGCCAGAGCGATTTCATTAGTGCCTTCCACGGCGGCTTCAGAAGGCGAAAGTCCTTTTTCCTGCATTATTCTGAATATATTTTCCAGAACGACGATCGCGTCGTCAATTACTATGCCGACGGCGAGCGCGAGTCCTAACAGCGTAATATTATTGAGGGTAAAGCCCATGTAATGCATGAGCGAAAAAGTGGCGATAAGCGATGTGGGTATGGAAACCGCCGCTATAACGGTAGCGCGAAGATTGCCCATGAATAAAAAAACTATTACGGAAGCTAAAAGCGCGCCCATTACAAGATGCATTTCAACCTCATGTATCGAAGCGCGTATAAATCGGGATTGATCGCCTATCATTTCGAGTTTGATATCATCGGGAAGGCCTTTTTTAATTTCTTCTACCTTAGCGAGTATTGCATCGACGACCGCAACGGTATTTGCGCCTGACTGCTTTCTGATAACAAGAGACACCGAGGGTTTTCCGTTTAAGCGCGAAAGCGAACGCGGCTCTTCCTCCGAATTTTCGGCATAGCCGATTTCGGATAAAACTATGGGCCTGTTATTGACCCAGCTTATAATAAGCGAGTTAAAATCTTGCATGGTATAAAGCCTGCCGAGTGCGCGCAAGCCGTATTCGAGGCCGATCTGTGTAATGCGGCCGATAGGCACTTCGACATTCTGGGTGGCGAAAGCGTTTTTTACTGCCGCTATGGACAGTTTAAACTGTTCGAGCTTATTTTTATCTATAAACACGTTCACCACGCGCGCGCGAGCGCCGCTGACTTCGATATCTCCCACGCCATAAACGGTTTCAAGCGATTCTTTGATCTGTTTTCGGGCAAGCTCGGTTAATTCGAGCATATTTCTTTCGCCGGAGACCGCTATTTTAATCACGGGTTGCGATGACGGATCTATTTTCGAAATAACCGGCGGGTCGGTGCCGTATGGAAGCGAGCGCTGGATGGCCGATATTTTATCGCGTATTTCCTGCGCGCCCACGTCGCCGTTTTTTTCAAGTATAAAACGCACCATGACGCGCGAAACGCCTTCGCTTGAAGTCGAGCGCAATTCATCGATACCGGAAACCGTATTTACGGCTTCTTCGATTTTTTTGCTTATTTCAGTTTCGACTTCTTCGGGACTCGCTCCAGGAAGGTAAGTCCTTATCATTACCATCGGAAAATCGGTGTTCGGCATTAAATCGACGCCCAATTTAAGAAATGAAAACGCGCCGAGCACTAATAACAGCGCCATCAGCATCGTAGTAAAAACGGGCCTTTTAACGCATACTTCAGCAATATTCATGTATCATCTCACTACTTTCTTTTTTGCGCGGCATCGCCGCCGGCGCTTTTTTCTTTTTCTTTCCCGTTTCCATTTCCATTTCCGTTAAGGCTTATGGGGGCGTTATCATAGAGTTTGGTAATATTGGATACGGCTATTATTTCCCCGCCGGCAAGACCTTCGCTCACTTCGAATTTATCGGCGAAACGCCTTCCTATTTTAATTTTACGCTCAAAACTTTTTGAATCTTTTATAACAAAAACCTTATTGATGCCCGCGAATGTATAAAGCGCCTCATTAGTAACTATAACCGCGTCGTTCTTTTTATATAAAATGATTTTAGCGTTAGCGAAATATCCGGCTTTGAGCTTATTGTCGGGATTGGGTATATCGACTTCTATTTCAACGGCATGGTTATCGGCATTAGCGGAAGGCGATATGCGCGAAATTTTGCCCATAGCCTTAGTATTAAGCGCTTCTACGGTTATTTCGACGTCTTTACCGGCGTGTATATTTCGCATATAAGCCTCGGCTATAAAACCGGAAAATTTGATAGGATCGGATTTAACTATTGAATACAACGGAGCGCCGACTTTGACGTACTCGCCTTTAGAAGCGAACCGCTTTAATATGAAGCCGTTATAGGGGGCTATTATTTTAGTGTCAGCCAATTTTTTAGCCGCGAACTCAGCGGCGGCCTGCTTGCTTTTAAGAGTTATAACAAGGTTTTTAGCCTCCTCGCGGGCCGATTGAAGATCGGCCTCGGCGGCCTTTAATTTGGACGCCGTATCTTCCTGCAGTTGTTTGGAGGCGAGTTGGTTCTTGCCGAGCTCGGTGATTCGCCATGAGCTCGAGCGAAGGTTTTCGTAATTAGCTTTAACTTTTTTTATCATGCTTATATTTTCGATATTTATTGACGATATATCCACCGGAGCGGTTTCGAGCGACAATTTATTCAGTATCTGCATATAATCGGCCTCGGCCTGAATTTTACGGACCTTATACTCGCTATCGTCAGCTTCAGCGAGAAGCTCGCCGGCTCTGACGAAATCGCCCATTTCTTTATAAGTGTTTTCTAATATTCCCTCGGTCTCGGCGCTTAATACCGACTCGACCGGCGGATACAGTCTGCCGTTTATTTCGATGATATTTTCAACCTCGCCCGTTCCGGCCGCAATGGTTTTAACGCTTATAACCTGCTGCGACGAGGCGCCCTTGCGGCCGCCCGCGCCTTTTTTCACTTCGGCGCTCTTCATGGCGCCTGCCATATAAAAAGCCGCCGCTAAAAAAATAAAAATCCAGAATAAAGATTTGAACTTTTTCAATTAAATCTCCCTTTCGTTTAAGTAATTAATTTATTAAATAATCAACAATAAGTAAATGCCAGGCTGATGAATTGACTGACGGATTATTATCTGCCGGCCGGATAAAATTAAACGGCGGGTTTTAATCCGGCCGATTATTATATTCAAGCATTTCTTCAGCCGTCAAAAAGCCTTCAGCTCCGCCGTTAGCCCCGACTTTCCATGCGGCAAAGACCGAAGCGCGTTCCATTGCAAAGTAAGCGTCGCGCGTTTCGGCGTAATAATAAACGAACGCCGAAAAAAGAGAATCGCCGGCGCCAACGGTATTGACTACGGGTCTCAAATTAAGCGCCGGATAATGACGGAAGCAATCGTCTTTTTTTACGAACAAAAGCGAACCTTTAGACCCCATGCCGGCCGCTATTATCTTATTCGGATAATGATGTGCCAGATGCCGGATAAATTCATGGACGCCGGCGCCGATATTTTCGTCGCTGAAAAATAAAATATCGCAATGCCTGATAAAATCTTCATTATATCCGCCCAGATCGGCCGGGCTCAAAGCATGGACGTCGCAGGCCGTAATTTTACCCGTCTTAACGGCTTCCGAAAGCATTGGACGGGAAAAATTTATATTACATAAAACCAATATATCCGCGCCGGCGGCCGCCTTCGCAAAAAGTTCGGGCGGATAAACGGCCGTCTGGATATCTTTGAGATCTACCTGTATCTGCCTTTTGCCGGTTTCATCGAATATTATAACCGATTGAGGCGTCGCCTGAATAGATTTAACTATAAATTCGAGCCCTAAACGGCATTTTTTTATTTCGGCTTCAATAAGGTCCGACACGGCGTCCGCGCCGGTAATTGAAAGCAGCCTGACTTCGGCGCCGAGGGTTTTAAGCGCCTTAGCGACGTTAAAACCCACGCCGGAAACGGTCGAATTAACGCCTCCGAAAGGATATGCCACCGGATAATATTCGAGAGGAAATTTATCTATTTTTAAAGTGGTTTCAAAGTTAATAAGACCGGAAACTAAAATGTCAGACATTATATGAAAAATATCCCCCCGATAAAATAGAGTGTCTTGAGATTGATAAAAAGTTCATTTTATTTTTACAACTATTTCTTTTTTTTAGTTTCTGTTTTATTTTCTTTAAAAGTATCCGCCCACACTATTTTTCCAGCTTTATTTATATACACGCTTTTATCCTGTATATAACCTGAAGCTAAGCCGTTTTTAAAGTCGCTGAAAAAACAGAATTTTTCTTTAAAATCAATTACCGTGCGGCCTTTTTTATCTATAAATATATTTTTTCTATCCAGCGCGACGCGGGCGAGGCCTTCGCTGAATATGGCCGCGTCTTTAAATTTAAAACCCGGTACCAGAGAAGTTTTACCTGATTTATCAATATATTTGTAATATTTGCCGCTCTTAACTAACGCCAGTCCTTCGCTGAATACCGAAACACCGTCGTATTGAGGCTTAACGAAGATTTTGCCGTCCGAACCTACAAAACCGTATTTTTTATCTTCTTCAAAAAAAGCCGCGCCTTCTTTAAAACGGGATATATAATCATAAACGGGCGGCGCGGCAAATACTCCGGTTTTATCGATTAATCCGTAACGGGCGTTTTTCATCACAATCGCATATCCGGCGTAAAAATCGTCGGCGGAATCGAAATCGGCTTTTATGACGGTTTCGCCTTTTTTATTTATAAAACCGTATTTGCCGTCTTTTTTAAAGCGCGCCAGGCCGTCTTTAAAATTGGCCGCCCATTCAAATTTAAACTCTAAGGCCAGCACCCCGTGCGAATCGATAAAACCGTATTTGCCGTCTTTTTTAACGGCGGCCATGCCTTCATTAAAATTGGAAGCGATTTCAAGATTGGCCTCTATGGCCGTTTCGCCTTTTCTATCGATATAACCCCACTTGCCGCCGGTTCTAACGGCCGCAAGACCTTCGCTAAAACCGCGGGCGGCTTCAAAACGCTTTTTAAAAGCCGGTTTCCCATCAGCGGTTATAAATCCGCTGCTATCGCCATAGGTAACAACCGCCATTCCCCCGCTAAATTCTTCAGCCGAATCGAAAACAGGTTTAACTACTACCCTGCCTTTTATATTAATAAAGCCGTACTTTTGATT
>CAYTCW010000098.1:7165-8376 GCA_964436235.1 uncultured bacterium
GCATGAGACTGATTATTATTGCTCATTTCAAGCGCCTTGCGTATTATCTTTTTTTCGACCGCAGTCATCAATAAATCAAGATCTACTCCTTTTTTATCGACGCTGATATCAAATTGAGCAAGATTCGAAGCCGCTACCGTCTGATCCGCCTGCGGGCCGGAATCTTTTTTAATACGCTCGCCGCCCGCTTTTAAATGCAGGTGCTGCGGCATTATCGACTCGCAGCTTTCAAGCAATATAGTCCGTTCTATAACGTTTTTAAGCTCGCGCACATTGCCCGGCCACGAATAATTCTTCATCAGCTCCCCCGCTTCGCTTGAAAGGCTTAAAACGCTTTTTTTGAATATGAAATTATAATGCTTTATAAAATGATCGGCGAGTATGATAATATCTTCCACGCGCTCGCGCAGGGGCGGTATGTGGATCGGAATAACGTTGAGCCTGAAATAAAGATCTTCCCTGAATTTATTTTCTTTGATTTCTTTTTGAAGATCTTTATTCGTCGCCGCTATTATCTGGGCATCGACGGATATGTCTTTAACGCCGCCAACCCTTTTAAATACTTTATCTTCTATTACTTTAAGCAGTTTCGACTGAAGAGGAAGGCTCATTTCACCGATTTCATCGAGAAACAGAGTTCCTCCGTCGGCTATTTCGACTAAACCTTTTTTCTGGACTATGGCGTTAGTGAACGCGCCTTTTTCGTGTCCGAAAAGTTCCGATTCGAGAAGAGACTCGGATATGGCGCTGCAGTTTATTTCAACGAAAGATTTCGACTGCCTGAGGCCCTTATAATGTATCGAGCGCGCTATAAGACTTTTTCCGGTACCTGTTTCGCCGGTTATTATAACCGTAGAAATAGGAATGTCGGCGAGTTTATTAATTAAATCGAATATTTTAAGCATTTCGGGCGCCTCGCTGAGCATTTTTTCCTGAAGAAAATGCTTCTGCTCCTTCTGCTTTAAAAAAGTGTTTTCTTTTTTCAGCTCATTTGTTTCAATTATTTTTCCTATTAAATGCTTGAGTTTTTCTAAATTAAAAGGTTTGATCAGATAATCGAATGCGCCTAATTTAAGAGCTTCCACGGCGGTTTCTACCTCCGCGAAAGCCGTCATCATTATAACGTAGGTATCAGGCTGCGCCTGCTTTATCTTTCTTAAAAGCTCTATTCCGGAATAATCCGGCAGCCTGATATCTAAAACGCATATATC
>CAYTCW010000098.1:8476-11428 GCA_964436235.1 uncultured bacterium
TGAGTGAATTGCTTAATATCGATATTTAAAAGAGGATCTATATGCGGCGCGATATCGATATCTTGGGTTATACCGCCCTCGCCGCCGGAAGGAGCGATAAACTGCAGCACATTTAAAAGCGTTTCACGGACGCGGCATTTAACTAAATTAAGAGGCACGGGGCGAGCATAATTGAGCAAATTAGAGATAATTTCATCGACTCGATTTATCTGAGCGGTCATTTCGGTAATAATTTCACGGTAAGGATCGTCTTTGGAAAATTTAGATGAAATTACCTGTACCGCATTTCCGATACCGGCGATAGGGTTGCGCACCTCATGGGCAACGGTTACAGCAAGCTGCAGCATAGATTTAAGACGCTCATTCGACTGCTTGAGCGAGTCGGTCATCTGATTGAGAGTGTGGCCCAGTTCGCCTATTTCGTCATAACCTTTAAGGTCTATTTTATAGTCGAGGTTGCCGCCGCCTATTTCACGGGCCGCCACTATAAGGCTGTTTATGGGAAAGGTGACGCGCCTTGTCAGATAATAAGAAAACCACATCAGGCATATGAAAATAACAAATACTATCGCTATCATGTAACCGACGATAATACGGCTTTCCTTAGCCGAATTGACGGTAATATTATTTATCATGGCATTGTTTTTAATTAGCAGATCTTCGATGTCTTTATGAAGGCCTTCGCGTTTATTTATAAGTTTCGTCATGGGTATTTCGGCGGTGTCCCACACGTCGAACTCATCGTCGTAAGCCTGATAAGTGGCGTTTAATAAAGAATTAAAATTTTCGCGCGAACTGTTAAGCCGGCTCAGGGTTTTCTTCAATTCACGATTAGACACCGATTTTTTAGCCTGGGCCATAAACTGCTCGATATAATTATCAAAATCTTTATATTTTTCGACTAATTTTTGATCGAACATTATTTCTTTGGCTTTTTCATTATTTAATAAATCATTCGATTTGATCTGAAGGCTTTCGACGAGTTTAAGCGTATCGTTATAACTATTGACTACATTGGCATTTTTATCTAAAAGCGTTATATTATAGATAGTTATGAGACTTAAAAGCGTAATCAAAAAAAACATGGCGAGCACCAATAGGCCGAGCTTCCAGAGTATTTTATATTTGCTTCTAAAATTAATTATATTCATATAAATTAAAAGTTACGGGCCGTTTTTATTTTTTCATAAGCCAGCTGGATCTGTTGAAACCTTTGAGTGGCAAACTTAACGAAGTCCTGCGGAAGTCCTTTAGCGATTACCGTATCAGGATGATAATCCCTGGCCATTTTTTTATAGGCTTCTTTTATTTTTTCGTTGCTGTCTGAAGGTTTGCAGCCTAACTCCGCGTAGTATTTATCGATATCTTCACCGGCGGAGCCGCTTTGCCCGCCGCCGCCAGAGCGGCTTTGAGACTCGCCGCCGCTTGATGCGCCATATCCGTTGGCCTGATAGCGGCTTTTAAGCGATTCATATTCATAATCGCTGATTTTAAATATTTTTTTAGCATTTTTAATAAGGCGTTCTTCGTTAGGATGAAAAGTGCCGTCTGAATGAGCTAAATGCACAAGAATATCGAACATGGTTTTTAATACGCTGCGCTCGTTTTTAAAAATAGAGTAAAACTGAGAAGCGAGGCCGTCGAATGAATAATTTGAATCCTTCGCCGCGTTAAATATTTTAATTGCCGCCTCTCGTTTTTGAGGCGATAATTGAAGTCCGTTTTTAATAAAATCATCGACTAACTTGACTTCTTCTTTCGAGACCACGCCGTCAGCCTTAGCCATTAGCGCAAGCAGGGAAAAAACCACGAGAAAAAATATATCCTGTGCCTGATCGTTATTTATTTTTTCACCGTAATCTCCTGCAAAGCCGCTACTATGACCGCCGGCGCCTGAGATACGGGAATTATAGCCGTCATAATCGAATTCCACCCGGCATTTAGGGCATATCCAGCGTCCCTCGCCTCCGACTAATATTTTAACGCCGCAGCCGGGGCAGTCAACGGAAGGCCCGTCCGCCCCGCTTTCATAACCGCCGGTGCGGCTCCCCTGCTCGCCCCCGCTGATCGCGTCTCCAAATACGGCCCCGACGATGCCGCCGATAGGGCCGCCGAGCATAAGCCCGAATAAGCCTCCAAGAATAGCTCCGCCTCCGGCCATTAAATAACCTCCATCGCGGATAATATATCGGTTTTAATATATTCGATTATTTTTTCGCCTGTTTTTAATACTTCCGGCGTTATATTTTCAGCGTAATCGATGCTATAATCGTATTCAATATTTTCAGGCATTATGCCCAGAAATAAATTTTTAGCGGCCGGTATTTTCTGCTTGAAAATTTCAATCAGCAAATTAATGGACATGGAATGAGTCGAAATAGCGTTTTTAGAGACCGCAAGCGAATTTTCGTTAAATAAACGAAGCTCGCCCGCCTTTATGGAAGCATCGTTAAAATTGGCGCAGTCTATGTAAAGTATTAATTCAGGCTCAAATTCGATTATTTCATCGACGAAATTTTCGGGAGTAACCGCGGCGGCTATCAGCAATAATTCGCGCCTGCCGTCTTTATCTTTAAATTTTAAATAATTACGGTATTCTTCGGCGCCCGTTATATTTTCTATGATGGAACTGACGATATGAGCTCCTATGGCGTCATCACTTCGGTTAAAATTACCGATACCCATCACGACCATTTTGGGGGCTGTTTTTGCAACGCAGCTTATACGCTTGAATATATCCGCGGTCGATTCACCGGAGCCGCCGTTCAAATTACCTGAATTACCTGAATTACCTGATTTTATAGAATCATTCACTTAAATCATTCCAATCATCTGTTCTATTATTTATTTTCGGGAGAATCTTTGCCGTTTTTAGAGTCGCTGTCGTCTTCTTCCGGCTCTTCTTTTTCATCATCTTCATAATCTTCGTACTCATCGGCGTCTCCGCCGCCG
>CAYTCW010000098.1:11528-16170 GCA_964436235.1 uncultured bacterium
ATTTTTACTTTTATTTTTTCCTTCGATTAGAGCGCTTCTTAAGTGTCCGCCGTTTTTTTTCAGCAAAAGCAAGGCTTCTTTAAGCGGTATATTAAGTTCTTTAATCAATATTGCCGCCTTTAGATTTTGACTCGACTGCCTGTACAATTTTTTCGATTCATCGGAATCTATGAGGCAAATATCCGATAAAATTCTCTCGGCGCGGGCGACTAATTTTTTACAGGAAGGAATAAGGTCCACCATATAATTTTGATAAACCTTGCCTAACTTAATCATCGAGACGCTCGAAAGCATATTTAAAATCATTTTAGTCGCCGTGCCCGATTTAAGGCGGGTAGAACCGGAAATAATCTCGCTTCCGATATCAGGGGCTATAATAACTTCGAAGCATCCTTTATAACGGGCCGCTATATTTTTATTGCAGGTCAAAAGCACCGTGGCGCAATTTTGACTTACGGCGTAATTAAGCGCCGATAAAACGTAAGGCGTCATACCCGAAGCCGTAATCCCCACCAACACGTCATTTTTATTGACGCCAAATTTATGTTTTTTAAGCTCTTCTATAACGGCCGTCCCGTCGTCTTCCGCGCCCTCGATAGAATTAGTGAGAGCTTTTTTGCCTCCGGCTATAAGCCCGATAAATATTTTCTTTTTGACGCCGAATGTGGGCTTTATTTCGGAAGCGTCGAGAACTCCGAGCCGGCCGGAAGTTCCCGCCCCGGCATAAAAAACCCGCCCTTCGACTTCGAGGCCGCGCGCTATTAATTCGATGGCCTGAGCGATATTTTTATGCTCTTTTTTAACTGCCTCTGCTGCGGTTATATCCTGGCGGTAAAATAAATTCAAAATATCTTTTACCGGCATTAAATCGAGATTTTCAGACTCCGGATTACGCATTTCGGTTTTTAAATCTTTATAATCTATCGGCACTTTAAACCTCCGCTCCGCTGGCTATAGAGTATCTGGCGCATATTATCGATGCGTCTTCGTTGACTTCGAAAAACTCTAAGCTGGCGGCATTAATATAACTTTTTAAATATTGCTTCATAATGTTTTTATAGAAATCGGATTTAAGTAAAACACTACCATTAAATAATATTTTGACCGGTTTGTCAATATAATTTTTAAAATTATTTTTTAAAATATGCCGCGCGCCCATCGCTATATTTTTAGCGGCGGACAGAGTCTCTTCAAAGTAAGGCGAGCCTTCGATATTTTCAGATATTTCAAGCATCAAAGGGGCGAAAGACGCAATTTTCGAAACGGCCTGAGCGCTTCCGGGTTTGACTTCAAAAGCTATATCGCCCGGATCATCGCAGCCGCGTTCGGCGGCGAACGCGGCCACACGAGGGTCGAGCGTGCCGAGAGCGTCTTCAATGCCGAATTTCCTTAAAAACCTCAACCCGAGGTCGAAACCCGAACCGGGATCGGAAGTTATCGGACCGCCGCCAAATATTTTATAAGGCCCGTCTTCACCGCCGTCATTTTCAGCGCTTGCCATAACCACCGAACCGGTTCCGCAAATAATAATAATTTTTATGCTCCCATCATCTTTTTCGGCCGTTTTTTTCAATGCGGACGGCTCTATGGCAAAATCCGGCCAGCGCGAATGAAAAAATATCTGATAGTCAGGCATAAAATTAAGGATACCGACATTAGCGAATTCGCGCCTTATGCTCTGCTCGAAATTATAAAGCTCGCCTTTATCGGAATATCCGGCGATAGCGAAGGTCATCGCTTTGATATCGGGAAGATATCCGCTTCGCGCTACGAGCGCGATCGCGCCGCCGGCGGCGTTAAGCCCTCCCGCCGAAGAAATATTAGACGGCATCTTAAGTTTTTCTCGCCTTACCACTTCACCCGTACCGTCGAGCAGGCTCATAGAAATTTTAGTGCCGCCCAGATCAAAACCCGCATATAAATTACCGCTTCCAGCTATCATCCTTTAACCGCTCCTTCCGTGGCCCCTTTTATTATATATTTAGAAAAAAACGCGAAGATCATAATGACCGGCGCCGCCGAAACGAACGCCCCCGCCATTAAAAGCCCGTAATCGATAGTATGCTGGCCCTGTAAAGTGGCAAGACCTACCGCCAGCGTGTAATTTTGTTCGGAAAATAAAACCAGGAGCGGCCATAAAAAGGCGTTCCAGTTGGCTATAAAAACGAATATCCCGAGCGTCGAAAACGCGGGCAGGCTCATAGGCACGACTATTTTAAAAAAAGTGCCGAGCTCCGAGCAGCCGTCTATGCGAGCCGAATCAAGGACCTCGTCCGGCACGCCCTGCATGTACTGGCGCATCATAAAAACGCCGAATGGCGACACTAATGAAGGCAGTATGACGGCCCAGAAAGTGTCGATAAGTTTGAAATCGCACACCATTATAAAAACCGGTATGCACACTATCTGCGAAGGCACCATCATTACGGCGACGAAACTCCAGAACATCATGTCGTTTAAGGCGAATTTTTTCTTTGCCAGGGCGTACCCCGCCATCCCGTTAATTATAAGCTGGGCGAAAGTCACCGTAAGGCATATTATCATCGAGTTTATAAACCACTTAGTTATCATCGATCCCGAAAATAATTCAGCGTAGTTAATTGTGGTCAGCCTGTCTATATTCGAAAATAACGATATACTTCCCGCTTTTATATCGTCGGGATGAAGAAGCGACGAATAAAGCATATATACAAGCGGAAAAAGCGTGAATACCGCCCATATAAATAAAAACGAATATATATGTAAATTTTTTTCAGATAATTTCATATTTATCATGCCCTGCTCCCGAAGAACGGAAGTCTATTTTTTATCAATAATCGTATTTAAAATATTTATACTGCAACACCGACGCCGCCAGAATCACCATAAATAAAAGCACCGACATCGCCGAAGCCGCGCCCATATTTAAATTATTAAAAGCTTCTTTATATACCCTGTGCATAACCACTTCCGAAGAATTCGCCGGCCCGCCCTCGGTAAGAAGCATGACGGGGGCGAATACCTGCATGGCGTCTATGGTGAGGCTTATTGCAAGAAACATAGTCTGCGGCATAAGAAGCGGGAAAGTTATTTTAACGAAGGTTTTTATCGGCCCGGCGCCGTCCACCGCGGCCGCCTCGAAATAATCTTTCGGAATATTACACAGCGCCGTCAGATATATCAGAAGAGCGCCGCCCGGGCCCTTTAAAATAGTGAAGATTATAATCGAATAAAGCGACATTTCTTCGGTGGTCAGCCAGCCGACCGGGGCGGCACCGAACTGCGCCAGCAGGAAATTTAAAACGCCGGATTTAAAATCGAAGATATAACGCCAAACGATGCTCAGAGTTACTATCGAAACGACGCCCGGCAGATAGAATGCGCCCTTGAACCATGTCTGCGTCCGCTCGGAAAGCCTGTATATTAAAACCGAAAGAAGCAAAGCTATGGCTATGTTCGACGGAACGACGAGCGCCGCGTATAAAAAAGTGTTTAACGCCGATTTAAGAAATACTTTATCATTCAAAGCATGCGAGTAATTATTCAAGCCGCAAAAATTGTCTAACCAGCCGCCGCCGAATGAATAATTTTGAAAAGAAATCAAAACGCCCCTTATAACAGGCAAAATAAAAAACACGATGAAAACGGCGAGCGCCGGGGCCATAAAAAAATAGGCCCAGCGGTTTTTGATGAAATCACCCGGCATTTTTTTATGGTATAGAAGATAAGCGGCCGCCGCTATAAATATTAAAAAAGATATCAGATTGAACAAGCCGGTTTTAAATATATAATCGGATCCATTAACTTTTGGCGCGGCCGCGCCTTTTTCATTTCCGCCGGATGACGGGCCATGAAACTGCGTTTTATTCATATCGTCCGTCAAAGCGCTTATATAAGAGGCAATTTCTAAAACGCGAGCTTCTATTTCGCCGCTTTTCATTTCGCCGTCGAGTAAAATTCTCTGACAGGCCGATTTAATATGCTCGTCGATCTTTGCAAGGTCGGGATGGACTACCGCGGGCCGCGCGTATTCAAAAAGCGCGAAAGCTTTTTTCATAAGGGGATCGTCGTCATAAATCGAAGCGGCCGATTTGCGAGTTGGAAACTGACCGTAATATTTGATCACTTTCTGATTGTTCGAATTGGTTATAAATCTTGCGAGCTTAATGCAATAATCGCGTTTAACCGGATCTTTCTGAGTGAAAACATAATAACCGATAACCGAAGAAAGCGAAAGCGCCGGATGCGATTTAATAGAGACGCCGTTTGAATCTCCGGCTGCTCCATTGATTTCATCGTCAAATGGGTACTGCGCTATATCGAATTCGATTTTTCGGTCTTTTTTTAAAGCAGGCAGCGCCCATATGCCGAACGGCGAGGCCGCCGCAATCTGTTTTTCCTTGAAATCAAGCCAGTTATCGCGAGTTTTAAGTCCGCCTGTCTCGGAAGGTGAAATTTTGTCGGCATAAATAAAATCGTGTAAAAGTTTTACGCCGCCCGAAGAATCTTTGAAATTCAAATACCCGCCGCCATACATAAAAAGAAAAGGCAGCTCCGAAGTCTGCTCGCGTTCTACCGAAAAAGCGAATGGCTTTATATTAAGCGCGGCCGAGATTTTCTTCATTTTATCGCGAAATTCAGCTAAGCTCCATATTCCATTTTC
>CAYTCW010000099.1:0-15908 GCA_964436235.1 uncultured bacterium
ACCGCGGTTTTATTCATGGCGGTATTAAAAGTTATTTTAACGGTATCGTTGCCGTTATCGACGGAAGTGCCTACCACCGAAGTTATCACGGGCGCCTGCGTCTGGCCGAAGGTATATGTGGCCGTAGATACGTAAGAGTTATCGAGGCCGGCCTTTATGGCTATGGCGCTTATGGTCATGGTCTGTGAAACTGATATGGGCGATATATAAAGCTGGCTTGACGCAGTCGGGGTGGTGCCGTCGATCGTATAGCGTATGGCGGCGCCCGAAGTGGCGCATGAAATAACTACGCTCTGCGACGACGAATAAACGCCGCCCGAAGGAGTAAATGTTGGCGTTGCAACGCGGTTCGACGAGCCGCCGCCGACGGATATTGTCGTACCATTATAATCGAGCGTGGTATCTTCGAGCATATTGAAAAAGTACGCTTCGGCCGATTTCAAAGCCGGATCGACGCCGTCGATCTGCTCGATAGTCGAGCCGTTTCTTATTACGGCAAGAAAGGTGCCGGCGGCGGCGTTCCATTTATAAAGGCCTTTTATATTCGAGGCGCGCTGCATAAGTTGAGCAAATGTAACCGTTTCGGGCATTCTGGAAAAGCCGACAAGGTTAAAGCCGGTTTTAAGCGTGATAACGTTTACGCTTGAAACCGCCGTGCCGGCAACGCTGATAGAACCCGTGGCGGTGGCTTTGATAATATATCCTCTGCCCGCCGATATAGTCGTGAGCTCGCCTGCGTTCAGGCTTAAAAAGCTTCCGGCGGCGGCGCTGTAAAGATAGATATCGTTTATGATAGGGTAGGAAGCCTTGAGCTGAGAGGGCGTAACCGAAGGGTTTACCGTAAAACTTACGAAATTAAAGCCGTCCCTGACAGAAATGGACTGGTTGGTTTGCGCGAATGCGGGCGCGGATAAAATTAGAATCAAAAAGGCTATAAAAAGAACTCTTTTAATCATTGACATTCTTCCTTTCGAAAATATTTATTTTATTATTAATTTCAATTCGGCTAACCCTGCTAAACAGCGTTAGCTACTCATTAAACGATTCGTTTTTAATGACATTTTGAAACACTAACATATATTTTATCACAACAATCCTGCATAGTCAAATAATAAATATATGATAAATACATTTAATGCGAAATTTAATAAGAATTTTAATGCGAATATTTAAGATGTGAAAATAACGCAAAATCAAAGCGAATAATAATAGACAAAAGTAAGGCAAAATCAAAGCGAATAATAATAGACAAAAGTAAGGCAAAATCAAAGCGA
Source organism: uncultured bacterium (assembly GCA_964436235.1). Lineage (GTDB taxonomy): Bacteria > Muiribacteriota > UBA9980 > UBA9980 > UBA9980 > UBA9980. The sequence goes on from CAYTCW010000099.1 coordinate 1,275, forward strand.
AAAATGCTTTCATTGAGTAAAACAACATAAATGTCTATAATTTTATCAGCGTAAAAACAAAAACGGCCCATGCGGGCCGTTTATAATAACTTTAAGCTGATATAGAAATCCTGAAGACAACCCGCTATAATTTTATTATAAAGAAGCCGTCTTTAGCGAATTGATCGATTTTGCCCTGATAAGAACTGAGTTTAAAATCTTCGAATTTATAACCTTCCGCCTTAGCCTCATCTATAAGGCCGCTTCCTATCGCCGCCTTTATTATATTTTTGCGTTCGGCGGCCACGGCGCTGATATCGCTATCGTTACTGACACGGCGGCGCAATTTGAGTATCGAAGCCAAAGTGAGACAGTCCGCTTCGCTCAGGTCAGCAGGTTTTTTATTGAAGTAAACAACCGAGGCCTGAAGCAATCCTGCGATGTCCTCACCAAAAGAAGCATTATTGAGATATATTTCGAGTATTTTATCCTTGCTTTTTATCTTTGATTCAATCTTATAAGCAAGAAGATTTTCTCTTAGAAAATTCCGCAAACGCGAGGCTAAACCTTTATCAATAACGGAAGCCGATTTATTCGAGATTTCTAATGCCGCAGCGGCAAGATTCTGGGTTATGGTTTTATCGTTAAATTCAATTTTCTGTCCTTTATATAACTTCACGAGGGCGGTTTTAATATTGTCGGCCGTTAAACCCTTATGAGTAAAAAAATCCGGATCATAGGCACAAACTATAGCTTTTGAAAGAAAGCCCGGCATTTGCGAATAATTTATGGCGATACCGCCTGCCGCGCTCATCGTTTTAATATCGGCGACGGCCGGCAATCCCGAATTCAACTTGAATAAATACGCTGCAAATGCGCCGCAAAATATGACGCACACTATCAAAAGCGCCGCCGTTCCATAGAAAATATTCGACATTAAATTAAGCATGCCGCTTACGGCATCCGATTTATTAAAAGTCTCTCTCATCTTTAATCGCCTTCTTCTATTAATCGATTATTTCGCCTGCCGGATATCCGCGCAAATTATCCGATATCATCAGATATCCGTTTTTATCAGTTAGACCGGCCGTTTTCATAAGAATACCGGGAATAATTCATACACGATACAAATACGGCCTAACGCCATGTAAGTTACACTCTAATTATAACAAAATCTTATAAGATACAGGAAGCCTGTTTTAAAAATTATTTATCGGATATTTTTTGACTTTTACGGTATTTTATGTTAGAATAGGTTCGCGTTAATAAATTCGACAATCACTAACCCGTGATTCAGCGAATTGACAATTAAAAATATAAATTTATAAAGGAGACAGCCGCCATATTTTAACGAAAATATGGCGTTTTTATATGAAAAAAATATATCAACTGCTTTTTACATTCTGTTTCGCGGTTATTTTAACCGGCATCATCGCTATATTTGTTTCAAGATACGCCGTAGATTTCAACTTCGGCCTCGCTTCGGCGTCATCGACTGGCGTCACGGCCGGTTTTGCCGGTCCAGCCGCCAGGATGGCTTATATTAAAAGCACCGGCGCAGTCTGCGTCATCGACCTTAAAACCAACTCAGAAACCATTATATCCGAAAAATTCGACGATATAAGATCGCTTAAATTCAACCGCGCTCACGATAAATTAATAATCAGCGGATCGCGCAAAGAAAAAAGCGGCGTTTACATTTATGAAACCGCTTCCAAATCGGTCAGCGCGCTTATCGAATCCGATAAAAAAAACCGCCGCTTCATCTACGCCGATTTATCGGCCGACGACAGCCGCGCCTGCTACAGCGTTTCAAAAACCGGCGACCCTTTCGCCCCCTCTGATATCTTTTTATTCAACGCCGAAAGTAAAATCGAAACGAATATGACCGCACAGGACGAATCGGCCGAGATAGTTTTCTACTATAACTACCCTCAATTTTCAAACGATTCAAAATCTTTGATATATTCGAAAGCATCGATCCCTGATATCGATACACCGCGCTACGACGCTATTTATATATGCAGCCGCCCGCTTAATGCCGCTAAAGGCTCCGCCGCAGCCGCGAATGAAACGATACTCATCGGCGGCTCGACCGTTTTTGACGATAAGGGCGAAGCCTCCGGATTCAAGGCTTCAGCGCCGACTGTCGCCGATAACGATAAAATAGCCTTTTTAAAAACTATAGGCACCGTCGAAAAATACCTCTCGGTTTACGACGCCGTAAAAAAAGAAACCGCCGATATAATCAGCAAAGCTGAAAATATAGCGCTTCCATGTTTTACTAAAGACTTAAAATACGCGGCGTTCGAACAAATCAACGACGACGGCGGCCGCGGCGCATCTGAGATATATCTTTACGAAACCTCATCTAAATCGATGAAAAAAGTAGCCGCAGGCCGTATGCCGGCGCTTTAACCCACAATTTGTCTAAAATATGACATTAACTATAAAATAATCTTTTACCTTCTGCGTAGCTTCGTTTTTAATCTGACGGATGCGTTCGCGCGTCAGTTTGAATATCTTACCCAATTCATTAAGCGTATAGGCGCGGTTTTCTTCGAGGCCGTAATACAGCCGGAATATGCGGCTTTCACGGTCGGTAAGCTCGGCTATCGCGTTTAGAAGCTGCTGCTGCAAAAATTCGGCAAATATCTTCGTTTCGGGCTGCTGAGAACACTGAGGATTGATAAGTTCGTAAGCCGGTTCATCATCGGCGAACTGTTCGAAGTCGTGTCTAAAATTTAACTCGATAGATAAAAGCGGCTGAAAATAATCTAAAATTTCCTTAATTTTATTTTTCGGAATATTGGTCAATCGTGAAATTTCATCGCCTGAAGGCGAGCGGCCTTCGAATTTAATTATACTTTCAGTTATCTGTTCTATTCTTTTACGCTTTTCGATTAAATTGACCGGTATCCTTATAAGGCGGGCTTTGTTGGCGATCGCGCGCCTTATGTAGTGGCGGATCTGCCAGACCGCGTAGGTTGAAAATTTATTGTTATGCGAAAGGTCGTATTTTTCGAGGGCGTGAATCAGGCCCATATTGCCGTCCTGGATCAGGTCCATCAGCGGAACGCCCGAGCTGATATATCTTTTAGCTATCGCCACAACAAGCCTTAAATTGGCCTCTATGAGTTTTTTACGCGAAAATTCATCGCCGCCCTTATAAGAGCGCAGCAACCTCAGCTCTTCTTCACAGCTCAGCAACGGTATCTGGTTTAATTCGTTAAAATACTGTACGACAAGGCCGCTGTCGGTATTATCGAAAAATCCCGCCTGCGTCTGCATTGCAAATATTTCAAGCGTAGCGCCCGACATAACCACCACCGCCTTTCAACTTTTGAAATGAGTATGAGCAATAAATATGCCGAGCGCTTAAAAGGCTATGCTATAAAGGCTTTGACGGTTTCGTTCACGCAGGTTCAGAAAAGGCGGCGTTTATTTTGTATAAAATTATACAAAAATTACACGGCAGCTTTTCCGCTATCTGAAAACGATTAAAATAATGATAAATTGTTCAGAAAAATGTTAGAAGAGTTAATGAGATTTATAGTTTTATAGTTTACAATTTGTGAATTACAGTTTGTGGATTATAGATTATAAAGATTGAATTTCTTCATTTTATATATGAGCGAACCGCGGTTGATGCCGAGTATTTCGGCTGCCTGCGTCTGCTGGCCGTTAGTTATTTTAAGCGCCTCTTCGATCATTTTGTGCTCGATATAATCGACAACTTCGGTCATTTTATTCTTGCCGACCGAAGGCACGCTGAGCTGTTCGAGCTGATTTTCTTTAGGCGCCAAATGCGGCGGGAGGTCGGCTACGGTAAGAATGTTTTCCTTGCTGAGGATGACTATTCTTTCGATTATATTCTCGAGCTCGCGTACATTTCCAGGCCAGTTATATTTAATAAAGGCGTCCATGGCTTCTTTGGATATTTTAAGAACGGGCCGCCCGTTCTCTTCGCTGAATTTTTTGACGAAATGCTCCACCAGAATGGAAATATCGGTAATTCTTTCACGCAGCGGCGGAACGGCTATCGGCACGACGTTGAGCCTGTAATAAAGATCGGTGCGAAAGCGCCCCTCGGCGATAGCCTGAGTAAGATCGCGGTTGGTAGCGGCTATTATGCGTATATCCACTTTAATGGTCTGATTGCCGCCGACCCTTTCGAATTCGCGGCTCTGAAGCACGCGCAGCAGCTTAACCTGTATGCTCACCGGCACTTCGCCGATCTCGTCTAAAAATATAGTGCCGCCGTCGGCTATTTCGAATTTGCCTTCTTTTTTGCTTATAGCGCCGGTGAACGCGCCTTTTTCGTGGCCAAGCAGCTCGGATTCGAGCAGGCCTTCAGGGATGGCTGCGCAGTTGACTTTGATGAACGGCCCGCCGGCGCGAGGCCCGTTATAGTGTATGGCGCGCGCTATTAACTCTTTGCCGGTGCCGGTCTCGCCGGTTATCATAACCGTGGCGCGATTATCGAGCACACGCGAAATAAGCTCGTACATCTCCTTCATTTTGCCCGACTGGCCGATAAGGTTATCGAAGCGATATATGGTTTGAAGCTGAGATTTTAAATATTTATTTTCTTTGATCAGCGATATTTTTTCGCCGACCTTGTTCATAATTATTTTGATCTGATCGATCGAAAACGGTTTTATTATATAATCGTATGCGCCCTCGCGCATGGCTTCTATGGCCGATTCGATAGTGGCAAAAGCGGTCATTGTTATGACTATCGCATCGGCATTATGCGCCTTTATTTTTTTAAGAAGCTCGATACCGGTGATTTTGGGCATTTTCATATCAGTAATAACCGCGTCGGGCTGAATTTCGAGGTATTTATTGTAGCCTTCCTCTCCGTCGGCAGCCGTAGTTACGCAATGCCCCTCGCTCTCTAAAAATTCCTGAAGGAATTTGACCATGACTAATTTATCGTCGCATACTAAAATATTCATTTATGCATCACCGCCGTCAACTGGGCCTTTTTTAGCTTTAATGATCACGGCGCGGTGCGTCTGGATAAGTTGATAAGCATCGAAAGCCTCTTTACGCACGCGCAGCGACGCATCGTTAAGCGACAGGGTGAGCATCATTTCGACCTGATTAAAATTTTCGTGCGGCAATCCAATACTCAGATAGCGCTGTATGGCTAAAATTGCGTTCAGGCGGACTTTTTCGTCCGGATGATTAAATTCGAACAGGTGCGCCTCGGCGCTTTTTAAAGGTACGCGCGTGCCGTCGGCTTTTTCGTAGTAATGTTGGGAAGTCGCCGAAGTTTCTTCGCGCGCGGCGGCTTCTTTTCGTAAATCGAAGGCGGACGGCGGACGGCTGGAGGTTTTAGCCTCGACGCGCGGCTGATTAGCAACATATTCATTAAACTGCGCATCGAAATCGTTCATTTCGTGGGCTTTTTCGCGCGCCGCTTCGTGCGTGTTAAAATCTTTAAGACTGTCTATTTTCTGTTTGATCTTATCGATAATGGTTTGTATATAAGGAAGTTTAAGCGCCGAGGCGTTCGGAAGCATCTTCTGCATATCGTGGAGTATATGCTCATCGCCGAGGATCGAAAGCCCCTGGGTTAATTTTAAAATAATATCGGTAGTAGTTTCCCTTATAAAAAGCTCGAACATCAGATTAATAATTTTACGGTCATGCGATTTGAGCATTAAAAGGCAGTAAGCCGCCGAATCGCGCATGGCGACATTCGTGGATTTTATCATATCGGAGATGGCGTTAAAGGTGAGTTCGGAATTTCTTTTCCAGGCGGCGATCACGGCGTTTGCCTTAATGCGGTTATCGGAATGTTTCAAAAACGGGATTATTATATCGAAGACTTCGGGCGCTTCGATAAAACCGAGGCCTTCGAGCGCGTTAGCGCGTATTCTATAATCGAGGGTGTCGTCTTCGGCGTATTTTTTGAGGATAGCTATTTCCGATTTAGCCCCCAGTGTGCCTATGACCCTTAAAATTTGCGATTTAACCTGCGGCTCGCTTTCAACGTGCAGGCGTTCGACGAGATACTTGACCGCCTCTTTAACGCCCTTAGTTTCGCGCGTGGCGTAAAGTAACTTCGAAACGGCTTCCGCGCGTAGAGACGCGCTGCTATTGCTCAAATCGAGCACTAAGAAGGCCATGTCTATTTCTTCGAGAACGCGCGGCCCGTCGCCCGGCTTTGGAACGGGCGCCGGATCGCTTTTTTCGACGATATCCAGAATATCGGAAAAATCGAGAGTATCGCTTTTAGCGGCGGGCATGCGGGTGGAGCGGGCATCGTGCGCTTTAGGCGGCGCGGCCGAAGATGATCCCGGACCGGGCTTCTGAACGGTCGGCTGAACGAACAATGGCGCCCTGTTTTTTTGCGATATTTTGCAAAAAATGTTATTAATAGCTTTTTTAGCGGCGTACCGTATAGAATTATCTTCGTCGTTGGTAGCCCGTTTTAAAAGCGGCAACGCGCTTTCATCGCCTATATCGAAAAGGCGGAGGCAGACCTGTTCTTTTTCTTTATTGGAGCCGTTATTATATATTTCGGTAAGTTTAACCAGATCGCTTATTTTATTGATATTTTGAACGTTATCGCGCTGCGCTTTAAGCCGCTGGCTTATCGATTCGATTATTTCGTTAAAAATTTTAAGTTTAGGATGATCGGCGTATTGCTGATTGATCTTATTTATTTTATCGATAGTGGTTTCGTCGCCCTTATTACACAGGGTTGATATGGATTTTTTAAGCACTTCCATATCGCTTTCGTTCATAATAAGCTCTATAAGCATCTCCTGACAGGGCGGATCGGCTATGGAAGAAAGTATATAAGCTGCCGAATCGCGGAAAAAAACCTCGTCGGAGTTGATCATTTCGCTGAGCTTATTGAGCGCCATCGACGGATTCAGGCCGTACAGCGCGCGCGCGGCGTTAGCCTTCACTCTGTTATCGGAGGAATTGAGAAACGGCAGCACTATCGGAATAACGTCGAGCGAGTATATATGGCCGAGTCCCTCTAAAGTATTTGCCACCACACGGGTGTCGGGATGCCACAAATATTTTTTGAGCAGGGTGAGAACGGTCGAATCGCCGAGTTTTCCGATTAATTTAGTGAGCCGCGATATTATCTGAGCATCGGGCTCCGTGTCGAGCGCCGAGATAAGCATACTCAATATTTCTTTGGCTTTGATCGATTTTCTCGAAAGGTCGCGAACGCTTTCAATGGTTTCTATGCGCTCTTTAGCGTCCGGCGACGATATCCGCTTTGCGAACTGCCCGAGATCGACTTCTAAAATCAGTTCGTCCAAAAATTCCTCCAATTAAGTGTACGGTATAATTGCGGGCCGTAATCCGCCGCGCAAAGTCAAATAGCATTATAGCAAAATACCGCCGCGAATTCAAGCCTTTATTTTGAAGAGTTTCACGCTTTTTTTATGAAACCATTACATTTTTATGCGAAAAGGCGATTTTTTTGACGAACATACTGTTTAGGTGGGCTGTTCGTTTAATATATCAACGATTTTCTCGATAACTTTTTTCATTTTATTAGAATTAAGCCGCGCCGCTTTGTATAAAATTATATTTTTATCGGCCGTGAATATTCTGTTTGGCCTTATGTTACTGGTCTGATTAAGAGAACCGCCAGAAAAATCTTTTTCTTCAAGCGCTATTGAATAACGATCACTTAATTGCCGGCCGGTTATCTGACATAGAATAACATCATCGCCGTCTAACTTTGCAAGAACAAGAGCAGGCCGTTTTTTTGAATTAGTTAAATCCGAAAATGGAAAAGGAACCACTACGATATCGCCTTTTATAAATTTTTCCATACATCGTCTTCCTCTGGTTTCAGCCAGTCTTTTTTTAATGACGATTCACTGGCGAATGTAATATCAAATCTGTCTTTTACCATTTTCAACTGTAGAAACTTAATAAAATCAACGACTTCCGCAAGCAATTCTTCAGGCATCTTCTTAATTTCTTTCTGAATTAAAGTTTTATATGTCATTAAAACCTCCATTTCCGATGATAAACGCTTCAAGTATCTATAAAAATTTATTATACCACAACATACAATGTTTTTCAAGCATTAACCACGGAAATATTATCATTGACATTGCCCCGGATGTTTGATATTATTTTCACGCGGCGGCTTCGCCGTCAAAATGATGAGCGTCTCGAAAGCGGGAGGAAGTTTTGATCCACGGCATCGGAAACGACATAGTCAAAATATCGCGCATAGAAAACAGCATAAAAAGAAACGAAGGGTTCGCCGCGAAACTATTTACGGACGGCGAAATCGGATACTGCGAATCGAAAGCCTATCCAGCGCAGCATTTCGCGGCTAACTTCGCGGTCAAGGAAGCCTTTATAAAAGCCTTCGGCGTCTCGATCGCCTCCAGGATGAGGTTTCACGACTTCGTTTTATGCCACCGCGAAGACGGCCGCCCATATATCGAGCTGCACGGCGAAACCAAAAGATTATTCGACGAAAAACAACTTAAATCGGTGCATGTGAGCATATCGCACGACGCCGAATACGCCGTGGCGTTTATAGTTATAGAATCCTGACTTAAAATAAAACGGTAAAATATTACATGAAAAAAATCAAATTAATAATCAACGCCGACGATTTCGGCCTTACTAAAAGCGTCTCTGACGCCGTTTTATCCGCGCACCGCGAAGGCGCGCTCACTTCGGCGACGCTGCTTGCCGGCGCCGAATACGCCGGTTACGCGGCCTCTTTAGCGCGCGGATGCCCGCGTCTGAGCGTCGGCATTCATTTTCAGTTGGTGGCGGGCCGGCCTGTCACACGCGATTTATCGCGCGTGAGAACGCTCATCGACGAAAACGGAATGTTTCCGCGTAATTTCATCGATTTTTTTAAAAAACTGCACACCGGACGCATTAATTACGCGCATATAAAAACGGAGCTGATTAATCAGGTCAAAAAAGCGATGGCGCTCGGCGTTAAGATATCGCACGCCGACTCGCACCAGCATTTGCACATGCACCCTTTCGTGATCGGGCCGGTCGTCGAAGTTATGCGCGAGGCGGGCATCCATAAATTAAGAAACCCCGTCGAAGTTTTTAATTACAGCCTGCACCGGCCGTTAAAGTTGTCCGCGGGCAATATCATTAAAATAATATATATGAACCCTTTATATAAAAAATGGTTTAACGGCAAACTCTCATCAAGTAATATTTTATTCCCCGATATTTTTTTCGGCCAGTTTTCATCGGGCGCGATGACATTGGATAAATTCCTTAAATTTCTAGCGCATACACGCGCTTTAATCGACGCCGGATGCGCGCACGGCGAAAGAACCGATACGCCCTTCAGCGGCGTGGAAGCAGAAAACGGGCCGGTATGCGAAATAATGACTCATCCGGGCGGCGCCAATGAGTACGATAATATTCCCGAATGCGACGACGAATTTAAAAAATATCTGTGGCGCGAAGAATATTTAGCGCTTAAATCGCCGGAACTGACCGCTAAAATTAACGAACTGGGATTCGTTCTAACCGGCTTTGATTCGCTTTGAGTTTATAAAAATTTATATAAAAAAGGTGTGATCTTATGTTCTACCCGGTGCTTCGTTTAAGAAGGCTCAGAAACAATCAGAGGATACGCGACATGGTGTGTGAAACCTCATTCAGCCTTACAAATCTCATCATGCCCTACTTCGTCGTACCCGGCGAAAATATTAAAAAAGCTATCGGCTCGATGCCCGGCATATACCAGTATTCTATTGACCGGCTCGTTGAAGAAGTAAAAGCCGCTTACGCCCTCGGCGTTAAATCTATTTTACTATTCGGCGTCGGCTGCGAAAAAGACGAAGTGGCCTCGGCGGCCTACGACGAAAACGGCCTCATCCCGAAGGCTATAATGGCGCTCAAAGACGGCGTGCCGGGAATTTTTGTGATAACCGACGTATGCTTTTGCGAATACACTTCGCACGGCCACTGCGGCATCATATTAAACGACGAAGTCGATAACGACAGGACCATAGAGCTTTTAGGCCAGACCGCCCTTGCGCACGCCCGCGCCGGCGCCGACATGGTGGCCCCGTCGGATATGATGGACGGCCGCGTCGGCTATATGAGACAGTCGCTCGACGAAGAAGGTTTTACCAATATTCCGATACTTTCCTACTCGGCCAAATACGCCTCTAATTTTTACGGCCCGTTTCGCGACGCGGCCGACTGCGCGCCTAAATTCGGCGACCGTAAAACCTACCAGATGGACTACCGCAATTCGGCCGAAGCGCTTCGCGAGGTATCGCAGGATATCGAAGAGGGCGCCGACATAGTAATGGTAAAGCCGGCGCTCGCTTATTTAGATATCATATACCGCGTTAAATCCGAGGCGAAAATGCCGGTATGCGCCTATAACGTATCGGGCGAATACGCCATGCTGAAGGCGGCCTCGCAAAACAGCTGGCTTGACGAAAAAAAGACGGTCATCGAAACACTAACATCGATAAAGCGCGCCGGCGCGGACCTTATAATCACTTACCACGCCAATGAATTAGCGCGCTGGATTAAAGACGGGAGCGTAACTTTATGAAATCGACTAAATTATCCGAAAGACTTCACCAGAAAGCAAAGCAGGTAATACCGGGCGGCGTCAACTCGCCCGCGCGCGCATTTTTATCGGTCGGCGGCGCGCCGCGCTACATTAAAAGCGCCAGGGGCCCTTTTATAAAAGATATCGACGGCAATAAATATATCGACTTCGTTATGTCGTGGGGCCCGATGATTCTTGGCCACACGCATAAAAATATCAGGCTCGCCGTGCAAAAGGCGCTTAAATCTGGCGCATCGTTCGGCGCGCCGACGGCCGCCGAGGTCGAATTAGCCTCGCTCGTATCAAAAATATATCCCGCAATGCAAAAAGTGCGCTTAGTTAATTCCGGCACGGAAGCCGTAATGAGCGCTATACGCCTCGCGCGCGGACATACGGGCCGCGATATGATATTAAAATTCGACGGCTGCTACCACGGCCATTGCGACTCGCTGCTCGTCGCGGCGGGCTCTGGCGCGCAGACGCTCGGCGTTCCCAATTCGAAGGGCGTGCCGGCGGAGTTAGCCAAACTCACTCTCACGGCGCGTTACAACGATAAAAGCGACACGGAGCGGCTTTTTAAAAAACACGGCGCCGATATCGCGGCCGTAATCCTCGAACCCGTGATCGGCAATATGGGCTTAATAAAGCCGCAGGACGGGTTTCTGGAATTTTTAAGGGAAATAACGATTAAACACGGCGCGCTTTTGATATTCGACGAGGTCATGACCGGTTTCCGCCTCGCCTTAGGCGGCGCCTGCGAAGTTTATAAAGTAACGCCTGATATCGTTACGCTCGGAAAGATCATCGGCGGCGGCCTGCCTATCGGCGCCTACGGCGGTTCTTTAGATATAATGAGCAATATCGCGCCGGAAGGCGGAGTATATCAGGCCGGCACGCTTTCGGGCAATCCGCTCGCCGTGGCGGCGGGGCTTGCCATGATAAGAACGCTCGCTCGCGGCCGCGATAAAATATACGCGGCACTCGAAGAAAAAGGCGCGTTTTTAGAATCGGAAATGAATGAAATAATTAAAAAACGCGGCGCCGCCGTTACCATCAGCCGCAAAGGCTCTATGTTTACTATATTTTTCAACGCAAAGGCGCCCGCTGATGCCGATAGCGCTAAAAAATGCGACACCGCGCGTTTTTCAAAATTCTTCCACGAAATGCTCGACCGCGGAATTTATATGGCGCCGTCGCAGTTCGAAGCCAATTTCATTTCATACGCCCACGACGAAATGTGCCTGAAAAAAACGGTGAAAGCATTCGACGAATCGTTAAAAGCTATCCAATAGGCTCAGCCGAAAATAAATGCCGGCAAGCAAAAATAAATATAGCATAAAAATTAAGATAAGTTTTGATTAAAGTTAAGTTTAATATTTAAATAAAGTTAAGTAAAGTAAAAATGAAAGATAAAGATAAAGATAAAAAAAATCCAACGGTCAAAACTGCCGTTATATTAGCGGCAGGGCTCGGAAGCAGGCTTGCGGGCTGTTACGGCGAAAAGCCGAAGGGCTTTGTTCCGGTCGGCGGAACTCCTTTAATCGAGCGCTCGGTAAAAATACTTGCCGAAGCTGGTATTACATCGATAATTATCGGCACCGGCCATCTGCATGAATTTTACGACGAACTCGCCGCCGCGGCTTCAACCCGTTTCCCGGCGGCAACCAAAGGTGGCAATGAAAGCAGCCAGTGCAGCGGCCTTTTAATTAAATGCGTTATAAACCCCGATTACGCTTCCACCGGCAGTATGGCGACGCTTTACAATCTGCGCGGCCATATCGAAGGCGATTTTTTACTCTTAGAATCCGATCTGTTATATGAGCAAAGCGGCATATACGAACTGCTTAGCGACGAGCGCGACAATCTCATACTCGCAAGCGGCCGCACCGGCTCGGGCGACGAGGTATTTATCGAAACAGGCGCCGAAAACAGGCTGATGAATATGTCGAAGCGCGCTGCCGATTTAAATAAAATAGACGCCGAGCTTGTCGGCATAAGCAAAGTATCGTTAAGCGCATACCGTTTAATGTGCGCCTGCTACGAAGCCAGAGCGGCCGCCGCGCCGAAACTCGACTACGAAAGCGTATTGGTAAGCGTTTCAAATAGCGGCACGGCGGCAGGCGCCGCTACTACTTCTACCAACACCGCCGCTGCCGATATATTCGTAAAAAAAATAGAAGATTACGCCTGGTGCGAAATCGACGATAAAAATCACTTAGAACGGGCCGTCAGTATAGTTTACCCTGAAATTAAGACGCGCGACGCGAAGCGGGAGCGAGTTTGATCCATGATTAGAACTGCCGGAAACAATTTGAATCTTTATTGCTTCATCGTCAAAACATTTACAAACACAGGCAAGGACTTAACCCATGATTAATATCAAATTCTTTAAACGCTCCGGCAATCCGAAGACATTGCATCATCGAGCGGAATTCGAGGATTAACCAATGAAAAGAAATATCTTACTCAACCCCGGCCCCGCCACAACGAGCGACACGGTCAAAATGGCCATGGTAGTGCCTGATATATGTCCGCGCGAAGAAGAATTCAGCCGGCTCGTTAAATCGGTATGCCGCGACCTGTTAAAAGTCGTCAACGCGCCCGAATCGGAATTCGCGGCGGTGCTTTTCGCCGGCTCCGGCACGGCGGCCATGGACGCGGTTATTAACTCGACCGTAGCCCCCGGCGGCAAAATAGCGATAATCATAAACGGCGCCTATGGCGAGCGAATGTTAAAAATAGCCGCGGCGTATAAAATCCCGTATATCGAAATAAACTTCGGCGCAGGCGGCAAAATCGATATCGGCCGCGTTGAAACAATACTGAGCGAAAACCGCGGCGCGCTCACGGCCGTCGCCATGGTCCATCATGAAACGACTACCGGCATATTAAATCCGGCAAAAGAAATAGGTGTGATATCAAAAAAATATAATATGGCCTTCATTCTCGATTCCATTTCGAGTTTCGCCGGCGTGGCCATCGACGCGAAAGAATTCAATATCGACTTTATGATGTCAACTTCGAATAAGTGCATACAGGGCATGGCGGGCGTCGCGTTCGTAATATGCAGAAAGGCGGCGCTCGAAGCCGTCAAAAATTACGAAAAGCGCTCATTCTACTTAGATTTATATGACCAGTACGCTCACTTCGAGCAAAGGGGCGAGTCGCGCTTCACGCCGCCGGTACAGGTAATATACGCCCTCAGACGCGCGCTCGACGAATATTTTATCGAAGGCGGCCCCAACCGTTTCAAACGCTACGAAAAAAACTGGAAAACTTTGCGCGCCGGCCTTTTAAATCTTGGATTCCGCCTGCTGCACGACGAAAAAGACGAATCAAAGATACTTTTAACCGTCCACGAACCGCCCGACCCCAATTACGATTTCAAAAAAATGCACGATTACCTTTACGCTCTCGGCTTCACCATTTATCCGGGCAAAATGAACCTTTTAAAAACCTTCCGCCTCGCTAATATGGGCGATATAAACTCGGAAGATATCAATAATTTTATTTCAGCGCTTTCGGATTATTTAAAGAGTAACGACATTAAACTTTGATTTACGCGGCTTTTATTTCATCTCTGCCGTAAATGTAAAAGTTCCGGCAATGAAAATGGTTGAAAAAACCGGCGGATTGTGGTATAATGGGTATATATCAAGGTATGGCTTAAAGACGAAGCGACCATGCTCGGCAACGCGAGAAAAGGCCATGGGAAAAACTTTGAGTTTATTCCCCATCAAGTTTTTAAAAAAAGGGGCTTATTTGTTGGCAGTGGCGTCATCGAGGCCGTCGGACGCATGAACCTGGCATAGGTAAATCCTAGTTAATGAGCTTCCGGACTTCGTCTTCAGATAGGCCAGACCACTTGACGACCTGCTTTATGTCTACGCCGTCATGGAGCATCTGGCGGGCCATCTCACTCTTTGTTTCAAACCGCACCTCTCTGTTCGATTCTTCAATCCTCGACGCCTCGTCAATCGACGCCTTGCGCCTGAAGTCAATCAGCTCTTTTACGTAATTATCGGCTACGGCGTGTCTGTACGCTTCTATGGCCATAACAATCTCCTCCTCGTTCTTTAAAGCTTCTGGTATCGGGG
>CAYTCW010000100.1:0-1583 GCA_964436235.1 uncultured bacterium
ACGAATGACGACTGCCCCAAAATATTCCGGGAGAGATAAGGGGGTTCGGGGGAAAAGATAAGGGGGTTCGGGGAGGGCTATTAGTCCTTCCTTTTTCTCCGACGCGGTCTTATAACGGTCTTAATCGGTATTTAGCCATATTTTAAGCGGCGGATGAATTTGAATAAAATAAAAAATAAAAGATAAGAGATCGAGATAAGAGATTAAAGATAAGAGAGAAAATAGAAGAGAAAATAAAAAAGGTAAAAAATAGAATAAAATAATTAAGAAAAGAAATAATAAAAGAAATAATAAAAATGCTCGCGATTTTTTGCCGGTGTTATAACCATAATAATTTATCAACCGATATTATTAAGATCGTATTGTGTTAATACGGTGATATTTTATTAATTGGATTTAGAATTAAATTAAAAGTTAAATTTATGGCTGGTAAATATATAAAATTAAAAATATCTGTTGCGGCTGTCTGGGCATTTATTTTGGCATGTTTTTTTCTTTCGTCGTCTGTTTTTGCTCAGAGTCGTTTTGTAGCGGACGATGAGTTCGCTAAATTAGAGGCTAAGGTGCAGTCTAAGTCGGACGAAGACTTTGCCGGCGATATAAATTTTACTTATGGCGAGCTTTCATCTGAGCTTGGCGTTAAAAACTATAAAAAAATTGTTAAATCGAGGGTAGGTCCGCCTGATAAAAAAACTATAGTTGAAAAAGTATTTTATTCGCCGCG
Source organism: uncultured bacterium (assembly GCA_964436235.1). Taxonomy (GTDB): domain Bacteria; phylum Muiribacteriota; class UBA9980; order UBA9980; family UBA9980; genus UBA9980. The sequence continues at coordinate 725 of CAYTCW010000100.1, forward strand.
CGCAAAAACAAATAAGGCTGATTACACCGTAAACGGCGAGCTGGATTGGTATGGCTCGTATAAGCGCGTTAATAGGCTTGACGACAATCTAACGCCTGCATTTCATTATACTGATTTTCGTTTCTGGGTCGATTCTAAAAATGAATCATCGCCGCGCAGGGAGCATTTTTTTTTAAAGGTGGGCGCTTACAGTGAAAATAGTGACGGCAGTAATTATAACAATGGTTATGATGTCAGAAAAATATATCTTGACGATACTTTTGGTAAAATCAAATTAGGCCCGCTCGATCTTAAGGCCGGTAATTGCATCGAGGCTCTTGGCAGCGGCGATAATATATCTTTTATTGATCTTATAAATCCGCGCCGTTCATATAAAGGTCTTACGGCCGATTACAATCAGAGTAAAAAAGCTATTCCTTTAGTTAAGACGAATTTATATCTAAGCGATCAGATAAATCTCGAGCTGCATGTGATGCCGGTTTTTGAAAAAACTGAGCTTGCCGATATTCGCGGCGTATGGGTGAGCGGTCTGCAAAAATACTTAGGCCAGTTTCAGTTAAGTGGCGGCGTTATTAAAGATAGCGATATTGAGCGGAGTCTTTCGGACACTCAGCTGCACTTCGCGCTTAACGGGTCATTTGACGGCTTTCAGGCGCGCGCTCATTTTTTTAAGTTAAAGGAAAATATAGCGGTAGCCAATCCGGTTTCGCCGGCGCTTGTCGAACTTAGCTATCCTGAATTTCGGGTTCTCGGCGTTGACGGCAATGTGGATCTTGGCGGGCAATATTTGCTGCGCGGCGAATTAGCGTGGTATCAATCGAGGATGTTTACGGCATACGATAAATTAAAGCTGGGGCAG
>CAYTCW010000100.1:1683-15856 GCA_964436235.1 uncultured bacterium
CTTGAATACAGGTATTCGGATATGATCAAATATGTGATAGGAAAGCATGTTAACGACGGCGGCTACGATCATATGGGCGCTATCAGCGAGTTTTATGAAAACAACCACACATTTTTACAGATGAAGATAAGCTGGTGAAGCGGGAGTTTTATGGATAAAAAATATATAAACGGGTTAAAGACAATATTAGAGCGTCATCTTGCGGCGTTTGATTTCGGCGGCCGGTTGAATAACGATCCGGTTTATTATCCGCACCAGTTTAAGCGGCCTGAAGATATACAGGCTGCGGCGCTTATAGCATCGAGTCTGGCTTACGGCAAAGTGAGCCAATTTTTTGCCGTGATAGGCCGCGTGATGGCTGTATTAAAAAAGATCGACCCGGTTTCGCCTTATCTCGCGCTGCTTGGTTATGATTCGCGAAACGGGGCGCTGGGTGATATAAGTTATAGATTTAATAAAAGTATAGATCTGGAAATTTTTCTCGAAGCGCTCGGGCGGTCTTTTAAAAAATACGGTCCGCCCTCCAATATTATAGAAAGTAAATATTCGAAGAGCGATTCAGATATAATGCCGGCGGCATCGGCTTTCGTTAAAATAATACTGGCCGAAGCTGAAGATATAAGTTTATCTAAATATAAAATGCCTCTTGCTGACGGCGTTTCTCAGCTTCTTCCCGATCCCGGCAAAAATTCGACATGCAAGCGGCTTTGTATGCTGTTAAGATGGCTGACGCGCGGTCCTGATAAGATAGATTTCGGCATCATAAAAAAAATACCGGCGTCTAAACTTATAATACCGCTCGACACGCATATATTCAGAATCGCTAAAATGCTGGGACTAACGAAGCGCCGCGACCAGTCGCTTAAAACTGCGGCGGAAATAACCGCTTCGTTGAAACTGCTCGATGCGAAAGATCCTGTTAAATACGACTTCGCCATCTGTCACATAGGCATATCGGGTCTTTGTAAAAAAGGCGCCGAGGGTGAAAATTGCCAGAATTGTCCGCTGGAAGAAATATGCAATAAAAATATTCAAGGTTAAAAAGTGAGGAGATGATATTTAAAATGAAGCGTTTTATAAATGAAAGTCTGCTTTTTATAGCGTTAATGTCGTTAATGGTTTTAATGTCGACTTTAGGCTGCGGCGCCAGGTAAGGTTGCGAGAAGAAAGCGAATGACGATTTTTTTAGTTTATGGTAAGCGAAATTTATCGACCATTATGAAAAGCCGGCAAAAATTTTTCGTAGAGAAGCCTCTGCAGGCGTCAAAGGCGCCGAGGCAGAGCGCTTTGCCATCCGTGGCGCGCTCTGCACTAGTACGTCCTTGTCCGTCGGACAGCGAGCGGAGAAAAGATTTTTGCCGGCAACAAAACTTAATTATATTTTTTAACAATTATTGAAAAAAATATCACGCGGAGAATGGAAGCGATAAGTTTCCTTCTTTTGCGTGATATTTTTTTGATTACCGGCTTATATTGACTCAGATAAATATCATGGCGTATTACGCCTTATATCGCATAATATCGTATATTATTCAGCGTGCGTGCGTTTGAGTATTTTATCGACGCGCGGCGCTCTAATGCGGTGAGCGGCGGGCATACCCGAGCCGAGCAGCGGCCTTGCGTACATTCTGAACGCGTCGGATATGTTGGTGCCGTCGGCGTTCATGAATTCATCGGGCATATGTCTTGTTTTACCGGCGATTTCTTCGAGTGTGACGAGTTTATAATCGACGGAGTATTGTCCGGTGCGCTGTATGGTGATCGAGCCGTCGAGGTTATGCCAGATGGCGAAGTGCGCGGCTTTTTCTCCGACTTCGCGGGCTTCGTGCTGGTCTATATCGCTGACGCAGCCGACGAACGAGCGCTGCAGATAGCCGAATGTGTCGGAGCGGACGCGTTTGATTTTAAGTTTGTTTTTTATGAGGTTGCACAGCTGGTCGCCGAGAGCGCCGGTGCCGGAAAGTTGAATATTGCCATGGGCGTCTTTTTCGTCGATGGCGCCGGCGAGTTTTTGAAGTATGGGAACGCCTTTTTCGTCCTGTATGCCTTCGGAAACCGCGATGACGCAGCGGCCGTATTGCTTATAAACGCGGTCAACGTCCTGTATGAATTTTTCGGTATCGAATGCTTTTTCAGGTATGTAGATCAAGTGCGGCCCGTCGTCGGGGTATTTTTTAGCTAATCCCGCTGCTGCGGTTAAAAAACCGGCATGGCGGCCCATTACGACACCGACGTAAACGCCGGGCAGCGCGCGGTTGTCTAAGTTAATGCCGATGAAGGCGCTTGAAACGAAACGCGCGGCGGAGCCGTAGCCGGGCGTATGATCGTTTAAGACTAAGTCGTTATCGATAGTTTTAGGAATGTGAATTGCGCGGAATTCGTAATTGGTTTTTTGCGCTTCTTCGTTGACTATTCTGACGGTGTCGGACGAGTCGTTGCCGCCGATATAGAAAAAATAGCGTACGTCGTGGGCTTTGAGCACTTCAAAAATTTCCTGGCAGTATTTTATGTCGGGTTTATCGCGCGTTGAAAGCATGGCTGATGAAGGGGTGCAGGCGACCTGTTCGAGGTTATTGGTAGTTTCCTGGGTAAGGTCGAGAAAATCTTCGTTGATTATGCCGCGCACGCCGTTGATGGCCCCGTAAACCGAGGTTATCTGGGGGAATTTACGCGATTCGAGAACTACTCCGACTAAGCTCTGATTGATGACCGCGGTCGGGCCGCCGCCCTGCGCCACCATTACTTTACCTATAAGTTTAGCTGTCATTTTATCCTCCGGGAATAATAATATTTATTGACTTAAAAATGTCGGGATTCGGGTAACTATTTATCAGTCAGCATAATTTTAGCAAAAATAGTTCAAAAAGTAAATATCATTAACTTATTATTAGTAAAATTTATTTACACGATTATTTAATTCTTTTAAAATTTATTTTAAAGCTGGTTATGGTGTAAAGACGGCTTTTACTGAAGGATTATGACGAATCGTAAAAAAACGAAAAAATAATGCTGAAAAAAAATATTTGATATTTATAAAAAAATATGATAAGATGCTCTTACTTTTTAGAATCATGTCGATATTTATCATAAGGAATTTTAATCCGTGTTAGATTAATATCCGGTTTTCGACCGGCTTAAAAGGCGCGGAAATTTTATTTTAGAAGTGGTGTTCGTAATTGTTGATCGATATTTTTTATTTAATATTGCTTTTATTCGTAATTCCTTTAATGGCAAGTTTTTTTATTAATTTCAGCGTATTTAAAGTCATCGATCTTTTTTACTCTCATAAAAGCGTTAATAATTAGCTTTTAAAATTGTTTTCACGATATTAAAAAACTCCATATACGCAGCGTCAAAAAAAAAGAATAAATGGGCAAAATAATGCTTGTTTATCTTTTTTTTTTATGTTATAATTTATAAAATTTTTGAAAAATAAAAAGGAATATGAAAATTATTGAAAAACGTTTGGAGTTTTATCCAGAAGACAACAACCTAATAACGCAGTTCTCCAACGAACTGAAAATATCGGCAATTTTATCCAAACTGCTTATCAACCGCGGTATTACAACCCTTGGTAAAGCGGATCTCTTTCTTAACTGTAAACTTTCCGACGTGTATGATCCTTTTTTAATGAAAGACATGCACAAGGCTTGTGAGCGTATTAAACTCGCCGTCGAACGAAAAGAAAAAGTCAGGATTTTCGGAGACTACGACGTTGACGGCATTACCTCTACTGCCGTCCTTTATACCGTATTAAAAAAGTTAAACATAGACGTCAGCTACTTCATACCTAACCGTATAGAAGGCGGTTACGGCCTCAACGAAAACGATATACTCAACGCTAAAAACGACGGAATATCGCTCATAATTTCGGTTGATTGCGGCATATCCAATCACATCGAGATCGAATACGCCAATAAACTCGGCATGCAGGCAATAATTACCGATCACCACGAAGTGCCGCAAAAATCGCCGGACGCCTTTGCTATATTGAACCCCAAGCAGAGCGACTGCCCTTATCCGTTTAAAATGCTTGCCGGCGTGGGCGTGGCGTATAAATTCGCCTGCGCTCTTGAAAAACACTACGGCAATCTCGGCGCGGACGAGCTTCTAGATCTGGTGGCTCTGGGCACGGTTGCCGATATAGCGCCGTTAGTAGATGAAAACCGCATATTGACCAAATACGGCATCGAAATGTTTAAAACGACTAAAAATGTCGGTATAATAGCGCTTCTTGATACTCTTAATCTCAGAAACACACAGATAAACACCACTCATATCGGTTATATAATAGCCCCGCGCATAAACGCGGCCGGGCGCATCAGCGATCCGAACATGGCCATAAAAATGTTTCTGACCTCCGATTATGACGAGGCCATGCATTTTGTAAAGGTATTAAACGGAGATAACCTGAAACGCCAGTCGCTTGAAAATGATATACTTACCGATGTCGAAGAGCAGCTTGCGCCGGGCCACCACGATAACGTCATAATGCTGGCTTCCGATAAATGGCATGTCGGCGTTATAGGCATCGTCGCTTCAAAAATAAAAGAAAAATATTATAAACCTACAGTTCTTATATCCGTCGAAGACGAAAACAACTGCGTCGGTTCGGCCCGCTCGATCAATTCTTTTTCGATAGTCGATGCACTTACCGAGTGTTCAGACCTGCTTAAACGCTTCGGCGGCCACAAACTCGCGGCGGGTTTTTCGATCGAATTTTCCAAAATAGATATATTCCGCAAAAAAATAAATCATCTGGCATCACAGCACATAAAGCCGGATGATCTTATTCCCACGCTTAAAGTTGATTCAGAGATCAAGCTCAAACAGATAAATAACGATCTTATCAACGAAATAGCCATGCTGAAGCCTTTCGGCCAGCAGAACCCTAAACCTTTGCTTTATGCCGAAAATGTTTTTATTACCGATCATAAAAAAATCGGCAACAGCACTTCGTCGCACCTTTTGCTTAAGGTCAAGCAGGCCGGCAGCATGGTCGAAGGCATAGGTTTTAATATGGGTTCTTTCGACGAAAAGATAATTTCACCGGCGCAGTATGTGAACCTGGTTTTCGAGCTCGACGATTTCACTTTCTGGGAAGGTCATAAAAAAATCCAGATGAAGTTAAAAGACATCAGATTCAATAAAATGAGTAATTTTGAATTCATGCAGGACGGCATGAACGCGGCAGCAAAATCTGAAGGCGTCGCGGCGGCCGTTGCGGGCGGTAATTTTGCTAAAGACAATATGGCTAAGATGTTTAACTTAAAAACTCTCGGCAATCAGTACTACATGAAAAAAAATTACAGCAAGGCGTATGAAACCTATTGCAAGGCGCTTGAAATTAATGACCATCCTTCGCTTTATTACAACATAGGCCTCGTATTTAAATGCCAGGGCGAATTCGAAAAAGCGGTCGAGAGTTTTAAAAAAGTTATATTGATTGAAAAAGACCGCTGCCCCGATGAAAACAGCGAGTTAATACATAAATCTAAGGCCATGATCGAAAAGATTTACAGCGTTTCGCAATAGCCGCAGTTAATTTTTCAAGCCGGCTTGTATTTAACTCGAAACATTTTGCCCGGCGGCATAGTTAAGGTTGTTCAGGTTTGATTATTCATTAATGAGGTGAAATTTTTGGATACGATTAAGTCATTAATAAGAAATATTCCCGATTTTCCAAAACCCGGAATAATGTTTAAAGATATTACGCCGCTTCTTAAGGACGCGGCGGGTTTTAACCGTACGATAGAACTTATCGCCGCCAATTTAAATCCCGCGGAAACCGATATTATCTGCGGTATCGAGTCGCGAGGTTTTATTTTCGCGGCCGCGCTCGCTATTAAGCTCAATAAAGGCTTCGTTCCCATTCGTAAGGCCGGAAAACTTCCATGGGAAACCACAAAAGTTAAATACTCCCTCGAATACGGCGAAGATTCAATCGAAGTTCATAACGATGCGTTTACAGGCGGCGCACGCGTAGTGCTCGTTGACGATCTTCTCGCTACCGGCGGAACAGCGAAAGCCGCATGCGAGCTCATCGAAAAAACCGGCGGAAAGTTAAACTCGGTGCAGTTTGTTATCGAACTTTCATTTTTAAACGGCCGTGATTTGCTTAAAAACTATAAAGTGAATTCGATTTTAAATTATTGATCGTGTCCGGTTATTTAAATTTACACTTATAATAGGAGAGAGCCATGTTATCATCGGTCGAAGATATATTGAATAAACTTAAAAGTCATGATTGGGTAGAAAGGTTTATCGCCGCTAAAACCGCCGGCGAGCAAAAAATGAAGGAAGCCGTACCTGTTTTACTTGAATTGCTTGACGACGATAACGTGCAGGTAAGGATCGCCTCGGTCGTTGCTCTTAAATCTTTCAGCGGCAAAAAAATACTCGAAAATTTAATTCGCGCTTTGGCCGATTCTTCAGAATGGGTAAGAGTTCATGCGGTTGAGACTATCGGGCTTTATAAAGACCGTAAGCATATCGAACTGCTTTCTCAGTTTTTAGAAAATGAAGACAGCGATAAAGTTCGCGCTACGCTTATTAAAGTCCTCGGCGAGCTCGGCGGCGCGAAAGTGCTTCCGATTATCACGCTTTATCTTAAAGATGCCAACGCCCGCGTGCGCGCTAACGCGGTAGAAGCTATCGAAAGAATATCGGGCAGCGCGTCGATCGATATGCGCGAACATATAATACCGTTGTTAGACGATGAAAATAACCGCGTAAAAGCTAATTCGGTCAAGGCGCTTTTCAAGATGGGTGAAACTAAGGCGCTCGAAGTTCTTAAAAATATGATAAAATCGAAAGACGACTGGATGCGCGCTTCCGCGGCTTACGTATTCGGCGTTATCGAATACGATCAGAGCGTGCTTTATTTAATCGACGCGCTCAACGACGGCTGCTGGTTCGTCGTTAAAAACGCCGTGAAATCGCTTGTCAGAAAAGGCGATCTGATACTGGCGCCGCTCGAAAAGAAATTAAAAGACCCGTCGGTCGCCCCCGGCGTTAAAATGAATATAGTAAGCGTTCTCGGCGAGCTTGCAACTCCGGGCTGCCTTAAACTTCTGATCCCGCTTTCAAACGATGAAAACGGCGATCTGCGCCAGCATGTGGAATCGGTTATCGATAAAATACACGAAAAGAAAGAGCATTTAATATAACCGCCGGCCGGCGGCCGCGCGTCAGTTATCCGGTAAACGCCATGTTAAACGATAAAAAAAATAATTCAAATACCGGCGGTTTTGCATATAAGTCAAAGATTGGTATCGATGGTTTATATGCATTTTTCTTATGCGCATTTATTTTTATCGCAGTAACCGCCGCCATGCAGCACGGTTTTAGCGGCGGCCCGCCCGGTGCGGCCGCGGAAACGCGCGAAGAGATCAGAACGCTGTACAAAGCGGGCGTCGATTACATAAAAGACTCTAATTTCGAAGCAGCGGAGGCCGTTTTTAAAAAAATAATAGAAGCCGGCTATGAATTCGCGGAGGCTTACAATAATTTAGGATACGCGAGGATGAAACTGAAAAAAGACGCCGACGCCGTATTCGAGTTTAAGAATGCGCTCAGGCTTAATCCTGATTTTGCAGACGCGCTAAACAATCTCGGACTGCTTTATTCGCAAAATCCGGCGACGGCCATCATGGGGCTTCAATATTTAAAACGCGCAGTCGAGCTGGATACTAATAATGCCAATTACCACGATTCGCTCGGGCTGGGATACCACAGGCTCGGTTTTATCAAAGAAGCCGAGGTCGAATTTAAAACCGCCAATCTTATCGACAGAACTTTGATTTCACCCGTCTATAATTTAGGTTATCTCTACGAGACCAATGACCGCCGCAAACCAGCTATCGCAGAGTATTTAAAGGTTATTTCAATGCGCCGCGACCATTTGATGGCAAATTACAGGCTGTTTAAAATTTATTCTAAAATCGATGACCGGCCGCTTATGGCTAATTACCTGTATAATTTATTTAAAATATTGAAAACCGGTTCGAAAGTCGATAAAAACGAAAGAGAATTAGTAGAGCAGGAGATAATATGCAATTTAAAGGCGCTTATCGTCGAAGTAGCGGTCAATTTCAACGCCGATATTAAAAAAATGACGCTGATTGACCGTTCTCAGACGGGCGGCGGAAAAGAAAGTTACATAGCGCCTTCCGAATATTTAATTTCATACGATGAGTTTTCTAAAAAGGATTTATTTTATTTTTTTGAAGGCACCGAGCTGCGCTGCCCGCAGACCGGAAAATATTATACAAATTACATAAATCATGTGGTCTGTCCGGTCCACGGAAGCCTTTCTATATTTACCGATAAACTCAATAACATTAAACAGATAAGGCTAAACTATCACAAAAATATCTGCGCCGCGAGCCGTAAAATGCTTGATTACGCACTGTTTTTGCATGATATAGACGGCGGCGTTAAAATTAATGAAATTGGCGGCGACGCCATTAAATCATTGATCGAAGACGGTTATCTGCGCGATATTCCGCAGTGTCCCGACGGCGGAAGTTTTTCAGCCGATGAAAACGGCTTCGTTAAATGCAGCATTCACGGAGTCTCTAATTAAATAATTGATTGATTTTATCTATGATTTATAAAACGTCAATTTAAATTTTATTAAAATTATGGCTTTTTATTTTTTATTTTTTATTTAATATTTGATATTTTATTTTTTTGTGATAGAATTTAATCGAGGAGCTTGATTTATGCGTATGTTTTGTAATAAATTCATTAAAAACGGTTTTTCGCTTACCGAGCTGATGGTGGTAGTTATGATATTGTCTATCATGGCCACTTTTGCCATGCAATATTATTCGTCATCCACCGAAGATGCCAGGCGCACAAAAGCGCGCCAGGATTTAGAGGGCCTCAAGCAGGCCATTAAAATGTATCACGTCCAGAGCGGCGGGCAGTATCCCCCGTCTATTGATGCGCTCGTCGGCAAGTATATATCACAGGTCCCCATCGATCCGTGGGGAACGGCTTATAAGCTTGATACCCAGAAGCTCGAGGTATATTGCGTCGTAAAAAAAACCGGCCAGCGAATGAAACTTCAGTACGGGCGCAAGTAAAGTAGCCGGTTCCTGTTTCTTATTCAGCCTTATACTATAATTTATTTTTTTCGGCGCCGGTAATTACTAACGCTATTCCGGCTAATGAAACGGCTATGCCGGTAAACGCGAGCGCGCTCAATTTTTCGTCGAGAAATATCATGGCGAATATTATTCCGCCCGTTACTTCCTGCGTTGTGATAAGCGATACAAGGACCGTTCCGACGCGCCTGAGCGCTAAATTAATTAACGCATGGCCGATGAGCGTGCACACGAAAGCCGACGCGGCGACGCCCGCTATCGAGTATGCCGTGTAAACCGAGCCGAAATTTCCGTAAAAGCTTAGCCTGAGAGTGATTAATACCGCAAATAGATAAAGCGCGGCGAAAAAATATGCGTTGGCTTTATATTTTAACAGCGAGTATTTATCTTTATACATCCTGCTTATGCTCTGATAAAGCCCTAAGGCCGCGCCCGAAATAAGGGCGAGCATATCGCCGAATAAAATCCTGCGGTTGATCGCCGGTTCAAAACCTACCAGAATGAATATGCCGGTAAAAGTTATCGCTATGGCAATTAACTGCTTACGGCTTGATTTTTCCGCTAAAATAAGCCGTGAAAAAAGCGCGGCGAATATAGGCGCGGTATAACAGAGGGCGAGAGAATGGGAAACGAAAGTAAATGAAAGCGAGGCCACGAAGCAGCCGAAGTGGGCCGCCGCTATAAGGCCGAACATAGCAAGTTCGGCGTATTCTTTCGGGCTTTTCGCCCTGATATCGAATTTAACGGCCGCCGAGTATATAAAAATTGCAAGTGAGGCTAAAGCCATGCGGTGAAGAGTTATTTCAAGCGGGTCGATGCCCGCGGCCATTCTGATGAAAAGCGCGCCCGGCGCGAAGCATAAAACCCCTGCTATGGCGCAGATTATCCCTTTTATAAACGCTTTATTGCCGCTTTGAACGGGCAGGTAGGCGGCCCTTGGTTCTTGTTTATCGTTCATTGAGGCTGTCCACTTCTTTTGCGAGCGCGTCGTAAAATTTGCGGCCATAGCGTTCGATTAAAACATCTTTTAAAAAATGAACGAGCGGCGGTTTTGATTTATCATAGCAGCATTCGCATTCATCATAAATAAATAAATTCAGATAAACCGCGCCCGCCGTTATTCTTTCTCTTATGGGGAAAAGATAGCATGAGATGGGTTTTTTGAATATGGTGTCCAAGTTTTGCAGATAGCAGTAGTAAATTTCATTTTTTTTGAATGAAAATACGCAGTCGCCGTTATTGCATGTGGCGGTGCAGTATGTTTTATTTTTTAACCGTTTTATAAACACCTGGCTTAATACGCCGTATTTATTGAAACGCCTTGTATATTCGGCCGGAAACTCATTTAACTTATCCATGTTATTATTGAAAAAATCGGCTTCTTCGTTTGTCAGCGGCGCGCCCGCGTCGCCGTCAGTGCAGCAGATGCCGCGGCATGAATTAAGGTCGCAGGCAAAGCGCGCTTCTAAAATTTCATCTGAAACTATTATATTATCGTATGCAAACATTTCGATATACTCTCCAGTGCTGAGGATTTCTACTCGGTTATTAAAAGCGTTATTTCCTTGGTCAGCGTCGCGGATTGAACCTTGAGCGTGGCAAGGCCCGGCGAGGACGGCGACGCCGTAAAAAGGCCGGTCGAATTAACCGTTCCGTTAACCGCGCTCCATGAAGTTTGAGCTGGAAATGCTACCTGGACGCCGTTAGCGTCGTAAGCCGCCGCGGTAAACTGCCTTGATTCGCCGAGGCGAAGAACCGCGTTGGCGGGACTTATATCTATACTTACGGCCGTCGCGCCGGACGAGGTATTTACATAAGCGAAGCCGTGCACGTTTTCAACGCGCGCCATTATCTGCGCGGCGACGGGGGTTTCGGGGCAGGTGTAAACGCCTTCCTGCGTGATTTTGCCGTATGTCGTTGACCAGATCAAATTTTTAGGCGATAACACGTTTCCGTAGGCGTCATAAACTATGGCCGTAAAGTTTTGCGTGGCGTTCGCCGCGACCGTTGCCACCGAAGGCGTTATGTAAATCGAACGCGGCCTTACGCTTATGACCGTCAGATTCGAGTAAGCTTCGCGTCTTCCAAGCTGGGCTTTTATATGCGCGGTAGTCGGCGAGCCCGGCGCGCTGAAATATCCCGTATTTGTTATATTACCCATATCGACGCTCCAGGAGGCTAATACCGGTATAAAATCGCCGGCGGCATTCTGAGCTCTGCATACTAATTGAATGGAGCGGCCGACTTCAACTTCGCCGGATTCGGGGATTATGAAGAAATTTTTGATTTCATTGCTGCTTTCTATGTATATCTGGGTACTTGCCGATATAGTGCCGTGCTTAGCCGTTATTATCGAATATCCCGGTTCTTCAGGGGCTACATATTCCCCGTCTTTTGTTATTCTGCCGTAAGTGGCCGACCATACAGGTTGCACTTTAGTATATTTACCCTCGAGATCGATCGCGTTGACGGCAAATTGCTTATAAGATCCGGTTAGCACCTTAGAGTCTTTAGGCTCGATCACTAAGGCTACATAAGGATTGCCGATTTCGTCGCGGCCCGGGTCTATTTCAGGTTGAGTGCAGCCCGCGTTGAGCGATACCAAATAAATGATAAAAGCAAGAGCGAAAAATATTGCGCGGTTAGTTTTGTAAAGCCCGCCTTTAAAACGGCTCGCCGGTTTAGCCTCGCCGCCGTCAGATGAGGACGGCCGCTGATCGGCTTTTAAATCATTTATTAAATCGCCTTTTAAGTAAATATCGATAATTTTACGGTTGGCGTTTTCCTCTTTGCGTTTGTTTATATCTTCATTCAAATTTATCACCCGTTATCGTATGATTTTTTACTTTATCGCTTAGTTAATATCGGATAAATAATATAAAAAATGACTTCATTATATATTATTATATAAAACGCCTATTATTTAAACAAAATATGTTTTGACAATATTAATAAAATCTGTTATCTTTTTAATTGTAAAAACACTAATAAATAAAGGAGTGAGATTTTATTGGATTGCGTTTTTTGTAAGATTATCAACAAAGAAATACCGTCGAAGATCATTTATGAGGACGACAATGTTTTGTTATTTGAAGATATCAATCCTCAGGCGCCTTTTCATGCGCTCGCCATACCTAAAATACACATAGATACCGTGCTCGAACTTAAAGCCGAGCATTCTACATATTTATTCAAAGTATTTGAAACCATAGCCAGGGTGATGAAGGAGAAAGGATATTCGGAAGACGGCTTCCGCGTAGTATTAAATACTAACCGCGCCGCCGGTCAGACGGTATTTCATATTCATTTTCACGTTCTCGCCGGCCGTTTATTAATGTGGCCCCCCGGTTAATTCGAGTGAAAACGCCGCCCCGGCCGCGGCGTTAATTTGACTTATTAAAAATAATTGCTATCATTTAACTATGTGACTTATGAATTACTAAGAAGGACGGTGCTGATTAAGTGAGTAAAAAAACTGTTATCAAAGCCTTTGTTATGGCAGTATTGCCGGTTTTATTGTGCGCTTCCTGCGCGCTCGCGCAGATAGCTTCTATGCCGGGAGTGCCCGCCGCCACTCCGTTTTTAATCCAGCTTTCGATGAATTCCTCCCATCAGGCCGAGCTTGCGAAATTAATCGATACCCTTAAGGCCGATAAAGAATTCGCCGGTTATTTAGCCGAATTTAAGAAGAGAACGGGTACTGAGTTTCCCGAAAAGATGCTTGAAACCATTAAAAAACTTAAATCATTCACTCTGGCGGCTTTTTTAAATATAGAAGATTTCAAGCGTCAGCCAGATGTTTTACTCGGCGCTGAGTTCAGCGACGAAGCTGCCGCGAAGGAATTTAACGCGCTTTTTAAAGAAATAATGATATCGGCGTCTAAAGCGCATTCAAAAGAAATGATATTCACCGATAAAGCCGAAGGTGCGATTAAAACCTCAATTCCGTCCTTTAAGGGCGGCGATAAGGAAAATGTCTTTAAAAATTTCGAGCCGCGCGTTATCGAATACAATAACTTCGGCGGGCTTTTTATTTATCAAAAATACGATACGGCCAGAACTGAAAAAATACTGAAATCGGTTGCCCAGGCTTTTAAAGCCGATAAAACCGTTTTTACCAATAAACAGATAAAAGCCGATTTTGATAAAATAGGCGCCGGCGCTAATTTATTTTTTTATTTCGACGGCTCGGTTTACCGCCAGGGCGCTATCGAAAACGGCCATAAAGCCGAATCTGAATATGTGTCGAGCATAGCCTTAGCGGCCTCTCTGAGCGCTGATTTTGCGCAGGTCGCTTCTAAATGGGTAGTTAATTTAAGAGATGTAAAAGATAAAGCCACGGCTGAAAAAAGCGACTTTATAAAAGCGCTTCTTTCCACCGAAGCTAAAAATGAACATATTTCAAATATACTGCCGGCTGATACCGCCGCTTTCTTCGATATAAAACTCAATCTCGGCGATAAAGTCATGAAACTTGCAAAACCCATGATCGATGCCGCGAAACCTACAGTGGCAATGATGTTCGGTTTATCGATAGAAGATGATCTTCTTTCATGGATGAACGGCGAGATATTCGGCGCTAATATCGCCGGCACTTCACATTTTTATATAGGATTAGGTTCGAAAAGCGCTGAAAACGCATGGAAATTTTTCGATAAATTCGAAAAAGTATTAAAAATCGCCGGCGCGCCGTTCGACTTTAAAGACGATAATCTGGCAGGCGTTAAAGTTAAAACAAGCTCAGCCGCCGGAGCCGAAAAATTCATAAAAGATTTTATGGTGACAATCGGCCATAGCGGCAATTATCTCATCATAGCCTCGAGCAAAGAATCGTTCGAAAAAATAGTTAATTCGTCTAATAACAAACAGGCAAGCCTCGCTTCCAACGAAGAATTCAAAAAGATTATCGAATGGCCTGCTTCTTCATTTATGAGCGTTTATATGAATTTCGATAAATTCAAACTCGCCATTAACGAACTGGCGTCTAAAAATTCGCCCGAATTCAGCGGCCGCGACCTGAATAAATTCATACAAACCTACGCTATGTACGCTAACTGCGA
>CAYTCW010000101.1:0-15815 GCA_964436235.1 uncultured bacterium
TATCGATATCGTAGAAGTCTTTCGCGTCGGCGAGGCCGATGTGCGAGAGAACTTTGGTGATAGCCGATGTAAGCGTGGTTTTACCGTGATCGACGTGACCGACCGTGCCTATGTTGAGATGCGGCTTATTTCTTTCAAATTTTTCCTTTGCCATTTTAAATTGCCCTCCTTAATGTTTACGGAAATTTCCTTTAAAATTAAACTGTTACCTATGTAAAAAAGCCCACCATCGGTATTGAACCGATCACCTTATCCTTACCAAGGATACGCTCTACCATCTGAGCTAGGTGGGCTTAAGGGGAAATATGGTGGGAGAAGGATTTGAACCTTCGAAGACCGGAGGTCGACGGATTTACAGTCCGTTCCCTTTGACCACTTGGGAATCCCACCGTTCTTTATTTTAAGCCGACAATGGGACTCGAACCCTCAACCCCCGCATTACAAGTGCGGTGCTCTACCAATTGAGCTATGTCGGCGTTAAAAACAAAAGTAAGAGAATTATATCACAGTTAAATGAAAAAGTAAATTTTAAATTACGACTATTTAAACCGATTTAATTAAAATATATCGTTTTTAATCTTTTATTCTTGAATTTAACAATTTTTAAACGAAATATCTCGTTAATTGTGCGCGGCTTTTTTATTTAGCGAATCCCTGCCGGG
The DNA here is from genome assembly GCA_964436235.1 of uncultured bacterium. GTDB lineage: Bacteria > Muiribacteriota > UBA9980 > UBA9980 > UBA9980 > UBA9980. The sequence continues at coordinate 663 of CAYTCW010000101.1, forward strand.
CATATTCGTATGCGATGATCCCCGCCGTCACGGATACGTTGAGCGAATCGAAGCCGGCGGCCATAGGTATTTTAACTTCTCCGTCGATCTTAGAGACGCTTTTTCCGGAAAGCCCCTCGCCTTCGTTACTTAGAATTATTGCATAGCGGCCTTTTTTAAGATTATAATCGAAAATATTCTTTTCGGCGTTCATCTGGCAGCCGAGAACGGTGAAACCCGCGTTTCTTAAATTGGTTATAGCGTCGAATATGCCTTCAGACATTATCAATTTTGAATGGAAAACCGCTCCGGCCGATGTTTTAGCCACCGTGGCGTTTATTTTGGCCGAGCGTTTTTCGAATATTACGCAGCCGTCCACTCCGAGCGAATACGAAGAGCGCAGTATCGCCCCGAGGTTGTGAGGATCGTGTATGCAGTCGAGGATGAATAAAAAGATATCTTCTTTTTTAGCGATATCTTTTATGTAGCCCTGTATTCCGGCCGTTTTAAACCCGGCGAAACCGGCCGCTATTCCCTGATGGTCGGGGCTCGCGCAAAGCGCGGTCAGTTTTTCGCGCGTTACGTAGTTGTATTTGACCATTTTTTTCAGTTCGCGCATTTTTGCTATAACGTCGCGGAAGAAAGGTTTTTTAGCAGGCGAATTTTCCATCAGAATTTCGCCGATCTCGTAATCGCTTTTAATTAACTCTATGACGGGGTTTTTTCCGTAAATATATTCCAAAATTTTTATATTCCTTTCAGCTTCTTATTTTTTTTCTATATGAAATTTAGTGCCTTCTTTAGTGTCTTCTAAAACTACTCCCGCCGCTTTTATTTCGTCTCTGACATAGTCGGCCATTTTATAGTTTTTTTCGGCTTTGAGCGCCGCGCGTACTTTTATAAGCGCTCCTATAAGGGCTTCCGCGAGGCCGCCCGCATTGGCGATTCCCTCGTTTTCAGCCGTTATAAAATCGTTGTCGGCGATAGCGAGCAGTTCGATATAACGCATGAACACGCCGTAAACATAAGCCGCCGCTTCAGCTTTATTATCGAATTCGCCCGCGAAGCGGGAGTTGAAAATTGAAATATATTGAAACATGGCGCCTATGGCTCCCGCCGTGTTGAAATCGTTTTCCATGAATTCGTTGAATTTAGTTTCGAAGGCGTCCGATTCGGCGAGCACTTCGCTTTTTATCGAACCGCGTTTTTTATGAAGTTCTTCCGTGCCGGTAATGTTAACCTCTCCTGCAAAGGCTTTCATGCGTTTCATAAATTTTACGAGTGTGTTCAAACTTTTTTCGAGTTCCTGCATTTTTTCGATGGTGAAGTTAATGGGGCTTCTGTAATGGTTCGATAATATGAAATAGCGTATTACGAACGGCGAAAACTTTTCTAATAAAGCGGAAATCGTGAAAAAGTTACCGAGCGATTTGCTCATTTTTTCGGAATTGATATTGACGAGTCCGTTATGCAGCCAGTAATTAGCGAAAGGTTTTCCGGTTTTAGCCTCCGACTGGGCTATTTCGTTTTCGTGGTGCGGAAAAGTAAGGTCGAGCCCGCCGCCGTGAATGTCAAAAGTGTCGCCCAGATAGTGTCCGCTCATGGCCGAACATTCGATGTGCCAGCCCGGGCGGCCTTCGGCCCATGGGCTTTTCCAGCTTATTTCGCCGGGCTTCGCGGCTTTCCATAGGCAGAAATCGTGGGGGCTTTTAAGCCTTTCGTCAACCGCGATGCGCGCGCCCGCGAGCATATCGTCTAAATTGCGTTTCGATAGTTTGCCGTACTCTTTGAATTTAGACACTTCGAAATATACCTCGCCGTTAACTTCGTAAGCGAATCCTTTTTCGATGAGGTTTTCAACGAATTTGATTATGTGTTCGATATGTTCGGTAGCTTTAGGGTAGATAGTGGCCCTTTTTATCTTAAGAGCGTCCATGTCTTGAAAATACTTATCGATATAGCGTCCCGATATTTCGAGCGCGGGAACTTTTTCGAGTTTGGCGCGGTTGATTATCTTGTCGTCAACGTCGGTGAAATTGACCGCCATCGTGACTTTATAACCTTTGAATTCGAAATATTTGCGGATAATATCAAAGCAGATGGCCGCGCGCGCGTGTCCTAAATGGCAGTCGTCATAAACCGTTACGCCGCATACGTACATTTTAACCTCGTTTTCTTTAAGCGGCGTAAATTCGGAAGTTTTTGCCGTAAGGGTATCAAAAATTTTAATTGACATACAGTTATAAGTTCCTTTCTATATTATAATTTATTTTAGGATCAGTAGGCCCGTTTTTTATTGTTTGACGCCGACGATTCGCCGGTCTGCGGCTGCTTTCCGGCTGAAATATCATTGCCTGCGGCCCCGGAACCGCCCGGAGTTAAATTTGAGCATTCGCCGATGAGTTTTTGCGCCTCCGCGGCAAGTTTGCCTTTCGGGTTTATCTCTATCACTTTGTTGAAATGCTCTATGGCAAGCGCGCCTTCGCCTTTATCTTTATAGACTTTCGCGATATTCAGGTGCGCCTGAATGTCGCCGGGGACTATTTTTAACTCTTTTTCAAACATTTCGACAGCCTCGTCGTAATTTTTATTTTCATGATATACTTTGCCCGCAAATGATAATATCTCAAGGTTTTTAGGCTGCCGTTTATGAGCGGTTTTCAGCTCTTCTATAGCTCCTGCGAGATCTTTGTTTTTGTAAAGCTCTCTCGCTTTCAGGTAGTGTTTGTCGTTGCCGCAGCCGCAGCCGTTTATAAATAAAGCCGAACAGAAGAAAAACATTAAAATTAAAGCCCTGAAATTTAATATTTTCATATCGCGCCTCCATTTATTTAACCGGTATACCGCTAGTAAATTCCGTATTTAACGGTAAAAAAGTCTTTTTCGCCGCTGACAAAATATTTTTTTTTAATTTCAGCTATAAGCACGGCGCGTTCGACTCCTTTGAAGTCTTCTTTTTTTACCTGATGAAAGTAAAACCCCTGTTTTTCCTTTAAAAATTTAACGCGCCGCGTATCTACAGGAAAAGTGGCCGAAATCGAATCAATATCGATTCTAATTTCTTTATGGTTGAAAGTTTCAAGCGTAAGTTTCCTGGTTTTTGCCGTATAGCGGGCTTTTGCCCTGAATTCGTGAGCGAAGCAGTAAGCTTCGCTGAAAAGTTCGGCGGGCGCTATGCGAAATATTTTTACGGGATCTTCGAAGTCTTTGTAGGCAAATAGAATAGAACCTTCCGTTCTTTTATATCCGGTAACGGCTACGGCCTTTACGCTGTGGGAGAGAGGAACGCCTTTGAGAAAGAAAGGAACGCCCGCTAACACGATGCCGTGAATATCGAGCGCGGCGGCGAGAGTTTCGGCATTCGGCCCGTTGCCGCGGAAAAGTTCTATATATTCGTCGCCCATATAAAATTTGTTATCTTTGTCGATGGGATAAACGATACTTTTATCCGAAATTTCCGCAGCCTCGGAAATATCGGGTAAAACAAGCGCGGAAGCGTAACCTTCGAGTGAGCAATGAAATTTTTCGCCAGGAAAAAGAGCGTCTTTGATATATGCGGAAAATTTGAAAAATTCGGCTTCGTTTTCCGCTCTTTTTTGATAAATCATTTCGAGCGCGCGAGGATTAACGCCAAATGCCGGCTTTCTGCCGAGAAAATCGGAATAGCGCTCGAAGGCTATCTCGCTCGAGCATGAAGCCGCGATATGCCACCAGTCGGCGCAATAAGCCGCAGCGTATGAAAAGGATTTAAGCGGCATCAACTCTATCACTTCGTTGCCGGAACGCGATAAAACCGTCAATTTTCTTTTACTTATCGATTTAGAAGGCATTTCGCCGATATAATCGATCATTTTAAAATCTGAAAGCGCTTCGTAAACTGCCGGAATTCCGATTAATTCTGAAAGTCCCTGCTGGCGTTCGCTTATTTGAAAAGGAAAATAGGGCCATGAAAAATCGGGCGGATAATTTAGAAAATGCTGCGGCGGCAGAAGATAATTCGACCGCGCTATTTCTTTCCATTCACGGCCGGTCAGAAAATAACGGGCGCCCGAACTATCGCAGGCGGGCGGAAATAAAAGCCGGCCGGAGGCGTCGATATAAATAAAACGCGCCGTGTAATCGCCCGATATGAGAGGTATTTCATAGACTTGCGTCCGTCCGTCTATTTCGACCGCCCGCGGAACGCCGATCTGGCTTATTTGCGAATAAAATGCCGTATCGCGTCCGGAGTGGTATTTTTGGACTGTTTCGGCGGCCTGCGCTATTTTTTTTGCGTGTTCTCCGGCCGTTTTAGTTAAAAAAAACGTGTCGGCCGGCTGCGGCTGATGAGTTTTTTCGGCGGCCTGCGAAGCGGAGCTCTTTTTTTTAGTGCCGCTGGCTGCGGCGCCCGCGGTGAGCGGGTATGATAAAAATAAAAGCGCGCAGCTAAAAAAAAGTGCGGCGGCAAAAAATATAAAACCGTCACAACTATCGTAAATTCCCGAAACGTTTTTAATATTATCGTTTCGCCGCGTTATCGGTATTATATTTTCATACGGCCCGTCCGGACCGTTTGATGTAATTTTACGGTTGTTTTTTTTACTGTATTCCACGGATATCACTTTGTATATATTTTTGTCTGGATGTTATCGTTCCAGCCCTTCTGGTTCAGATAATTATTGTCGAAACGGCTTTCTACGGTGGTTATTAAAGTAAGCTCCTCGCTTCTGATATTAGTTTCTGAGGCGCCGACGCCGACTTTTATTTTGAGCTGAAAATATTTAAGGCCGTTGAGAGTATATGGATTTATCTGAAAATCCATGACTTTACGCGCTATGGCTTTGTTTTCGTTTTTAGGCAGCGCCGACTGCGAGTCTCTTTCGATAAGCCTGTAAATTTTACCTTCGCCTTTATTGAACTCGTATGTAACGCGCTCGGCGAGCGGCCTGCCTTTAATTAATTCGCTGTTGAATTTTAAAAATGACCAGCTGTCGCCGATTTTATTTACGACCGGAACCGACGCCGCGGTTTCGTCTTTAACTATTTTGCAAGACTGCATGAGGTCCTGCCGGATCATCTCGATTAATTTCTGACCTTCGTGCTGTATTAAATATTTAAAATTTCCCTGCATGAAATTTTCCTGCGTCCGCGCCCAGAACATATAAATAACGCCGAAAGCCAATACCGAAATCATGGCCACTATGACCACTTCCATTACGGTAAAGGCGCGTCGCGCATCGCGGTTATTAATACTGTTTAAATTAAATGGTATCATTAATTGTTCAGCCTCTGGTCGATTATTATGGCAGACACTTCTTCTTTGCGCTGTATGCTGTCTTCCTGCCATCTGACGGTTACGGTTACTTTTTTCATTTTATCGCCGAAGTCTTCGATTTTCATCTCGCGTGAAAAGTTAGAAAAATATTTGAAATAATTTTGCGGATATTCGAGCTTATAGGGCGGATTGTCTTTGGTTTGATAGTTAAGCGTGAGCGAGACCGGAAAACAGAATGGCTTTGAAACGGCGTTGATATTAGCGTCGATTACCTGCTCGAAAGGGGCGGAACGGGCCCATTCTAAAGCTTCGATGGCCAGATTGTATGCTATGGCGTTGTTTTCGCTTTTGATAAAGGTTTTATTTCCGGTTGAAACGAGCGTAAATACGGGTATTACTCCAGCGAGAATAACGGCGAAAGCTATCATCATTTCTAAAAATGAAAAGGCGCGCCTGCCGAAGGATGTACACAGGGCGCCGTCGGGTATGCCGCCGGTATCATTACCGTTATTATTGTTACTATGCCCTTTATTTACGAGCTTATGTATAGCAGTTATCATATTATCCTAATTCTAACAAATATTTGTTAAAAAATCAATAAATGTTGCTTTTTTTATTTTATTCTGATAGTATAGCATAACATAATAAGCAGGCATAATCAATATGGAAGAAAAAAAAAATGAAAACGGCGCGGGTAAAAATAAAACCGGAAAAAGCTGGGCTGAGTTTAACAGAAGTTTCGGATTGGTTTTTAATATCGGTTATTATATAAGCGCTTCTCTTCTGATAAGCCTTTTTATAGGTTTTCAGGCCGACAAATTTTTGGGGACCGCTCCTTTATTTACCCTTGTTATGCTGATTCTCGGAATAATCGCCGGCATGCTCGAAATATTTAAGATAACTAAATTGAAGTGAGTTAATCGATCAAAGAAAATTTATTATGAAGATAGAAAAAATTATATATTCAATAAGTTTCATAACCGCCGCGGCGGCGGCGCCGGCGCTTTATTACTATTTCGGCCGCGCCTGCCTGACCGGCTTTCTGATAGGATTCGCCCTGGCGATCGTCTCGTTTTATTCGATAATTAAAACTTCTTACCTGCTCGTTCCGGAGCCGGGCGGCAAAAAAGCCGGAAATGCACAGAAACTCGCGGTAGCCGGAATGTATATAGCTAAAATCTGCCTGTTCATACTATCGATCTGGTTTCTTTCTAAAAGCGGAACAGCCGCCCTGCTTGGATTTGTGGGCGGCTTTTCCGTTCTGCTTCCTGCGCTTTTAATAGGCGGCCTGCTTTTCCGCTCCGGCGGCGCCGGCGAAAAATAATACAGGCGCCTTAAATAAGCGGTCATGCGGCGATGTGCAGCCGTCATAAAATGTCATAACGCCTTGACACTTCTATAATAATTTCGTATAATTAATGCGACCGTTAATTTAATTGTAAAAACTTCGTAAAATGCACGAACGGATGTTATAAATATTTGAAAGGCGTGATTTACTTATGAATTCTAATGCAAATAAATTTAATTTTGCGCGCGCTTCGTCCGCAGGTTATAATTCTAAAAGCCTTTTTGTACCGATTTTTTTATTCTTCTCCATTCTGTGCGCGGCGATATTTTTATCGACCGGAGCGGCTTTTGCCGATGCCGGCGAAGGAACCGCCCTTAAATCGGCTTACGATAAATATATATCAAGCTATAATGCCTATCTCGAAGCGCTCAATCAGGGGCTCGACGAAAAAACCTTGAAGCTGCGCGCGCAGAATTATATTAACGATATGAACGCTTATAAAAAATTATTAAAAACTTCTTTTGCCGATCCGCAAAATCAAACCGGCGACGATGCATCTTCAGCCGCAGTGGATGAAACCGTCGAAACCGAATTAACGCTTCAAGATCTAACCGGCATGACGTTTAACGCTTCAACCGTTAATCAGACTGCCGTAAAGGCTCTCAGGGCCGGCGAGGCTAAAGGCGCGCCGCTTACAGGCGAGGCAAAAAAACAATATGCGATAGCTAAGGTGGCCGAACTTAAAAACAGCTTAAACGCTTTCGCGGCGGCTTATGAAAACAAGGCGGCTGAAAGCGCCCAAAAATATAAAGATACTTCCTGGTTGTCTCCTATCTCGAAGGCCAAATCCGCATTTAATATGCTGCGCGATAAATTCCGCGTTAAAAAAGTTAAATCGACTATGCAATACTACGAAACTCCCCGTAAAGATAATTCCAACTCGTCGTTTTTTAAAGAAATAGCCGTCGAGTTCGGCCATGTGACCAATATATCAAAATTGCTATACGATACCCGTTTAGATTCACATTCATTTGTATTTAACAACCCCGAAGCCGATAAAGATTTTTTAATAGTTTACACTATGCCGGCGCCGCACGGAATAAACTGGACGTCGCCTAAAGCGCTTACGCTTGCAGGCGGCCTTAATCAGCTCACCACTTTTCACGCAAGCGCCAAACACCCTATAGGCCACGTTTTTATGGCGCTTAAAACTTCGGCGTCTCCCCGGACCTATGTGGCGGGCATGACTACGCTTAATAACACCGAAGAGGTTGAATTAATAACCCGTCACGGCTATTGCCTCGGCGTTCTTTTCACTGATTTAATGGGCAAGTTCGATGACGGCGCCGAGCTTATGAAACAAACCGAAGAACGCTTCGAAACCGGCCGCGTTTCATATATGAAATTCCTTTTGAGCCCGTCGATGGGAAAACGCCTGCTTCGTTACTTCGACGAATATAAAGAAAAAAAATGCGACGAACATTACGGCGGCGCCAACAGGTCCAGATACGCCGAGGGCGGCGGCTGTTCGCCTTTCGGCGTCAGCTTTATCGACGTTGCCGGTTTCATGAAACCCGAATATGAAGCCGCCTGGAAAGTCACGCTCGAAGTGCCCAAAAAATTATGCGGCGGCCCCGCTTTCGGCAAAAAAGTTTCGTTCAAAAGCCTTATTACGGCCGGCGGCTGGGCCAAACCCGGCGAAGATTCGGCGCAGCTTGATATGTGGGACCCGACTCTTATGTATCGCTGGATGATAAACGAATGGAAGAAAGAATTCGCCAATCCATGCGGAAAATATATACTCGAAAAAAATAAAAAAACCATGAGCTTAGTCCTCGACTGCCGCGATATCGAAGCCGATGAAAGCGAGCCTATATGGCTTTCGGGCCCGAATCCATACAGGCAGCACGGATTGCGTTACGGTCCCGATCCCTATAAAGTCGAAACGGAGCGGCAATGAGCGCGGCAATTTATTATCGCCTCCGCTGCCGGCGCAATGAAAAATAAAGAAAAAGAAGAATTTAATTATCCTGATAACCATGAAGAGCATAACGAGCCGGAAGTTCCGGTCGCCGGTTCTGACGGGGATGTTTCAGCCGATTTTACACATCACCTTGGCGAATTGAGAACTAAAATAATCAATTCACTCATCTTTTTTTGCGCGGCGCTCGCCTTCACTTTATACTTTTCAGATGTGATCATGACTTTTTTCAGCTCCAGAATAACGGCCGCGTTAAACGGTGAAAAGCTCGTATTCATATCGCCGGCCGAAGCGTTTTTCGTTTCGATACAAATGGCGCTTTACGCCGCTTTAATGGTATCTGCGCCATATATGCTCTATCAGTTCTGGAGTTTCGTTTATATAGCTCTCGAAGAAAAAGAAAAGAAATACTTCCGGTTAGTATTAATGTTTTCTACGGCTTTTTTTTACGCCGGCTGCGCCTTCGCGGTTTTTATAGCTATACCGGTCGGAATAGGCTTTTTAATAGCTTATTCGGGACCGGCTTTCCGCCCGATGATATCGGTGGCGGCTTATTGCGATTTTCTCATTTATACTTCGCTGACCTTCGGCGTGGTATTCGAACTGCCCATGCTGATGGTGTTTTCGAGCATGAGCGGCGTTATTTCGCCGAAATTATATTCATCAGGACGTAAATATGCGGTTTTAATAATATTTATAATAGCGGGAATATTTTCGCCGCCCGATGTTATATCGCAATTTCTGGTGGCCGTGCCGATGCTGGTGTTGTACGAGCTTGGAATAATAGCAGTCAGGCTGCTTCGAATTAAATGATAAATAAAAGTTTTGTTCCGCTTATTAAAAGTCCGTTTAAAAGTTTTAAACCGTTAAAAATTTTGGGAGACGGAACAATATTCGCCCGGATAATAACCGTTTGTCATTAAAAAATTAACATCGGTAATATTAGCTTTTTTCGTTAATATGAACATGACGTCGTTATTGTTGATTATGGTACTTCCGTTCGGCGATATTATCTCTTTTCCTCTCATTATGGCGGTTATAAGAGTATGATCGGGAAATTTTAATTCTTTGATCGATTTTTTTATTATCTGAGATTCATCGCTTATATGAACTTCTATCATCTCGAGATCGGTATTATCTAAAGCGAAAAGCTGTATATAAAAAGGTGTTTTATTTTGAGACGATATGATTAAGCCTAATTTTTTAGCTAAGCGGTTGATCGTAGTTCCCTGTAGCAGACATGACATCAATACCGCGAAAAAAACTATATTGAATACTTTATGATTGGCGTCCAGGCCGTACGTTGCGGGGTAAGTGGCCAGAACGACCGGCACCGCGCCCTTGATTCCGCCCCATGAAATGAAAATGATTTCCTTAAAATTTAATTTGAAAGGATATGTGCATAAAAAAACCGTGAGCGGCCTTACCACGAAAATAAGAAGAGAGGCCACTATAATGCTTTCCTTCCAGAAGATGATCATGCTTTTAGGAAAGGCGAGAAGGCCGAGCAGTAAAAAAATCGCCATATTAAAAAAAGAAGACAACCCATCGATAAAATGACTGATTCCCATTTTAAATATAAAATCAAAATTACCGAACCAGTATCCGGCAAAAAAAATGGCTATGATTCCGTTTGTTTTTAAAAGGCCGGCGAGGCTGTAAGAAAATAATATCATGCCTATAAAAAGAACGTAATAATGCCCTTTGTTTTCGGATTTTAAGTTGTTGAATAAATAGCGTCCGATTTTACTTGAAAAAAAACCTATCATGATTCCGCCGAAAAGCTGCCAGAGAAGTTGTGAAGATATATGCAGAAAGCCCCCGCCGGTGCCGCCGGTTAATAATTGTATCGTTAAAACCGTTAAAAGAATCGCCATAGGGTCGTTGGCGGCGGATTCTACTTCGAGTATTGAAGAAACGCTTTGCTTGATAGGATTTTGCCTGATAATCATTATGACGGCGGCCGCGTCCGTCGATGAAATGATAGCGCCTATCATAAACGAATATAACAGGTCGAAACCTAAAATAAGGTGTATGAGATAGCCGAGGCCGAAAGCCGTAATAATTATTCCGAGCGTCGCCAATGTCATCGATGGGCCGAATGATTGTTTCAGAGCGGATTTTTTAGTATAAAATCCGCTTTCGAATATAATGAATATAAGCCCGAAATTAGCGATGCTCTGAGTTAGCGCCATGTCGTCGAAATAAATTAAATTTAAAAAGTCGCTGCCGACAAACATTCCGACGCCTATTAAAATCATCAGCGCCGGCACGTTATAACGCGCGGTCAGTTTCGTTGAAAAAGCCCCCGCGATCAATAAAAATGAAATTACTATAAGTATATTATCGTTCAAACGCTTAACCTCTGATTATTAATAAATTTTTATTTTGCTCCGGCGGGACTGATTATTAAGCCGCACTTGAAGCTGCCGTTGCCGTTCCGTCAAGTCTTTTCGCGTCGCCTATGAATATAAGGACGTCGTTTTCCAATATTTTTTCTTCGCCGGATGGATTGATAATATTCTGGCCGCATCTTGAAATCCCCACTAAAGTGAGTCCGTATTTTTTGCGAAGTTCTATTTCAGCCAGAGTTTTATTTGCAAAATGATTATGCGCGGCCACTCTGAAAGTCGTAATGCGTATATCAGGCATTATAAATTCCATATCGGTTATGGCCGTTAAATTACTCGGAGTGCGAAGCATTTCATAGCTGCCCTTTCTGATCGCCGATATGAAATCTTCGATTTCATTTTGCGGTATTAAATATTTCTGCATCACGCGCGTAAATATTTCAATGGCCGTTTCGAATTCTTCGGGGATAACTTCATCGGCGCCGAGTTTTTTAATTTCTTCTACTTCGCTGTAAAAACGGGTTCGCGCGATTATATAAATATCGCGGTTCATTTTGCGGCTCAGCTCGACTATCCGCCTCAGCGCTATACGGTCGGGAACAGCTATTACGATGATTTTAGCGAATTTTATATTCAGGTGTTCTAAAACGCTTTCGTAAGTGGCGTCGCCGTAAATTATGGGTTCGCCGTTAAGTTTTTCGCGCCGTACAGTTTCCGGATTTACGTCGGATATAATATATGGAATTTTAGAGGCCTTCGCTGCGCGCGCGAGGTTCTGGCCGTTGATGCCGTAACCGATTATTATAAGCTGGTCTTTAATCTGACAAAATTCGCCTTCGTCGGCCGCTTCATCAGACACGGCCCCGCCGGGTATCGCCTTTAAATATTTGAGCTTTACGAGGTGTTTAAGAATGATATGGACTAAATAAATTATCGCCGGCGTTAATATCATCGTCAATACAGCGACGCTTAAAAATATCTGATAGGTATGGTCGGTAATAATTTCATGCTCGACGCCCGTTTTTGAAAGTACGAACGAAAATTCGCCTATCTGACAGAGCGCAAATCCGGCAAGAAGCGCCGAGCCGGCCGGCACTTTTAAAAGCGCGCCGCCTATATAAGCGGCCGCCGTTTTAATCACCACGACGCTTGTGGTCAAAGCGGCTATAGTCCAGGGCATCGATAAAATGAATTGAGTGTTAAGAAGCATTCCGATCGATACGAAGAAAAAACTGGTGAATATACTTTTAAATGGAAGAACGTATCCGAGCGCCTGATGGCTGTATTCGGATTCCGATATTATCAGGCCGGCTAAAAATGCCCCGAGCGCGAGCGATAGCCCGGCTTTTGAAGTTAGAACGGCTACGGAGGCGCATATGACTATTACGGTTAATAAAAAAAGGTCCTGATTACGTGTTTTAGCCACATGATAAAGAATCTGCGGCACGATGAATTTAGTGGCCGCTATAATTAAAAATACTATCGCCGCTATTTTAAGCAGCAGAAGCGTTATCGAAAAATCTCCGCCGGAAGCGGTTACATGTTTTACAGACAAAAGTGGAGTTATCAATATCATCGGAACTATTACGATATCCTGAAAAATAAGAATTGCTAACGAAGTCTGGCCGTAAATAGAATCGATTTCAGCTTTTTCCTGAAGGTATTTCAAAACTATAGCCGTGCTGCTTAACGCCACCAGAAATCCGATGAAAATAGCCTGTTTAAATTCGAATCCGAGTTTATAATCGATGAGCGCGACGGCGGCGATAGTTAGAACTACCTGTGTGAAGCCGCCAAGAACTAACGCTTTTCTTATCTGAAGCAGCTTTTTAAATGAAAATTCTATGCCTATGGTAAAAAGAAGAAGAACCACGCCTACTTCGGCAAGATACTCTACTTCGTGCGTGGCGTGAACGAGCTTCATGCCGTAAGGCCCTAGAAGCGCGCCGGTGAAAAGATAGCCTACTATGGCTGGAATTTTGAGCCGGCTGCAGAAATATAGAACGAACATAGATATAATGAATATGATGAAAATTTCATTGAATAAACCAAGACTCATTGAATATAACCTCTTTATGTATTAAATTGTATGTATAAGAATGGCTTAATTTTAATATATTTCAACTAAAAATTCAAGATAAATTTGCAGAATATTAGATAAGTTTGATAATAATAAAATATTTTAGTATAATATTATCCGGTAAAAAAATTAATTTGTGATAGCTGGGAGAGATATGATATGGACATAAATGAGTTCAAGAAAAACGGGCATATGATTATTGATTGGATAGCGGATTATTTTAAAGAAATCGAAAAATATCCGGTAAGGTCGAAGGCGGCCCCGGGCGATATAATATCGAAGCTGCCCGCAAAGGCGTCTGATAAGCCTGAAAAATTCGATAAAATTTTTTGCGATTTCGAAAATATTATAATGCCCGGAATGACTCATTGGCAGAGCCCTAATTTTTTCGCTTATTTTCCAGCTAACAACAGTTTCGAATCCATACTCGGCGAGCTTTTAAGTTCGGCCATAGGCGCGCAGTGCATGAGCTGGGCTACTTCTCCGGCCGCGGCCGAACTCGAGGAGGCCGTGATGAATCAGCTTGCGGCCGCTATCGGGCTGCCCCGTAATTTTTCCGGCGTTATCGAAGATACGGCTTCTACTTCCACGTTGTGCGCTATTTTAACCGCCCGCGAAACGAAATCGGATTTTTCGGTAAATAAAAACGGCCTCGGCCCCGCTCATAAATTTTGCGGCTATTGCAGCGAGCAGGCCCATTCATCGATCGAAAAAGCCTTTAAAATAGCGGGGCTCGGTAAAAATAACCTTCGTAAAATCGAATGCGATAAAAATTTCGCGATCGATCCGAAAGCGTTCGAGGCGGCCGTTAAAAAAGATATAAAAGCAGGATTCGTTCCGTTAATAGCGGTCGCGGCTATCGGAACCACCGGCTCGACGGCTATCGATCCGCTTTCTAAAATAGCGGATATATGCAAAAAATATAATATATGGCTTCACGCCGATGCGGCTTATGCGGGTAACGCCCTTATTCTGCCGGAAATGCGTTATATGATCGACGGGATCGAAGGCGTCGATTCTTTCGTATTCAACCCGCACAAATGGATGTTTACCAACTTCGACTGCTCGGCTTATTTCGTAAAAGATAAAGCGGCGCTTATAAGAACTTTTGAAATACTGCCGGAATATCTTAAAACGAATGAAAAATATCCGGTCAATAATTATCGTGACTGGGGAATACAGCTTGGCAGGAGGTTTCGCGCGCTCAAACTATGGTTCGTCTTAAGAAGCTACGGCCTGACGGGGCTTGGTAAAAAAATAAAAAAACATATATCGCTCGCCCAATATTTCGCCCGTGAACTTGCCGGCGAAAAAGGCTTTGAAATTATGGCGCCTCATCCTCTGGCGGTAGTATGTTTCAGGTATAAGCCGCATGAAAAACTATCGGCGCAAAAAACGAATGAGCTTAACGCCGCGCTGCTTGAAAAACTTAACGAAACCGGCCGGCTCTATTTATCGCATACGAAACTTGGCGAAGATTATGTAATCAGAATGTCGATCGGCCAGACCGGCGTCGAAAAAAGGCATGTAAAAACCGCGCTGGCTTTAATTATTAAAACCGCGCGGCAGATGTAATATATTATTTAGTTATCCGATGTGTTTTAATCGCTGATTCGCGCGGGCGCCGTCGTAGTTTGAGACGCTGCCGCAGAGGTTTTTGACGTCCTTACCTTAGCTAATTTCGATTTATAGCTATTGTATATGGAGGCGAATAATTTTGCGCCGTGAGTATGCGGCGTGTAAGAATAAAGTGAATAGGTAGCGGCATTTGACGGCGTAAAATTTTGCTTGCCGTAATTAATACGGAGTTTTGTCGATTTTTTTGCGCTTATAAGTTCTGCGCCCTTATCGAAATTTTTTCTGAAAGTATCGGCGGCGCCGGTGATTTGTTTTTTAAAGCCTTTATATGCCTGGTTCATTTTGCCGTTGTCGTAAACTCCCACTCCCATTGCCCAGTCAAGTTTAAATTTTGTTATTTTTTTCTTCGTTTGTACAAGACCGTTTTCTTTTTGCATAGTTGCCAGAATAACGAGCGGGTTGACTTTATTTTCTTTAGCTACTTCCATTATTATATCAGCGGGTTTGACGCCTTCGTATTCTTCGGCCATTGGCGAATTCATAGAAGCAAGAAGGGCCGTTAATTCTTCGGCGGTCATAAAATTTGAATCGGTGAATTCGTCGTCGGCAATAACCGCTGTAGATGAGGCTGAAACCGTTTTA
>CAYTCW010000102.1:0-15802 GCA_964436235.1 uncultured bacterium
ATTCTGGTCTGAAAAAGTCAGGTATATTTTGTTGAGTAATTTTAATGAACTCATTTATAATACCTTCTTTATTTAAATTGATTTCTTTACATATATTGTCAAGATATTCAGATAAATGTTTTCTTTAATTACTCAACAGCATTTTGTATAACGCTTGACATTCGAGAAACTTATATACGCGCTTTTTTGTTATTTTACAATCGTGTTCAGAAATTTTTAAACTTATACTTTCATTTTTTCGAAGTGTCAACTTGGCATGATGCAATATATTTGATTTGTTAAATAAAATTTAATTTGCAAAAAATAAAATTTTATGTTATTAACAACTGTATAGGTAAGTTAATCATAATTAAATATTAATGTTTTAATTTAGAGATATAATGGAGGTATATTTTATGTTTTTAGCAATAATTTTTTTCATTATTTACATACAAGTTGAGCCGCACTTTCTGGCTATAAAGGAAATTGAATTAAAAAACGCCGGTATTTCAAAAGAATTTGATGGAAAGAAAATTGTTTTTATTTCTGATATACATCATGGACCGGATTTTTCAGTTAAAAGAATTAAAAATCTTGTTAAAACAGTTAACAAATTAGAGCCTGATATTATTTTGCTGGGCGGAGATTACGTGAGCAACGCTAAATATATTGAAGAATGTTTCAACGAACTAAAAGAATTAAAAGCGCCTCTTGGTAAATTTGGCGTTTTAGGTAATCATGATCATTGGGATGATCCAGTTAAAACACGCGAATGTATGAAAAAATCGGAAATTAAAATAATGGATAATTGTTCCGAATGGATAGTTAAAAACGGTTCTCGAATTAAAATTGGCGGAGTTGGAGATTTGTGGACTGATAATCAGGATATCGACAAAACTATCATCGATGTGAAAAAAGAAGATTATGTTATATTGATGTCTCACAATCCCGATTATGCCGAAAAAATCGGCGAATCAATTTCTAAAATTGATTTAATGCTCAGCGGTCATACTCATGGCGGTCAGGTAACGATTTTTGGCCTGTACGCGCCTATTCTTCCTTCTGCTTATGGCCAAAAGTACCGCAGTGGAATAGTTTATAAAGATGATACCGCGGTGATAGTAAGTAAAGGCGTTGGAAGTTTGAGCCCGGCATTGCGTTTTTGTTGTTCCCCGGATATTTTATTGCTGACATTGAAGTGCCCCGAAAGTAAATAATTATGAAAACCAAATAGGTTTTGACACCGGTTTTATTGTTAAAAAATTATATTGACATCTGGTTCAGACTATACTTATCTCTGGCTGTTATGTTTTTAATACTTTAATTAAACTCGATTTACATTAATATTTTACCGTGAGCCCTTCATTTAAGTTGCTGTAAAACCGTTATTGCACCGCAGTCGCGCGCACGCATGCGCGCGACTGCAAACAAGCAAGCTGGCAGATAAATAAGTAATAAGCAAGTAATAAAATAAGAAGTTAAAGTCCTGGCAGAAAAAGCTATCGACAAACTAACGATAAAGCGTCAGGCAATTTGCAGATAGTGGGAGGGTTTAAGGGAGGGAGAAAGGGTTGCTAACCCTTTCTCCCTCCCTTATTAAAAAAAATTATTAATATTTTAGAGTATATAGAGTGCTTAGAATACTTGAAATATTTAGATTATTTAAAAGCATTAAAAGCATTACAAGTATTACAAGCATTAAAACACTTAGAAGATTATTTATATCTACAAATCAAAGAAATCGGCTTAGTGTTTTCTATTTTTTAATAACGACAGCGCCTCTGCCTTTAGAAGACCAGTAGGACCAGAAGGTTTCTTTTGGAATCGTGTAGTTGACTCTTGATATGCTGCCTTTGCCCGGATCGTTGACGACCACGTTATTGCCCTGGAAACCGGTTACGACGATGTAGTGGCCTTTCCATTTGACATCGACATTTACTATTACTGGTTTGCCGCCGGCTACCTGTGATTTAAGCCAATCCATGGACTGGCCGTTGTAAAGGCGAGTGTTATTGAAACCGGCCTTCTGGGCGCCGTGTACGATGCCGGATATGGGTGTGCCGGCGCGCTGTTTGAAGGTATATTCGACGAGTTTGGCGCATTCGTAAGCGCTTTTATGAACGCCGTAGTAGTCTAAAACCATTGCGAAGCTGTTCGGGCCGCACCACGAATTGCGGTAATCGGTTCCATTGACTATATTTTCACTTGAAAATTGCGATCTTTTAGGAACTGCGAGCACTCCGTCTTTCGCGGTTGTGTTCTGGTATTGTCCGCCGGAAGAGCTGCCGGGGTTATTTTTATCGCCGTTGGAGGTGTTGCCGGAGGTGCCGCCGGATGTATTGCCGGCGCTGTTTTTGGGATTAGCGGCGCTCTGAGGGGCTTCGTCATCGTCGTTAAGCGCCGATTTGGATACGTAACGTGCGCAGACCCAGGCGGTCGAGCCCTGCCATTTTATTTTATGCCAGCCATTTTGCGTTTCGAGTATTTCGACTTTATCGTTGCGGTAGAGTTTACCGATGCGGGCATAGCTTGTGCCGGGTCCTTTTCTAACATTGAGCCAGGTATTTACTTCGACATAGCCGATACTGAGCGCCCCGCTTGAAGCGGCTTCGGCGCCAGCAGCGCTTACGGCGCTGCTCTGCTCGCCTGAAGATGCCGCGCCGTTAGAAACGGTTTCAGCGGCCGAGCTGTTGGTTGACGCGGCGTTTTCGTTCTGAGATATATTGGAATTATTGAGGCTTTCATTAAGGTCGTTAATGGCGGCGTCGGTTGCGGGCGCGCCGTAAAACATAGCGACCGAAAGCAATATAACTATGAAGGTAACTCTTGATTTCATAAATATCACCATCCTATTTTTTATAGACAAATTACTACTTAATTATACCAGAAAATATAACGAATTGTTCCATTATTTAATAAAATTTTTATGAATTATCAAAATGACAAAGGGTAAAGGAATATGACTGCATATGGTAGTAATAAAAGAACCGCCTGAATTTTAATTCAAGGCGGTCTTAAGCAACTTGTTTATTTATTGAAAGATTAGTAAATCAGGTTAAGGATAAATAACACGGTTTGATATGGTACTGCCTGATCTTGTCTGAGCCAATCTGATACTATACGATTCGATACTGTTAGGATGCGGTTTTTCTTTTTAAACCGGCATCGGCTTTCGGCGCGCGTTCTTCTTTGGTAACAGGCGGCGGGCAGCCTTCGCATGAGCAGCAGCGTATAATCGGCGTTCTGGCCGCGCGCGTTTCATCGAGGCGCGTTACCGGCGTTAATTGCGGCGCGTTTTTAAGCAGCTCAGGAGAGCTTTTAGCTTCGCCGGCGATTTGAATCATCGTATTTATGAATTCATCGAGTCGTTCTTTGCATTCGGTTTCGGTGGGTTCGATCATCATCGCTTCGTGTACGATCAGCGGGAAATAAATAGTCGGCGCGTGATAGCCCAGGTCGAGCAGCCGCTTGGCGACATCGAGAGCGGTTATCGAGTATTGAGCCAGATTATCCGTTGAAAGGACGAATTCGTGCATGCAGGTGCGGTCGTATTTTAATTCGTAGTGTTTTTTAAGTTTTTCCATAAGGTAATTAGCGTTTAATACGGCATTTTTAGAACATTCGGTAAGGCCTTCGCCGCCTAAAGAGAGTATGTAAACGTAGGCGCGCACGACAATGCCGAAATTGCCGTAAAATGCGGCGATCTTACCTATTGAACTGGAGCTTTCGCCTTTTAAGTAATATCTGTTAGCGGCCTGATCGTAATTAACGAGCGGCTCGGGCAGAAAATTAACGAGTCTTTCAGAAACGCCGACCGGTCCGGAACCGGGGCCGCCGCCGCCGTGCGGGGTTGAAAAGGTTTTATGCAAATTAACGTGAGTAACGTCGAAACCCATGTCGCCCGGGCGTGCAATGCCCATAATGGCGTTGAGGTTAGCGCCGTCGTAATAAAGAAGCGCACCGGCTTTATGCACTATTTCGGCTATCTTTTGAATATTGGGATCGAAAAGGCCGAGCGTATTGGGATTAGTGAGCATGAAAGCCGCGACGCTTTCATCCATAACCGAACGCAGCGTGTCTAAATCGACGAAGCCGTCAGCGCCCGATTTGATGGATACGATCTCGAGGCCGCACATAGCCGCGGTGGCGGGATTAGTGCCATGCGACGAATCGGGGACGACGACTTTGAGGCGTTTTTCACCGCGCGACTCATGGTATTTTTTAATCATCATAATGCCGGTAAGTTCGCCGTGCGCGCCCGCTAAAGGCTGCATGGTGACGCGTTTCATTCCGAGCAGCTCGCCGAGGTATTTTTCCATGTTATATATAATTTCGAGCATGCCCTGGCAGTATTTTTCGGGTAAAAGCGGATGCGCGCCGAGAATGCCGTCGAGTGAAGCCATGCGTTCGTTTATTTTCGGATTATATTTCATGGTGCATGAGCCGAGCGGATAAAAACCCACATCGACGGAATAGTTGAGCCGCGATAAATTGGTGTAATGCCTTATTATTTCATTTTCGGATACCTGCGGCAGCTTCGGCAGATCTTCTTCGCCGCAGCGGAGCATATCAGCCGGATAATTATTACCGCAGCATGAATCGGGCACGCGCGACGGCGCGAGATCGAAGCTGGTGCGGCCTTCTTTAGAATATTCAAAAATCAGTTTTTCGAGTTTAGCTACCATTTTATCGCCTCCAGGCATTTTATATAAGCGTCGATATCTTCTTTGGTGCGCATTTCAGTGGCGCAGATAAGAAGGCAGTTATGCTCGCTGATGAAATATTTAGACAAATCGACGCCCGCCAGTATTTTGTGATCGGCAAAGTGGTCGAAAAGTTTATCGTAGGTAAGCGATTTAGGATAGGTGATAACGAATTCGTGGAAGAAATGCGAACCTTCGAATTTGAGCTCGAATCCTTTAACCTTAGATATTTTTTCGGCCAGGTAATGGGCCATATCCGAGCACCTTGCGGCAACGGCGCGCAGCCCGTGCGGGCCGAGATAACTTAAGTAAACGGTAGCTGCCAGAGCGCAAAGCGCCTGGTTCGAGCAGATGTTCGACGACGCTTTTTCGCGCCGGATATGCTGTTCGCGAGCCTGAAGGGTTAGCACATAAGCCCGTTTTCCGTTTTTATCGACGGTTTCGCCTACGATGCGGCCGGGAAGTTTTCTGATATATTTTTGCGACGCCGCCATGAAACCGAGCGCCGGGCCGCCGAACGACGACGGAATACCGAGCGGCTGGCCGTCGCCGCAGACTATATCGGCGCCGTAAGCCGCGGGCGGTTTTAAAAGCCCGAGCGATATGGGATTTGCCGATACGATAAGGACTGCGCCGTTTGCATGCGCAAGATCGGAAAGCCATTTTAAATCTTCGACCACGCCGAAAAACGAAGGGTTTTGGACTAAAACGGCGGCGGTGGAATCGTTGATATTTGCTTTAATAAAATCGGAATCGAGCTTTCCGGTTTTGCCGTCGTAGGGGATCACGCGCAAATTGAAATTAGCCGCGCCGGCGTATGTTTCGAGCACGTTCATATACATCGGGTTGAGCGTTTCGGCGACTAAAAATTCGCGGCGCGAATTAATGTTAAAGGCCATGATCATAGATTCGGCGAGCGCGGTCGCGCCGTCGTAATGCGAGGCGTTCGAAGCCTGCATGCCGGTGAGATTGCATATCATGGTCTGGTATTCGAATATGCTCATCAGAGTGCCCTGCGAAACTTCTGGCTGATAAGGGGTATAGGCGGTATAGAAATCGGAGCGGCCCGTAACGGCGGATACAGCCGACGGAATAAAGTGTTCGTAGGAGCCGCCGCCCATGAAACATTTATAGTCGGCGAAAGACGCCGTTTTTTTCGCGTGCGATTTCATTTTTTCGCATATTTCAATTTCAGATAAGCGTCCAGGCAAGTTAAGTGATTTAACTCTTAAATTGCCTGGAATATCTGAAAACAAATCATCGATGGAGGCTAACGCCTGATTTTTGGAATCGCTGATATCTTTTAACATCAGGGAAATATCTTCAGGCGTGTTTGAAAGGTAGTTCATTATGAAATCGCCTCCTCGATGAATTTTTTATATTCGGCGGCCGTCATTAATTCCTGGGCCTCCGACGGGTTAGACATTTCAATTTCGAACATCCAGCCTTCTCCGTAAGGGTCTTCATTTATTATTTCAGGATTGTCTTCGAGCTCGATATTCAGGGTGACTACTTTGCCGGATATGGGCGAATAAACGTCGGATGCAGCTTTGCTTGATTCGACGACGCACATTTTTTCGTGAGCGTCAACGCTCTGATTGACGCCGGTGGTGAATTCAACGTAAACGATATCGCCTGATTCGTGCTGGGCGTAATCGGAAATGCCGACGTAAGCGGTCTTTCCGTCTATTCTCAGCCATTCGTGCTGTTCGGTATATCTTAAATCTTCCGGAATGTTATATTCTACGCTACTCATTTTATATTGCACCTCCTTTCTAACTTAAATTATTTTTTTTCGCGTTTATAAAATGGTAAACTCACGACTTTAGCTTTTAAGAACTTATCTCTGATTTTGATCTCGACTACGCTGTCGGGTTTGGATAATTCGGGCGGAACGTAAGCCAGCGCGATGAATTTTTTCAGCGTAGGCGATTGGGCGCCGGTAGTTACGTAGCCGACGCGGCCGCCTGAGTGATAAACGTCGTAATGCGCGCGCGGAACGCCTTTATCGATCATTTCGAGGCCCGCAAGTATTTTTTTCGTGCCTTTTTCTTTTTGTTCAGCCAGAACCTGCCGGCCGATAAATGAAGTTTTATTCAGCTTGACCGTCCAGGCGATTCCAGCCTCGATAGGCGTGGTCTGATCGTCTAATTCGTGGCCGTAAAGCATCAGTTTAGCCTCGAAGCGCAGCGTGTCGCGGGCGCCTAAGCCGCAGGGCATTATATCGGCGCCGCCGGCTTTTAAAATGGAATCGTATAAATGTCCGCCGGCTTTCGGATCGAAGTATATTTCGAAGCCGTCTTCGCCGGTATAGCCGGTGCGGCTGATTATGCAATGGGTTTTATCTACTTCGCCTTCGCAAAACCAGTAAAATTTTATTTGTGAAAGGTCTGTCGAGGTAAGTTTTTGCAGGATGGCCTGAGCTTTCGGGCCCTGGACGGCAAGCTGCGCATAACGCTCCGACAGATTTTGAAGCGTGATATCGGCTTTCATGAGCTGTTTAACTTCGTTACACCAGCTGAAGTCTTTATCTATATTGGCGGCGTTAACCACCAGAAAGAATTTTTCGTTCGAATATTTATACACCAACAGATCATCGACCACGCCGGCGTTTTCGCGGCACATCGGCGTGTATAAAATCTGGTTCGTATTTAATTTAACGGCGTCGTTGGTTATGAGGTTATCGACGAATTTAAGTGCGTCAGGGCCTTCTACGAGGAATTCGCCCATGTGCGACACGTCGAAGAGGCCGCAGGAGGTCCTTACGAAGTTATGCTCTTCGCTCATACCTTTGAACTGAACGGGCAGCAGCCAGCCTGAAAAATCGACCATTTTGCCGCCGTGCGCGACGTGCGCGTCATAAAAAGGCGTTTTTTTTGGAATGCTTGTTTCCACCATACCTATCACCTTATCTTTATCTTAATTTCTCATAAGTGAGAACTATTAATAGCACAAATTTACTGCTATCAATTTACAACAAATTATTTTAAAATGCAACACTTTTATTTAAAAAAGTTATTCATCTTCGAGTATGTCAAATGTGTTGAAATTAGAAGACATTATAGGAACGCTGTTTTCGCTGGCCCTCAATACGAGCGCATGAGAAGGCCCGGCTTTAACTTTAGCGCAAAACTCGGCTAATTCGCATTCTTCGCCTTCGGCGTAAACTTCGACGTCGCCGTTGGTGAGGTTTCTGACGAAACCGCAAATATTATAACGCGAAGCAAGCCGCGCGGTGAAATAGCGGAATCCTACGCCCTGAACGCGGCCGGAAATAAATAAGTGGGCGGTGCTTTTCATGCTGCTGCAGTCCTAAATTACTTCGCCGGCGCTGCTTACGACGACGACGTCGTTTATGTGGTTAAATTTGCCCGGGTCGGAGCCGTAAGAGCCTATCGATTTAATAAAGGCGCCGTCGAATGAAAAAATCTGTATTCTGTTATTCCAGGTGTCGGCGATATAAATGTTTTTATCTTCATCGCAGTCAACCGCGCCGGGGCTGTCGAGCTTTCCTTCTTTCTGGCCTTTAGCGCCGAAGTTCGAAATGATGCGTCCCATATTATCGAAAATTTTAATGAGATGGTTGCCGGTATCGGCCACTATTAAATTATCGTCGCCGTCGATGGCTATGGCCGAAGGGCTGTCGAACCCCTGGTTTTTTTTGTCGGGAATGCCGAGTTCGTAAAGTTTGCGCCATTTAGGGTCGAATTTGATGACGCGGTTGTTGCCGGTATCGCACACGTAAATGTTGTTAGCCGAGTCGAGCGCGATATCCGTGGGCGTGTCGAGCTGCGCATCGGAGGATATTTCGGCGCCTTCGAATTTGGATATATACTTTCCGTCGCAGTCGAAAACCTGCACGCGGTTGTTATATGAATCGACCACGAAGAGCAGGCCGTCTTTTGAGACGGCTAAGCCGCATGGATAGTTGAATTCGCCGTTTTTACCGCCGTGAGTTCCGAAAGAAAGTATGAACTGGCCGTCGGAAGTAAATTTTTGTATCCTGTTGTTTGAAAAGTCGGATATATAAATATTGCATAGCGCGTCTATTGCGGCTTTTTGAGGATTATCGAACTGCGCCTGCCCGGTCCCGCGGGTGCCGAACGAATTTATAAATTTAGAATCGGAGTTTACGAACTGTACTCTGTTATTGCCGGAATCAACGGCGATTAACCGTTTAGTCAAAAGTTTTCCGGCCGCGTTCTCCTGGCTTTCCGGCAAGGGTTTAACGGCGATCGAGGAGAATGAAGTCTTTGCCTCCGTAGCCGTTTTTGTATCCGTGGCGGTCTTTGCATCTATCACTTCGTTTTCTTTGCCGGCGGGTTTTATATCGTTTAATAAGGTATCTAAATTGCCGCCGGTGGATTTAGCGTCTTCGTCCGTTTCGGGTTTTGCAGCGGGTGCCGCGGTTTTAACGGCCGGGCTTTTTTCCGGTGCGACTCCCCAGTTAGCCGAAAAATGCTCTTCGTCTTCTTTGAGGATACTTTCGATGCGCGGCGGCGCTTTGAATTTATCGAATGAGTGGGCTTTATTCGCCGGTTTCAATTCCGGTCCGTCGATCGGTTCGGTCACGGGTTTTATATCGGCCTTTGTCCCCGGTTCCGCTTCGGATTTAATTTCAGGCAAGGCTGTTTCGATTTCGGGTTTGGTTTCCGGTTTTAAATCGGTTTTAATATCGGCTTTAATGACCGTTTCGGTTTTGGCGGCGCCGGGGTCTGAATCGCTTTCGCCGGTTTCTTTTTCAAGGTTAATAAGCGGCGGCTTGCCTTTTTTTATTATTTCACTTAAAAAATCAGGCGCAGCGGCATCGTTAAAAGAACGCGAATCTAAAAAACCGCTTCTTAAATTTTTATTTTCACTGCGTTCGTCGTCTTCGAGCTTGTATTTTTCAGCATGTTTCGCGTTGATATTTTTTAAAAAATCGGGAGTTTCAGACTGGTTGAAAGAGTTTAAATCAAGCGAAGAAGAAGAGCTTTCTTTGCCGTTATCGTATAAAATATCGGTAATTACCGTTTCGTCTTTTTTAACGGCTTCATCGCTTTCTTCGATCACAATCGATAAATTGACGCCGGGTATTGCAATGACATGGCGATAACGCATCGACGCGCCGCATTTAACGCAAAATTTGGCGCAGGACACTATCTGCGCGCCGCATTTATAGCATTTATCGGAGATATTCGCGCCGCATTCAGGGCAAAAATTCCAATCGCCGGCCTTATCCGACTCGTAGGCGCAAAAAACGCACTTCATCTAAACCACACCTTCTTGTATTTCGTAGTTTCCTGTTTGTATTTTATTACCTGCAGCTTACTTCTTGTTTATTTATTTATTTGAATTAATTTAATTTACTTTGCTTGACTTGCTCACTTGATTCCGTTTGCCGTAAAATTTAAAAAGCGTCAGTCTTTGAATTTTTTATGCAGCTCGTTGATATAGGTTTCCATTCTGCTGACTCTGGCGTTCAAATCTTCGAATTCGGATCTGGTTATAAAACCGAATTCTTCGATGGTTTTCTTTATTTCCGCTTTTAATTTCTGATTTAAATTCGCGGCCTCGGCTTCGAACTTTTTAAGGAAATCTTCCATAAGTTTCTGGCCTTCTTCTTTAGAAACTTTACCGGCGTTTACGAACTCCGCGAATATTTTTTCGGCGGTGTCTTTGGTCATAAAGGCGAAGTTAAGGGCATTATTAACTATTTTAGCGGAAAAATCGTCCATCTGTAGCTCCTCGTATATTTTAATTTATTTCAGTTTTCAATTAAAACGGATTATGAATGCTTTATTTTTAAATAAAGTATTATTTAATTAAACGGCCGGTTTTTTTGCGGTTTCCGTTTCTTTTTCTCTTTCTTTTGAGCGCTGCAGCGGGAATAATATTACGTCGCGTATCGATTGAGAATCGGTCAGAAGCATTATAAGCCTGTCGATGCCTATTCCGAGGCCGCCCGTAGGAGGCATGGCATATTCGAGCGCCGTTATATAGTCTTCGTCCATTTCTTTGATGTCTTCGTCCGTGCGGTTGCGCTTTTCGAGCTGCGATTTAAACCGCGAGTGCTGTTCTTCCGGATCGTTTAATTCCGAAAACGCGTTGGCCGTTTCGCGGCCGAATATGAACAATTCGAAACGCTCTACGAGATTGTCTTCGTCGCCTCTTTTATTTTTAGCCAGCGGAGATATCTCTATAGGATAGTCTTTGATGAAAGTCGGCTGAATCAAGTGTTCTTCGACTTTTTCCTCGAAGAGGATATTGATGAGCTCGCCGTGCGAAGTGTGTATATTGGCGTCTTCGCGCCCGATCTTTTTGACGATTTCTCTCAGTTTATCAATATTTTCAAGATCTTCAGCGGCTATGCCGGCGAATTTAGTTATTGCTTCTTTCATCGTAAGGCGCGCCCATGGCTTTTTGAATGAAATCTCAACGCCGTTGTAAATAACCGTGTCGCTTTTATTAATGTAATTATTCGTTTCGGATATGAGGTCTTCGGTCAGATCCATTATATCTTCATAATCGGCATAGGCCATATATAATTCGAGCATCGTAAATTCGGGGTTGTGTTTTATGGATATGCCTTCATTTCTGAAAACGCGGCCGAGTTCGTAAACGCGTTCGAAACCGCCGGCGATTAAGCGCTTGAGATACAATTCGGGCGCTATGCGCATGTAGAGTTTCATTTGCAGGGTGTTGTGGAAAGTTTCGAAGGGCCGCGCCGATGCGCCGCCGTAAATAGGCTGTAAAACCGGGGTTTCAACTTCTAAAAAATCGCGTCCGTTGAGGTACTGTCTTATATAGCTTATTATTTTAGAGCGTTTTATAAAAACTCCGCGCGATTCCTCGCTTGTGATAAGATCTAAATAGCGTTGACGGTAGCGGGTTTCGACGTCGGTGAGGCCGTGAAATTTTTCGGGAAGCGGACGCTGTATCTTGCTTAAAAGTTCGAAATTCTTAGCGAGTATGCTTAATTCGCCGGTTTTAGTCTTGAAGACGGGGCCGCTCACTCCCAGAAAATCGCCGACTCTTATCAAGCGGGCGAGCAGGAATTTATCGTCGGGAACTTCGCCTTTTTTTATGTAAAATTGTATCTTTCCGCTTTCGTCGAGAATGTGGCCGAATATGGATTTGCCATGTTCGCGCCAGGAAACTATGCGGCCGGCTAAATTGTATTTAGCGTCTTCGACGACCGCGCCGGTTTCGATGTCTTTATGTTTTTCGATGACTTTTTCGATGCGGCAGTCTTTTTTATATGAGTAAGGGTAAGGGTTTACTCCGCTTGATTTAACCTCGGCGACGAGATTTTTCATGGCTCTGATAATTTCGTTTTCTTCGGCCGCCGGCGCCGCTGAGTGCGGCTGAACGGCGTTTTCCTCAGCCTGTTTTGGCTGTTGTGTACTCATTGAAGGTTCCTCCATTTATTTCAGACGGTTATTTTGCGAAACTATACCGTATATCAGTCAAAATCAACACAAAAGTCATACGCCGCAACTTTTATGAACGCGGCGCAACTTTAGTTTCATTTGCGTGAGTTATAGTGTATCAGATTATTTTCAAAAAATCAATAACTATTGTTAACATATTGTCGTTATTTGAAGCGTTCAAAAAAAATATATAAATATGGTTGACAAAACATTGATTTATGTGGTATAATTTTATGATTTTTATCGCATCCGGCGTTAAAGCCCTTTACGATAAAGGCCGGTTTATTTATTATAACCGGCGCGTTTTTAGCCAATTTAAGTTAAACAATAAAAAAAAGAAGAACACAGGAGGAATTTAAAATGAAACGCACCTATCAGCCTAAAAACTTACGCAGAAAAAGAAGACACGGTTTTTTAAAGAGAATGAGCACCAAAGGCGGCCAGAGGGTTCTTAAAAACCGTCGCGCAAAAGGCAGAAAACGCTTAGCTTTATAATTTAACGCCTTGAGTTTTAATTTTTTTTCTACTACACTTAAAAAGAAAAAAGAATTTGAAGCGCTTTACTCAGAAGGCAGCCGATTTGATTGCGGTTGTCTTTTGTTTATCTGGCGCTTTAATAAGTCGAATATGTTCAGGGCCGGTTATCCGGTTTCTAAAAAGGTGGGAAACGCCTGCCGCCGTAATTTGATAAAGCGCTGGCTGAAGAATTCTTTGGCCGCGCTTTTAAACGAATTGCGCACTGAGGCGGGCGATACTAATTTAAAGGGCGTCGATTTCATAGTCAGGGTAAGGCCTGAAGTGTTGAAGCGCGGTTATCACGCGGTTTATCACAAACTGGCCGGTTTCATTAAATCGACAGCTTTACGGCAGGACAGAGAAGTTGCTTCCTTTTAACCGCGAACAGAATAAGCGTTCTGAGATCGTTTTTTTAAAACGATTGCAATCATACATCCGCTTCGTTTTCACGTTGCCGATAATCATTTATCAGCGCGTCTTTTCGTCTAATTTCATTCCGATTTGCCGCTTCGTTCCGTCATGTTCAGAATATACCAGGCACGCTATTTTAAAATATGGCGTGCTGCGCGGCATTTTCTATGGCGCGTTGCGAATACTGCGCTGCGGCCCTTTTTCAAAAGGCGGTTACGATCCTCTGCGATAGATACAATTTTGTCCGTGCATCCACGAATGCTAAAACAGGAAAGGTGAAAATAAAATTGAAATCGGTTTTTAATATAAATACGGCCCGGTCCGGGCAGAATGAAAAAGGCAGCTTCCGTCGTTATTCCGGCTTTTGCGGCGCGACAGGAATTTTTTCTGGTTTTAAAGGCGCTTATTTTTGCGCTTTAGTTATTTTTATAATTTTAGCCGCAGTTACGGGGCTATTTGCCGCTTTTACTCCGGAGGCTATGGCGCAAACAATCACGGGCGCACCCGCTGCCGGTGATGCAATATCCGCGCCCGCACCAGCATCCGCGCCCGCCGCTGCGGCTTCCGATTACGTTAGAGTTAAAACAGGCGATTTTGAAGTAATTTTTTCTAAGGAAGGCGCCGCGCTTAAAAGCTATAAACTTACCAACCACAAGTTTCCCGATGACTTCGCGCTCGATTATTCGTCGCTTCAGTCCGCTGAAGCCGCTATCGCCAGACCTTTCACTCTCGAACTATACCCGGCTTCCGAAAGCGGCCCGGTCGTTATAAACGATTCTAAAACGCTTTACGAACTTAAACACGAAAAGATCGGCTCCGTCGAAAAACTCGCTTTCAGCGCTACTATCGGCGCGCAGCAGGGCCGCTCGATCGCCGTAACTAAAACTTATTCGATCGATCATTCTCAAAAACTAATTAAATTCAGCCTTAAAATTAAAAATCTGTCAAATGCCTCCCTGAACCTGGCCGATGCTCAAAATATAGGGTTTGCTATTAACTTTCTTCCCAATCTCGGTAAAAATTCACACGACGACGAGCTTATAGCTAATTTCGGCGGCTCGCTTTATAAAGCTATAGTGAGTTCTCAGGATTATAAATACGATTTTAAGACTGCCGATACCAATATAACCCGCTGGATGGCCATACGCGATTCATATTACGCGGCCATAATCGCATTCGACGATAAAAAACCGGCTTCGGCCTCCTGCGCCGGACTCGCCGGCGGCGCGCTTAAAGACAGCATGGGTTTCGCTTCGGAATTTAAAATCAAATATCCGGCCGCCTATATCGATGAAGGCGAGTCGGAAAATTTTAACTTCACCATGTTTATGGGCGTTAAAACATACGACGAGCTTAAAAAATTCAATAAAGGATTCGAAGATATTTGCGAATTTAACTTTCTCGCCCTTTTAATACTTCAATCGCTTTTTTTCTTTTACGGCATCACTAAAAATTACGGGCTTTCGATCATACTGCTTACGGTGGCTATCAAACTGATTTTACAGCCGCTCACCAATAAACAGACTAAGTCGATGAAAGACATGCAGAAGATCCAGCCCTATATCGTCGAGCTTAAAAAGAAATACCCCGATAACGTCCAGAAACAAAACGAAGAAGTTATGAAATTATATAAGGAACATGGAATAAATCCTTTCAGCGGCTGCCTTCCGCTTTTGCTTCAGCTGCCGATACTTTTCGCGCTCTTTACGGCGCTGAGATCGTCGGTCGAGCTTAAGGGCGAAGGCTTTCTGTGGTTGAGCGATCTTTCGCTCGCCGATCCAACCTGGATACTGCCGATAGCTATCGCGGTCTCGATGCATATACAACAGTCGCAGATGCAGGTAGATCCGAATCAGGCCGCCGTATTTCAGTTTATGCCAGTATTCATGTTCTTTATCACATACACTCTTCCGGCAGGCGTATTGCTTTACTGGGGAGTGTCGAACGTCCTTCAGGTAGGACAGCAATGGTACGATAAGAGAAATGACGCGCCCGCGGCCGCAAAAACTATTACAGCGGCGGCAAATGAAAAGACGGACGGCGCCAGAAGCCAAAAAGGAGGGGAAAAGGGTTAAGCCGCGTTAAACGAAAAACTTAAAACACGACAAAACACAAATTGAATTACCGCATAACGATTCTAAAATAATGTAACCCAGAGGAGATGTTATTAATGCAGATAGTCGAAAAAACAGGAAAAACTAAAGATATGGCGATAGAAGAAGCGCTGCGCGTATTGAACGCGTCGCGTGATATGGTAAATATCGAGATACTCGAAGAAGAAAAAGAAGGCATACTCGGAATATTCGGCGCCAGGCCGGCTAAAGTCCGCGTCACTTTGAAAGATGACAAAAGAAAACTCGCAGGCGAGCTGCTCGAAAATATTCTTAAATACATGAATGTGCCGTGCAGCGTTAAACTCGAAACTACCGGTGAAACGCAGGCTACGCTTTTAATCGACGGCGAAAACGTCGGAAACGTTATCGGCAAACGCGGCTCCACTTTAAATTCGCTTGAATATCTTTTAAACGTTATGGTTAATAAGGAAGGAACCGATAAAATATCGGTAAGCATAGACGCATCGGGCTATCGCGAATCGCGCGTTAAAAGCCTCGAAGAACTTTCACTTAAACTCGCCGCTAAGGTTAAAGAAACCAATAAAAGCGTCGAACTCGAACCCATGACCTCGCAGGAAAGAAAAATTATACACACCACGCTTAAAGCAAGCAACGACGTTTATACCTACTCTAAAGGCGAAGAACCCTACAGAAAAGTAGTTATATC
>CAYTCW010000103.1:0-9010 GCA_964436235.1 uncultured bacterium
ATAAGTAAAAGGCAGGAAAGAAAAAAAGAAAAAAAGAGAGAGAAAAGAGAAAAACAAGCGGGCAAGAAAGAAAAAGAAATTAAAGCCACAACAGAAAAAGCTATCGATATCCCTCAAAAAAGCGTCAGGCAATTTGCGGATTGAGGGTGGGTAAAAGGGAGGGAGAAAGGGTTGCTAACCTTTTCTCCCTCCCTTCAAAAATAATTATTTAGGTTGGATTTTAGCTTTGAAGTGCGGGCAGTTGCTGCCGGTAGATTCGAATACCGCGCGTGACGGCATATTTTTAGATTTAATGCCCCATAGTTTGCAGCCGTGTGGAAAATTAATATTCCAGGTTACCTGATAATTGACGCATTTAACGCAGTTGACTGGATTTGACATTTTGATAAATCACTCCCGATTTAAATGCCGTTCGACGATACGATATATTTCTTCGGGCAGAAAAGGTTTTGCTATGCAGCCGTTCATTCCGGCGTTGAGGCAATCGCGCGTCATGGCATCTGAACTATCGCCTGTAATCGATATTATAGGCGTGCTGCGGCCGGCTTCGCGGAGTATGCGTGCGACTTCGATGCCGTTTATTTCCGGTATTTGCACGTCGAGGAGTATAAGGTCGGGGTTATCGTTTAAAGCCGCCTGTAAAGCTATTTTACCGTCCGTGGCCTCTATGGTGTCATAAGCGCGCGCCTCGAGTATATTTTTAATAAGGGCGAGGTTAAATAAATTATCTTCGGCGATAAGAATTTTAATTTTTTTATCATTTATATTTTCGGGTTGAAATGATTTTTTTGTAGCCGATTTTCCATTTTGTTCTTTTTTTATTTCGACGGATTTTCCGTTTTTAATTTTAAGCTCGAAATAAAAAACGGTCCGGCTGTTTTTAACACTTTCGACCTTTATCGATGCGCCGCCAAGAAGGCGCACCAAACGGGCAGCAATGACTAAACCTAAGCCGGTGCCGCCGTAATTGCGTTCCGTCTGGGAAGACGCCTGTTTATATGGCTTGAATAATTTATTTATTTCGGCTTCGTCGAGGCCCGGGCCTGTGTCGATCACTCTGAAAATAATATTTGAATAGTTATCGCCGCTTGAATTTACTTCGCATTCAAGAGTTACGCCGCCGGTATCGGTGAATTTAATGGAGTTACTGATTAAATTGATTAAAATTTGTCTTAGCCGCAGCGGATCTGAGATTACATTATTGTTGAAATCGCCGATAAGTCTATGAGTGAATTCGAGGCCTTTTTTAGAGGCCATGAAGCGTATCGAGCTGCAAATTTCGGCGATAAGGGCGCCGAGATCGAATTCGATATTCTCTATATCGATATTTTCATTTTCGATTTTGGAAAAATCGAGAACTTTATTGATGAGCATAAGCAGATGCTGCGAGTTAGAGAGTATCGGATCGAGCATATAGCGCTGCTGCTCGCTCAAATCGTCGTCATCTTTTAATAATTCGGCGTATCCGATTATGCTGCAGAGTGGATTTCTTATTTCGTGGCTTAAGTCGGCCATAAAAGCGTTTTTAATTTTATCGGCTTCTTCGGCTCTCGTATTGGCAATTTCGAGTTGATTTTTAATTTCTTTGAGCTGATTGTATATGCGTTTAAAGTAATCGATAAGAAAAACCAATATGATCTGCGTAAAAACGCCGAAGTAAAGTATTGGATATTTATCGAATAGACTTGTTAATGAGGGCTTTTGCGTGCCAAAAAGAAGGAGCGCATGAGCCGCGGTAAAAAAAGCGATACCGGCTAAGCCGTAAGTGCGGCCGTAGAGCCAGGTTATATAAGTGGTGAACAGCACCGTGACCGGCATCAGGTTATGTTCGAGCCGTTCGAAGGTGATGTGAAAAACGAGAAAATACAGCGCTACTATAAATATTAACGCTGTATTTCTCGTTATTAAATTTTTGGCTTTACTGACGGTAAAGATTGGCATTAACAAACTGCATTATTCTTTCAAGCCGTTCGGAGTTTATTGGTTGTTGTTAAAAATAGTTTTTGTGGCGATAAATTTTAACCGTTAAAAAGCGTGAATATTATTTCGTCGTCGGCTGTTGCTGCGGCGCGGGCGGAGGAGGCGGCGCAGTCGTGGAAGCGCCCTGACCGACAGGGCCCTGAGGCGGCGGAACAGCCATCGGCGGAGAATTAGGATCGGCGCCCTGAGGCATTGGCGGCAGGAAATTCAGATATAAATTATATTTGGTTCCGTTATATTTTGCCGTACCTGACAGTACTGGGATTTTGCGACCGTCTTCGATATATTTTTCGAATACTTTAACTTCGATTTCATTTTTATCGGCAGCGGCATTATCTTTAGATTCGGCTGCGGCGCTTTTACCCGGAACGGGTGGCATTTCTTCGGATTCGACGATGGCGGCTACGACCTTAGCTTTAAATGAGCTGATTTTAGGTATAATTCCCTGAGGTTTATAAGGATCGTAGTTGAAACTTGAATTTTTTACGATCACTACGTTAGTAAGCATCAGACGGCGCGAACCTATATGCAACATGCCTTCGGGAACGCGGGTTTTGCTTTGTTTTAAAAGCGCGACCGGGTCTAAAATTACCATTATGTTAGATAATTCGAAACTGCCGTTTTCTTCGACCGAGTAGCCCATAAATAATTCATTTTCGGGCACCGTCATAGGCTGAAAGCCGGCAGGCGGCCCTGACGGCTGCGGCCCGCCGAACTGAGCGATTGCCGGTGGAACGGCGTTTAAAAAAGCGAATGAAGCAATTAACAAATAAATAAAAATATAAAACGATTTTTTTGACATAATTGGCGCCTCCTTAGAAACTTTTTATTATAGATATTACAGCGTAAGGGATATTGAAATAATACTCTGCATATACTGCATATAAATTTTAGCATAGTTTCGTTTTAAAATAAAGTATTTTATTATTTTATTTATTCTTGCTTAATTTATAGTTATTATTGCGCGTTGCGGATTGGTTCGGAGGCTTTTTCTTTCAGCTGTTTGTATCGTTGGCCCGCGCGGTTGAAATCTTCAAGCGCTTTTTGAAGTTCGGGGCTGTCGTTAGGGTTAACCGCTAAGAGTTTAACGTATTTTTGATAGTTATCGTTCATTATTTTTTGAGCTTCGATTAATTCGGGATCGTTCGGGGCCTGCTGTGATAGATCGTTTTCAGCGGCGGCCGGCGTTGAAGAAGATTCGTCTTTTTGTACTTTAAGCCATGGCAGATTAGCGTTGCCGATTCCGGGAGCGTTATTTGTAAGTTTATCCTTTGCCTTGCCGGTTAATTTGTGATACAGGCCGGCTATCGCGCCCGATACTTTAGCGCCGATGAACCCGCCGGCGACACCGCCGATAAATCCGCCGACTACCGGAATTGGAATAAGCGCCGAGCCGATAGCCATACCGGCCGCCATGCCGACAGAGTGGCCGACGAGGTAGGAAACGTCCATAGCGTCCCAGATGCGCTTAAGGCTGACTTTTTTATTGCGCTTATAATCGAGTATTGCGTTGGTGCCGATTTCAGAGCCCAAGTTGGCGCCGAAAATCGCCGGCGCGACGGATATAAAAGTTGAAAGAATAGGGCCGGCGCCGGGAATAGGTATTAAACTGCCGGCGAGCGAGCCGATAGCGCCGCCGACGACCGAGCCAGCAAGGCCGCCCAATAGATATTCGGGCGTGAAAGTCGATTTGACGGCGTTTTTCATACTCTGGCTTATGGGGTAGCCGTCGAGCATATTAGAGGCCACGTTTAATCCGTAATAGACCGCTACATTACTAAAAGCTCCGCCTATGGCATTTTTTAAAACCGGCTGCCAGCCGGTCAGACTGCCTATTTGCCCTGGAGTGACGGGTTTTTTTATAGTGACTCCGCGCCTTAATTTGTTAGACATAAGCCGCGCAAGATCGGACGGGGTTACGTATTGCGAAACGCCTATTTTAAGCGTTCTAATTTTATCGCGCGCGTCGCCGGTTTCGGTGCCGGCGCCTACGGCTTTGACGATATCGTAAAAAGTTTTCGCGTCGGCTTTATACCTGGCGTTATTTGCGACTATCAGGCCGGCTTTGTCAGACAGATATTCGAGTTGAAATCCTTCGAAACCGGCCTTTATGTTTTCGGCGTAGGAAATTTCACGAGCGAGGAATAAAGCCATTCCATTGCCGCTTCCGCCGTCGATTTTAAAAAGTTCGGGCACGAGTGCGCTCGATATTTTAAGCGTTTTACCGTCGTTGTGATACACGGCATCGCCGGAGTGGAGAATTTCGATATTAAGGCCGGTATTTAAGCTGTTAGCCGCCTGTAATTTATCGTAGATCGCTTTAATTTCCTCGGGCGTTTGAACCGGCGCCGCGGCGGCGGGCGAGCCTGTGGTTTGCGCGATGACAACCGCCGGCGATATTATCGAGGCTAACATCGATAATATTAAAATGACGCACAATAACCGTCTATATTTAACTTGAACTAATTTACAGGCCGTTTCCATAAAAATCACCTTGAGTCCTTTACTTTTTATAGATATTGGCTAAATTAAGGGTTTTATAATGTTGAGCTTCATCAGAGTTTCGAGGATGAACATAGTCTTTTTATCGGTGAATGAGCCGGGACCGTATATTTCGTATGGCTCGCCTTTTTCGTTTATTCCGATCTTATATTCTTTAGACTGCGCAATATCTTCAAAAATTCTGTCGCGGCAGTCTTTACTGAATTCCGCCGATTTGACCGCGCACACGTCTTCACCGTTTATTTGTTCACTCATATAGTCCATGTTATAGGTTCCGACGACCGATACTAATTTATCGAATACGAACACTTTCGCGTGGAGTTTGTTTTTACCTACAAATACGAATATGCGGGCGTTCGGAAGTGCCTGCATGACTTCTTTCCAGTCTTTGAGGAAGAAGGCCTGGGTGAGTATGCTGTCGGTGCTTACGGGACTGTTAGTGTGTATTATTATTTTAACGCCGCGGTCGCTTGCGCGTTTAAGAGCGGCGCGCGATTTATCGGTTAATATTACATACGGGTTCTGTATGATGATTTCCTGCGTGCATGCGTCCATAAAGGCCACCAGATTGTCGGTGATATCGTTTCGTTCCTGCTGGAAGTTATGCTTGCCGTAAAGTTTGACCGCCGCGTAGTGGCTTCCGGCGAAAGGATCGTAACCCTGGTAGTTGACCATTTTTTTGTATTTGAAAAGTTCGGCGTTGAATTCTTTCAAAACAGGGTCGTTAACCGGTCCCATTCCTTTGATCCACATATCCATGGCTTTTTCGGCGGCTATGAGCTCTTTGTCTTTGCCGCTCCAGTTGCCGAGTAGGTCTTTGCTGATCTCAAAATTTTCGAGCGCTTCGAATTCTTCGTCAAAGGCTTCCTTCATTTTACCGGCGATTTCACTGCCTCTTAAAAGTACGTCGGTGTCGCGGAAAACATTCGGTTCGTCTTCGGGATCGGCGAAATAATTAAGCGACACGTTGCGGCCGCCGGTCATTGAAAGTTCGCCGTCGACTACTATTATTTTTTGATGATTCGAGCCTATCAAATTACGGATATTGGTAAAAGTGCTCGGAAGCGCTTTGTGCATAGGGTTGAATACGCGTATCTGCACGTTCGGATTAGTCATCAGCTTTTGAAGATAATCCTGGCCGAGAAATGTTTTCGCGAGCGCTTTGCTGCCCCGCGCGTCGACCATTAATCTAATTTTAACGCCCTGATTGGCTTTTTTCATTAAAAGGCCGAGCATAGCTTTGCCGTAAGCGTCTTTTTCAAATATGAAGTAGGTTATGTCTATGGTGTTTTTAGCGGCGTTAAGCATATGCCAGCGAGCGTACCAGGCTTCGTGGTTATCGGTTATAAGCCTGATCTGAGCGTAAGCGTCGTCGACGGGCATGGTGGTGTTATCGAATGTATCGGCTACGCCGAATTCGGCGCGTTTTCCGAATATGTCGCTTAAAAATTCGTAATTTACGTAATTAGGGTCTTTTTCGCCGGTTTCGCGGTATGAGCGGTGCTCGGCGACGCTTTTACGATAGGTGAAAAGCGATGAATAATAACTGGCTA
This sequence comes from uncultured bacterium, assembly GCA_964436235.1. GTDB lineage: Bacteria > Muiribacteriota > UBA9980 > UBA9980 > UBA9980 > UBA9980. Next base: position 6,036 of record CAYTCW010000103.1, read on the forward strand.
ACGAACTAACTTTTTTTATGGGATTTTTAAACCATGAATACTGTTGATAATTGTCTTTTTTAGTCTGCGCTTCTTTTCTTTTATCTGTGATAGCCGATGCGAGCGCCGTTTTCATTTGCGAGTATTTAGCGCGAGTCAGCGCTCTGTTTGCTTCTTCTAAGCGCGCGCCCGTGGCGGTTTTAACTACGTCGCTTAATATTTCGACGGCTTTATTATAATCGAGTTTAAATTTAGCGTATGCGTTGGCAAGCTCTATTTTTGCGTTGACTATTTCATCGTTAGAGCGGGAGGTGTTTATAATCTGTTCGAGACTGCCTATTATTTTATCGACTTTATCGCGCGCGCCGGTTGAATGGAGTTGCTGAACTACTGTATCGAGCCTCTGGGTGGCGGCTGCGGGAGCTTTTGATGAGACAGCCGTTACGGTGCCCGCTTCAGCGTCGTCGCTTATTATGCGTCCGCGCGCGTCCGCAGATGCAGGCGCGGCTTCGGCTTCGGCTGCCGCGCGGTCTAAAGCCGTTTCCGCGGCGCTCTGGCCTTCTTTTAAGCAGGATTGATATTTTTCGAGAGCCGCTTTATAGCTTTCGGCGTAAGTTTTTAAAGTTTCGCTGTCTAAATTTTGGTCGGCCGCAGCTTTGAATTCGTTGTAAGATTTTAAATATTCGTCGTACGCGGCTTTAACGCCGGGATCCGCCGCTATTGCGGCCAGCGGTAAACAACTTGCCATAAAAACGAGAGTTATCACCAATAATAAATGTTTTAAATTAGCTCTACTCATAAGACCGCCTCCATATTTCAATGATGAAAATAAATATATACATCAATTATAAACGCTGATATAATATATGTCAAGTTTACATCAATATTTTTCGTAATTATTTTTTATTAAACTATCTAAAAAAAATCCGATATGAGATGGTGAGGTGTAATATAATTTTAATGGATATATTTTTAAACATTATGAATAAAATATCGGTGAAGAGTAAAAACCTTAATAAAAGCGGATTATCTCTGCTCGAAGCTCTGCTTACAATTACTCTTGTGACTATAGCGGTTTCGGTAGTGCTGCCGGTCAGTAAAATTTATATAGTAGCACAGCGCGAGGAAACGATTAAAAAAAATCTCGGCGATATGCGGGCGGCGATAGATAAATTTAAAAAAGAACAATCACATTATCCGACCTCCGTAGATCAATTGATTGAAAATCGTTATTTAAGAAGGTTGGAACCGGAGCCGTTTGGTAACAAGTGGCAGTACATGCCGCATACCGGGCCTCATGAATGGAAAGATTTCGTGGTCGCGGTAATGACCGATAAGCCTTATCTTGCATCGGTAAAAAATATATCGATGAAGGCGCATGTTTATACCGATGTAAAAATCCGAACTAAGAAAGACGACGATAAGGATAAAATTAAAGATGGCCAGGACACCGGCGAAACCTTGATAGACGATGAGAGCGGCACTGAATTCGCTGGCGATAACGAAACTTACGAAGTTGAAATTTATGATGAAATTTTTGATATAAGAAGTTCAACTGAACATACCGGGATTAATGGAGTACCATATAATTTATGGTAAAAAATACTATGAAATCATTTAACATAATTAATTCGCATAATAACAAGCGCGCCATGACGCTTCTTGAAATATCGCTTACCATCGCTATCGGACTTATAATGATTAGCACCGCGGCGCTTTATTACGGCGGCGCGCTTCAAAAGTCCAAAGAAAGCGCTTTGAAACAGACATTAAATGAAACCAGAAAGGCCATCGATGCCTACTACAAACACTACGGATACTATCCCGACCAGCTCGAGGACCTTGTAAGCGGTAATTACGTTTATCTGCGCAATTATCCTATCGATCCGGTCAGCGGCCAGCGCGCCTGGCTCATTATTAAAGAAAACGGCCATACGGCTATTTCCACGCAAGCCTACACCGGGCCGGTATATGACGTTAAATCGCTTTTGGACGACTATACTAACTATTAAGGTGAACTACATGAATGAAATGAAACCTTTTTTTCAATCGAAAAAGCTCGAAGACATTTTAATAGCGATGAATCTTATGAAAAAAGAAGATATCGCCGCCCTTGTCAGCGAGTGCCAGACGCGCCGTAAATCGCTGCTCGAAGTTATTGTCGAAAAGAAACTTCTCGACGAAACCAGCGTTTATAAGGCGCTTGCAACCCAGTCAAATCTGGAGTTTTTCGATTTGAAAAATTACGAGGCGCCGCGCCTGCTTTACTCCATATTGCCGATCAATCTTCTAAAGATGCAAAATCTCGTGCCGGTTAAAAAAGATGGAAATGTGCTTACCATAGCGACATCCGACCCGTCGAGCTTTTTTTCGGTACAGAGCATTCGTATGGTCACCGGTCTTAATATCAAGCTCGTGGTATCGCAAAAAAATGAGATCCTAAGAATTAAAAATAAGATAATAGACGAAAGCACCGCCGCTAAAAATCAATCGGCTGACAGAAACGCGAAATTATTCGGCGGTTCGGCCGATACCGCCGATAAAAGGACGGCTATCAAGTCCGTTAATATCAGCGAAGTTATAGACGACTTAAACTTAGAATTCGTATCCTCCAGCCAGGAACAGGTCAACCTCGAAGAGGCGCTCATAGAATCGCGCCAGCGGCCCGTAATCGCGTTCGTCAATAAGACCATACTCGAAGCAGTCAGAAAAGAAGCCTCGGATATACACTTCGAACGCCTTGAAAACCACAGCCGCATAAGGTTTCGTATCGACGGCGAGCTCTACGACCAGTACAGCGTTGAACGCGAGGCGCACGAGGCCATAGTATCGCGTATAAAGGTCGTTTCCAATCTCGATATAACCGAAAAATCGATGCCGCAGGACGGCAGTTTCAAACTTAAAATCGAAGATTCATTCGTCGACTTCCGTGTGTCCATATTTCCGTCCATATACGGTCAGAACGTCGTTATCCGTGTTCTCAACCGCCGCGTCGT
>CAYTCW010000103.1:9110-13621 GCA_964436235.1 uncultured bacterium
GGATATATGGGACGAATCGGCGTATTCGAGTTTTTCGATATAAGCGAAAAGATCAAAGAAAATATAAGCGGTGAAAAATCGATATTCGCCATTAAAAAAATAGCCATCGAAGAGGGCATGCTTACTCTTCGCGAGGCCTGTATCGAAAAGGTTAAATTAGGCGAAACGACTATCGAAGAGCTTAAAAGCATATCGATGGAGGATTAAGTTTTGTTTTTAAAAAGGTTTTTAGCTAAACTGACTAATTTATTCAATAAAAACGATTACTTCAGCGAGAGCGAATCCAACGGTTCGGTTTTCGTTATCGATATCGGCTCGACCTTTATGAAGGTAATGGCAGGCAGACGCGAAGACGGCGTTCTCATCGTGAGCAACTATAATAAAGTAGCCGCGCCTTCGTTTATGAATAAAACCTCTTATCTTGAGGATATACAGAATGATATGGCCGCAATTAACACTAAACTCGAAATATTACTCGAAAACTTCGCCGCCGAATCCGACTATCTCGTAATTTGCCTGCCGGATAATTTTTCGATAATCAAACTGCTATCGCTCGAAAAAACGCCGGCGGAAAATGAACTCGAAGGCGTCATCCGTGAAAACATAGAAGGCGATTTGCCGCAGCCCTACGATTTATGGGAGTTTACGGCCGATATCGTCGACCGGACTGAGAACGGCATTAATATGATCGTACTCGCCACTTTAAGGCGTAATCTTGAAAATGTAATAGATATGGTGACCGACGGACTTGCCGAGCCCGATTATGTTTCCTGTTCGTCGTTTCTGGCGCATGAAGTTTTATACCCCTATATCGAGTCGATGCCTAACGCTAATATCGCTATCATTAACATGGCAAATACCGTTACCTCGGTTTCGATATTTAAAGGCAGTCACCTGCGTTTTATGCAAAATATCTATATCGGCGGCTATAATTTTACTCTCGATATAGCAAACGCGATGCAGATTTCAACCACCGAGGCGGAAACCTTTAAAAAGAACGAGCTTTTCTTTTTACCTGAATACGCCCCGCAGCAGGAAAAAGTTAAAAATTACTTAGCGGTTAAATCTACTTTTATGGAACTTGCGCGCGGTATTTTTTATTTTTTTGAAAGCTATTTTACTAAATATTTCGAGGAAAAAATCGATGAAATTATTATCTATGGCGGCGGTGCTAATTTTAAAAATATAGAGGTGACCCTCGGCGGAATGCTTAATATACCCGTTAAAAAGGCCTCGACGGTTATTAAAGTTAAAAATGCCGACGGCACCGATTTAGACGAGGACACCGTTAATGTAACGCTGCCGATGCTCGGCGCGATAAGCGGAGGAAGTGAAGAAGAAGATGAAGATAAAGCTTAATATCAAAAGTAAGAAAAAGCTGTACCAGAGCGTAAATCTTCCGGTACTCGGCGCGTTTATCCTTGCGCTTGTCATCGCCGGCGTCTGGCTTAAAATGACTCATAACGCGCATATCGATTATTCTAATAAAATTAAGGCGCGCGATACGCAAATTGCCGCGCTGAAGCTGAAAACCACTAAAAAAGACGCCGATATCAAGGTTATCGAAAATAAACAATATATCGATTCGAACGCTTTAGACCGCTTGTATGCTAAAATAAAATTTCTGGAAAAGTTTACCGGCGCTAAAAAATCGGCGTTTTTATTTTTTGACGGATTGGAAAAAGCCATTACAGGAGAGGTTTTTATAACTAATATATCCGCGCGGTCTAAAAATAACGAATTTAATATAGAAGGAAGCAGTTCTAATGCCGATAATATTAGCGAGTTAGTTAAAAAACTACAGTCAGACCCGGTTTACTCGGCTGTTGAATTGGTCCAGATAACCGGAGGCGCGAGCGAAAGTAAAACTATGAATTTCAGCCTCGCGCTCGCTTACGACAGAGGTCCGGCGCTCGAGTTCCGAACGGCGGCAGGCGGTTATCCCGATTCTAAAACCTCCGGCGCGTTTGATCACGCCGCGAAAAAGGTGAAGTAATATGGATAAAATACAGTTATTATTTAAAAAAATAATACCGGCGCTTATAGTGATTTTAATCTTAGCGCCCGTTATTTACTCGGCTTACGTTTCTATTTATCTTAAAACCAAGCTGACCATGCTTGACCGGCAGTTCGACGAATTGTCAAAAGGCACCCCGATTAAAACCGAAATTAAATATAACCGCTTCGAAGAAGATGAAAAGTATAAAACAACCGTCATGAAACTCGACAGCATTGAAAATCAGATAAAGCGCCGCCTGCCTGCCATGAATAATTTCGGAGTCCTCGCCGACCGGATACAGGCGCTCGCCGCTGAATGTAACGTCGATGTGGCAGGCCTCAACGTGTTTAATCCGTCGCGCGACGCCGGTCTCGATATCTATCCGATGAAGATCAACCTCGAATGCCGCTCCACTTATAAGGCGTTTAAAAAATTTTTGTGGGGATTGGAAAATTGCGATAATATGGTGTTTATCGAAAAAATAAATATAGCCTCAAAGATGTCAGACGAAAAATTTCATTACAGTTACGAACTGATGAGTTATATTAAAAAATAATAGTATCTTAAAAGTATAATAACGGGTGATTATGTTAAAAAGTAAATTTACCATAGTAGGCATAATAATAGTTATATTCGCCGTTTATATGCAGTTTCGCGGCGGCGTTACCGACGGCTGGCAGGCTATGTTCGCCGCTTTGCCCAGAACGGGCGGTAGCTCTGAGGCAAGGCCGCCGATCGCTTCCGGTTATATCAAATCCGACGCGCCAGCGGCCTCTCAGCCGTCGTCGTTAAAACCGTTCGAAGCCGCTGATTATCATAAATTGAACGCCGCCGTCGATGAACTCGCCGCGCGCGCCTCACGCTTGAGCGCAGCCCGTTCGATCGTCGATTACCGTGATGACTGCGTTAATATTTTCGTTCCGCGAATCACTTCCTCGCAGGAACGCGGGTTGAATGATAATGAACTCGCCGCTAAAAATGCATTTAATGTTATTCTAAATTCTACCGATATAAGTTATGCAGGTTACTTTAGCACGCCGCAGGGAATGAATGCGATCGTTAAAGTAAGGCAGAGCGGAACCAGCGTATTAAAAGCAGGCGATATTTTATCTAACACTAATTTGAAGCTAAAGGCTTTGAACGAAAGATATATCGTCTTGGAAAATATGTCGAGCCGCGCTGATGAAAAGGTATATCTTAGCTCGAGGTGAACGGTGAATAAATTATACGAACTTATAAAAATGCTCGAATCGAAAGATTATTTCGTTAAACAATACGCGCTCGATGCGCTGCGGAAATTCGACTCTTTTCTGCCGTCCTGCGTTTCGCAAATGCTCGCGTTTTTCGCCGCCGAAACCGACTGCGCTCTCCGATGCGCTGTTTTAAAGTTATTCACTCAGAAAAAAATTAGCGGGCATTATCTTTTTTTTGCTGAAAATATTACAACCAGCGACCATTTAGTCAAGAATTCTTTTTACGATTATATTGGCGAAACTCTAGAAACCGGCGCTAAAGACTATTTAGTTAAAAATTACTACGCAGAAGCCGATCCTAAGGTGCGTTCTAAAATAGTTAAAACTATAGCGTTACTTAAATACGCGGCCGATTCTTTCGAAGTTGAAAAAGAAGTTTTATTCGACTTTTTAAACGACGCCGACGCCCGCGTGCGCGCTAACTCCTGTTCGATAAGGGCTGATTTTAATAATGTAATCATTCGCGCCGAATTTAAAAAGTTACTCAATGATTCATCTAACCGCGTTAAAGCCGACGCCGCGACCGCCCTTTATAAAGCCGGCGACGGCGAAGCCGCCGGCTTTATAGCCGAAAAACTTTTCGCGGCCTCCGATAAGCTCGAAAAATCATCGTTTATATTCGCTTTAGCCTCCATGAATAAAGAAAATAATTATCCGGCCGTTAAAAAATATCTGGCCGACTGCGAGCAATGCGTCCGAAAAAACGCCATTATCGGCGCCGGCCGCCTTAAATCGAAAGAAGCTATACCGGATCTGCTTGATTTATACCTGCGCGAACAAAAACAGTGCCGCGAAAATTTATCGCGCATAATCGTCGCGCTTAAATCGATCGATGAGTTCGATTCTACGCTCGCTATCCTCGATAGGATGAATGGGGCCGGCGCCGACGAATTCGCCAGGGCTACCTTAGTTAAAGTGCTCGCGCATTTTGCGACAACCGATATGGCACATTATATAGTCTCTTACTTAGACGACGCCGACGCCCGCGTGCGCGCTAACTCTATCGAAGCGATATGCTTCCTTAAAGAACGCGGCGTAGTTAATTCCGATTTCGTTGTTAAAAATTTATTGGTCAGTATGTGCGACTCGAACGCGCGCGTGGTGGCTAATTCCGTCAGAGCGCTTTATTCGTCCGGCGTGGTCAGCGTTATATCGGTTTTGCGTGAAATGCTTTTATCTAATGTTGAAACGGTCCGCAGCGCGGCGCGCCATGTGGTTTCTTATTTTCCCGAAGGGCTTTTAACCGTTAACGGCTAAGC
>CAYTCW010000103.1:13721-15711 GCA_964436235.1 uncultured bacterium
TTTTAATAAGCGTTCTTATCGTTCCAGACCACCATTACAGTCTTAAATAATATCTTGATGTCGAATATCAACGACCAGTTTTCAATATAATACAGGTCGTACTGAATTCGCTGCTCGAGCGAAGTTGACGAGCCGCGAAGGCCGTTTACCTGCGCCCAGCCGGTGATCCCCGCTTTAACCCGGTGGCGTTTCATATAATCTTTTATCTCTTCCTTGAATTTCTGTACGAAGAAAGGCCGCTCGGGCCGCGGCCCGACTAAACTCATATCGCCTTTTAAAACGTTTAGTAACTGAGGCAGTTCGTCGAGCGAAGTCTTGCGCATGAACGCCCCGATCTTAGTGCAGCGCGGATCGTTCTTGTCCGCCCATTTCGGGCCGCTCTGAAATTCGGAGTCGGAATACATGCTCCTGAATTTATACATCATAAACGGCTGATTATCTAACCCTACACGCTCCTGCGAATAAAAAACCGGGCCCTTCGAGCTGAACTTGACTAAAGCCGACAGAAGCAAAAACAACGGCGATAAAATTATCAAGCCGATCAGCGAAAGCGTAAAATCCATTACCCGCTTCATTAATCCGCCTACGCCGGCAAGCGGCGGCTCGTAAAGCGATATTATCGGAATGCCCTCGAGATTATTCACGCTCGAATTAGAGGTTATAAAGTAAAATATGTCCGGCACTATGTGAAGATCTATATTATTTTTTTCGCATGTTCTTATTATCTTCTGCGTCTCATCGTATTCTTTAGCCGGCAGGCAACATATCAATCGGTCGAATTTCTTTTCAAAATAAAGCGCTTCGATCTGATCATAACCGCCGCAATATAAATCCTGCACTTCGTGCCTGACCGCGTTTTCATTGTCGCCGTCGAGATAACCGGCTACATTATAACCCCACATAGGGTTTTGCGTTACCAACCCGCTTATTTTAAGCGAGTTTTCATTTATGCCGGCTATCATCAGATGCTTGATGTTATACCCCTTATTATGCAGCAGAGCGTATATTCGAATCAGCGTATATTGATAGTAAAGAAAAACAAGCGACTGCGATATCAGCGAGTATATAAAAAAACGGCGGTGGAAGAAGGTATAGTCGTTCCAGAATATGCCGCCAAGCAAAGTGTATATGGCGATTAGCTCGAGATATGTCTTAATCGTTATAGGAAGCATTATGAAAAATTCGTCGATAAGCTGCCGTACGCGCTTGAAGCGGTAATAACCCTCGCCGAATGAATTAAACATCCATAAAATTGAGTAAATTACCGAGAGTATAAGCACTATCAGATTCGATTCAACGCCGGCCTGGCCCGTAAAATGCGTCTTTATGACGATCGAACCGAAGTAGAATATCGAAAAGTTAACTAACGCGTCAATTACAGGCGCGTATTTTATAAATAAATGAAATATAGCCCTTCTAAACATAAAACTATTTTATCATAATCCGGCAGTAATGACAATAAAAATTTGATATAAAAATTCAGGTATAAAAACTTCGATATTATTGTGAAAATTAGACTGAATGAGAAAACCCGCAAATATCGCAAACAATGTAAACAAGATAAATAGCGAGGCAGAATGTTAACAGACTTTTTACAGGACCGCTTTAGGGCTCGGGACCGCTCAGGACCGCGACGGGGGAGAAGAAAGGACCAATGGCCCTCTCTTCTCCCCCGTGCCCCCTTTACTCTCCCTGAATATAAAACTGCGCGCAGCGCGCGCGCAGTTTTGTGGCAGCGAAATAAAAAGGCTATTATCATAGCCTTTTTATTTCGGGCGGTTTTTCCTGCCGGCTTCGAAGTTTTTCTTTTTTTCTCTTTAAGAAAACTCCTGCTATTATTTCTTTCATCTTATTTATCTCACTACATTACACTACACCATACTTTCACTTTATTTTTTCTATTCTGTCATCAACTTTTCCCTTGCCTTTTGCTTATTTTGCCTTCGCGCACGCGTTGCGTGCGCGAAGGCATGCTATTTACGCGCCGCCG
>CAYTCW010000104.1:0-2434 GCA_964436235.1 uncultured bacterium
CAAAGAATAGAGGAAATATCTTACAATTCAAAACCTTTGCCGCTGCGTATCTTAAAAAAAACCGTCAATTTTTTAATCGACAGCGATATTTACATAGGAATTTGCGCCTTCGCGATGGCCTATGTGGCATCGACGCTCATAGCTAAAACCATCCATCCTTTCGAAGCCTGGCTCGCCGCGCTTTATATCTTTTCAATGCACACGCTCAACCGCTATATCGATCGCGACGCAAGCCGTTACAACAGCTCGAGCCGTAATAAAATCTATCAAAAATTCGCTAAATACATAATGGCGGGCGGGGTGCTTGCCTCGCTTTCGGTGGTAATTCTTTCGCTTCAATTCGGCGTATGGCTTTTTTTATTTTATGTACTCTGCTCGATGGCCGGCATTTTATACAGCATCAACTTCGTCCCGGTAGGCTTCCGTCCCTACGTCCGTTACGCCTCGCTTAAAGATATTCCCGGTTCGCGCGACCTTTTCATATCTACCGCCTGGGCGGTAGTTTTAACTTTTTCGCCGGCCGTGAGCGGCAAATGGATCTTTGAATGGCGCCTTCTTTTCACTTTTTCGATAATATTCATAATGGCCTTCTGCCGCACCATAACCTTAGATATAAAAGACATACAGGGCGACAGTATAGTCGGAAAGGAAACCATTCCGACCATTATAGGCGGAGCGCATTCCGTTTTACTGATGAAGTTCCTCCTCTTATGCGCGAGCATCATAACAATTATAGCGGTTTTAGTCAACGAATACGAATATTACAGCCTTTCGCTGATAGCTAATTTTGCCTATCTATTCGTGATAATAAATAAATTCGGAAAAGAAACCAATTACTACGGCAATTATATCGAAGGCCTTATCGATTTTAATTTTATACTCGCCGCGCTGTTTTTATTAATAACTAAATGGACGCTGATTCTGTTTTAAGGAATTGTAATTATGAAAAAAACATAGACAGGCTAATATCTTTATTCGCCGCCGCGGCTTTCATCTCGATTCTTTCAGCGTCGTCATATTATCACGGCCAATATTTAAAATCGGCCGCCGTCGGTGAATTAAATCAAATCAGCCGCAATGTAATCGAATTCATTAAAAATAATATTAAAACCTGCGCCATAAATAAAAATTTCGATAACGGCTCCATATTCCATGAACCTGTCATATCGATTAATTTAAGCGATATGAGCGTTTGGCCGCCGCATTATAAACCGCGGCTTCTATCCGAACTCGAGCTCAAATACGGCGTTTTCGACGACACGGTTTTAAACCGGCTAAAATCGGTTATTAACAGCGGGCCGCCCGAAACCGCAGCTTCCATATTATCTTACTACCTCAACGATACTCCCGATTCATACGGCCTCGAAAAAGCCGTTCTATACATATATCTTATAAAAATTAAAAACGATATAAATCAGCCGGTTGAAAGCGAATTAAAATCATTTAAAAACCTCACTGACAGCATTACAAATGACGCTGAACGGAAGTTTTTATATGAAAAACTCAAAGAATCGGTCGTATCGGCTAAAAATATTTCAGGCGCCTATCTGTCAGATTTACTTAGCGGACGGACTGAAAAATCAGATAAAATTACAGGCATTATGGAAAGCGGCGAAAATTCAAGCAATGAAAACTTAAACGGCGAAAAAATAACGGCGTTATTATTAGCCCTTAAGGGCGAAGCGCTTTCTAAAGGTTCGGGCGGCATTAATGTAAGCTCATTATCTACCGGCGATAATAATAATTATATACTCGTTTCATTAAGCTTAGAAAATATAGTTGATTACGACGCCGGCGAAAATAGTATATCAGCGCCTCGAAAAATATCGGCTGCAGCTATTATTAACGTAGAAAAACTTAACGCCGTTTTAAAAACCAGATATAATTCATACCTTGACACTCAAAGCCATGGCACGCCTTATTACGCCGATTTCTGCGCGCCTTATAAATTAATTTCAGCCGGCGGCGGCATCAAAAGAAATTACTTGGTCGAAACCGCATTTTACCTGCCGCTGATGATAACTTTAGCCGTTTTTTACATATTGAAAAGACGCGAAAACGAAGCATTCCGCCTGAGCGTAAATATGACCGATTTTGTGTCTAAAATTTCGCACCAGCTCAAAACTCCTCTTTCATCTTCTTTACTCCACTTAGAACTCGCCGGGCGCCACCTCGAATCCGGCGATGCCGAAAAGGCCCGCGGCGCAATAGCCTTAGCTCACGAGCAGGCGGGGGCGCTGGCTTTTTTATTTGAAAATTACTCGGTTTTAAACCGTATTTTTTCAGACAGCGTTTTACTCGAAATTTCAAGCTCTGATATAGAAGAAGAATTGATATTACACATTAAATCATATAAAAATCAAATAGAAAGCGGAGCTTTAAAAATATCGTTCGGCCTTTTAGAAGATAACCCGGCGCTTATCGATAAATGGGC
>CAYTCW010000104.1:2534-15668 GCA_964436235.1 uncultured bacterium
CGGTTTCGATATTATGGTGCTCGATCTTACGCTGCCGGACGGCTCGGGGCTCGATGTTTTAAAAAAGGCCAGGAGCGAATCTTTCGAACTGGCCGTAATAATATTATCGGCTAAATCCTCCGAACTCGATAAAGTGATCGGGCTGGAACTCGGCGCGGACGATTATCTGTGCAAGCCTTTTTCGCTCAGAGAACTTCACGCGAGAATAAAAGCCCTCATGCGCCGCTGGCAGAGAAACGCCGGCGATAAGGCGGCAGAGATATTTAAATATAAAGATTTAACCGTTAATTCAGGCTCACGCGAAGTTTCGGTAAATAATAAAGTAATAAAACTCAGCTTTACCGAATTTGAAATACTTAAACTTTTAACTTTAAATAAAAATATAGTCATTGAAAGACAGATTTTAATTGAACGCGTCTGGAGCGGCATCTTCATAGATTTAAGAAGCGTCGATCCGCATATATCCAGGCTCAGGAAAAAAATAGCGCCATACGGCGCTAATATCGAGACTTTACCCAATATCGGATATATGTTTAAAATATAAGGCGATTGTAACCGGCTCGCAAGGCGGACGCAAGGTCCCTGACGGATAATAAGATCAGAAAGTAAAAAAACTGATTTTAATTTAAGGGGGAGTTATTATGAAAAAAAACAAAACTTTTAACAATTCAGGGACATCTTTCAACTTTTTATCCTCGATTCTAACCGCTGCCGCTTTATTGGCCGCCTCCGCATTTTTTATATTATCACAGCCGGCTGAAATACGCGCTCAAAGCCTGTCTGAGGGCCTCTGGAAAGAATTTATCGATAACGACACGGCCGCCGCGGCGCTTATTTATCAAAAAATAATATCCGAAACCGGTAAAACGGCCGATGAAGGCGCATTTAAAAAGGCCCGCCAAAGACTCGAAGCTCTCGGCGCCGGCGAAAACCAAACCATAAAACAATCCGCCGCAGTCAATTTTGCCGTATTAAAAATAGACCTGCCTAAAATTTTAAACAAACTCAGATTAAAAATAATTAATAAGCAGGATATCACTAATTTTGACGAGCTAAAAAAGAATATCAAGGCGATGCTGTCTAAATTCATAAAAGAAGATCTTGAAAAACATTCACTGCCTTTAGTTTTTATAATATCGAGAACCGGAACGCTCGATATCGCCGATGTGGATATTATCCTTTGCTTCGATAAAGACGTCACATTTAAAAATGATGAAAATTCCGCCGCCAATAAAATTTACGGATACAATATCAACTGGAAAACGATTTTCATATCTTCCATGCCTTCAGAAACTGATATTACGACCTATTATAAAAAAATAGGTTTCTGGCTCGACTATCAAAGCCGGACTGACAGCCTCGAACAAATTTTTCTGTATTCCTCCGACTTAACGCCTTACTATCTTTCTTTTTTCGTTAATGACCTCGCTAAATTTATCGATACCAATAAAATACTGCCCGCATTTTTTAAAAATATGCCCGCAATAAAGAAAGCCTCAATTTTACTTGAATCGGACCGTTTATTATTATCGACCGAAGCCGGTTTAGAAGATATAAATAAACTTCTTGCCGCGGCTGACTTAATTCCCGGTTTTAAAATACTGCCTGCCGGCATAGTTCTCGCGCCGGACGGCAGCAGGCGCGTTAAATTAACCACTTTAAATGAAATCCAGGACGCTTTTATCAAGACGCTTCCAGTAATAAACCAGAATTACAACTCGGCAAGACAGCTTGCGGAATATAAATCGTGTATGGCAAATTTGAGAAACATTACCGGCGTAACCGAATTATACGCCATGGAACATAATGATTTTAAAAAAGAAAACATCGACGATAAATTCATAAACGAGCTTACGGTGCAAAACTATCTAAAAACCCTGCCGTCATGCCCGGCCGGCGGAAAATATATCTATAAAAATTCCGAATTCATCTGTTCAAAACATGGTTCTAATTCTAAAACGGTCGAATTTAAAATAGTTAAATTAATTAACGGCACGCAAAAAACAATATCGGCGCCTATTATTAAAACCATCGTTTATCAGGACGCCTCAATTACAATGGATTCAGGAAAAGAAAAAGAGGAAAGTAAAGATAACTACAAAAAGCCTGAAAACAACACGGCAGAAAAAAGCAAAGGATCCAAAAATAACGATTCGAAAAAAGAAGAACTTAAATTTTTAAAAATTAACGTCAAGCTCTTAAAAGACGGTGAAAGCGCCTTGAACAACTCGTTGACCGCTTCTCTGTCTTTTCACATAATACTCTCTGCGGGCGATAACAAAGAAAAAACGATTCAATACGACCACTCAAATGGATACGCTTTTTCAGCAAATTTACAGACGGAAGATAACAAAGAAAAAACTATCCAATTCAACAGCACGGTTAAATTAAGCGGAAATAAAGACGGCGATCCTTACGAACTCAAAATCCCAAATGATTCTTTAAACGATTATAAGATATTCATCAAAGCATATTAAACTACATTAAAGCATAATGCTTTGTGCTTTATACTTTATACTTTATGCGTATTAAAAAAATCGGGGCCCGCCTATACGGCGCAGCCCCGATTTAAAACATGATTCATTCTATTTTTAATTTACAAACATTTGTTAATTTCTGATATTAAAACATTAACGTCCCAGGGTTTTGTAATAAAAGCCTTTAAATTCAATTTAGCGCATATTCTTTCTATAACGTCGGGAGCCGCATAACCGGATATCATCATTGTATTAACTTCCGGGTGCAGCTCATGTATTTTCAAAATAAATTCATCGCCTTTCATTTCGGGCATTAACCAGTCGGAAATAATTAGCTGGATAATAACGCCGGAATTAATCAGCTCTTCTATAATTTCTAAACCTTCACAGGCGCTTAAAGCCGTTTTAAAAATATATTCTTCTTTATATACCGAAGCTAATGTTTTGCTTAACAAACTCAACATTATCGCATCGTCGTCAACTATCAATATCGCTTTATTTTGATCCATAAATAAAACACTCCTATATTTGACGCTATAGTCATACTATCATATTAAATTATTAAATTCAACAATAATTAATAAATATTTTAATCGCGCGGCCGATATTAAATCCGTGTATTAATATTTTCTGCGCGATTATTTTATAGTGTTGATTAGAGACTAAGTTATGAATTTATTTTATAAAACAATTAAAAACTATTTATCACCGGATTTTTTGGCCATTCTGGCCATGCTGGCGGCATTTACTTTAATTTGTGCTTCATTCGCCGGCGCCGCGCCGTTCAACGACGTGCCTAAAGACCACTGGGCCTATGAAGCTATCGAAAAACTCGTCCAGAACGGTTATATGGACGGATTTGCCGACGACACCTTCAGGGGAAGAAAAGTGCTTACGCGCTACGAAATAGCACTCACTCTCGCTAAAATACTCACTAAAGTAGAAGACGTAGAATCCAGCGGCGGCGTTATATCTCCTAAGGACGCCGAATTAATCAAAAGTTTAGCCACCGAATTTCGCGAAGAATTAAACACTCTCGGGGCTAAAGTAAACGGCCTCGATCAAAGAGTCACCGAACTCGAAAAATTTAAAAAGAACGTCGAAAAACTTAAATGGGCCGGTTATTACAAAGTTTCGAATGTAGCCGTATGGGACCGGCTTACAACTAAAAATGACGGTGATAATGATGACGATAATTTTGACGAAGGCGATGCTAACGGCCTCGGTAAACTCAAAAATCAAGTCAATCTTAAACTAACCGGAAAACCTTTCGATAACGTTGAAACTTATACGGAAATTAAAGCATTTATCAATTCCGCAACCAGATCGTCGAATTCTTATATTAATAAAAAAGATAATACCATAAGACCTTACCTTAACCTTTATATGAGCGATTTTAAAAACGACCGCGACCTGGTAATGGAAAAAATGCATATTAAAATCGACAGCCAGTACGCTAATGTAAGAGCGTTCAACAATGAAAGCATAACCAAACTCAATGACCCTTCGATATTACTCAACAGCTACGGTAGAAACGTATTTAATGAAGATTCCAGCGATACTTTTTCGGGCATTGAAACAAGGGGCACCGTAAAAGACTTAACCTACAACGTTTCGGGACTTAAAGACTGGAATAATACCAGCGATATTTACGCGGGCCGCATGGTTTATATGGTGCCTGAACGAATATTAAAAACCACGACGGCCGAAATTATATTCGGCACTTCCTTCGTCGAAAAAGCCTTCAGCTATTCAAATAGAGGTAATTTTTCACAGGTCAACGGCGTTGATCTGAGTTTTAAATTTACCGATATAGGCACGCTTAAAGTAATGACTGAATATATGGAGTCGCGCAACGGCGAAAGCGTATTATACGAAGGCTCGAGCACTGAAATATTAAAAGACGACGGCGTTAAATTAGATTTAGAATACCAGCTCGAAAATTTAACTATGATATTCAATCATTACAGATATGGCAAAGACTTTGCCGTATCTACGGCCAGATATGACACTTTATATATGGACACCGATTTTGACGGCGGCACCGAAATACACAACAACTATGGCCGTGAAAGTGTATTTGGCGAGCGTTTTTCGAGATTGACCTTAAAGTACAATATCCCGTTTTCCGACGAACAGGCATTAAGGCTCGAAGGTATAATACAGAATAAAAAATGGGAATATAACGAGAAAAAGCCTCATAAAACGGACGGGTACGAAGCCCAAAAATTTTCATTCCAGGCTGATGCCGATCTGGCTAAAGACATGACCTCTAAATTTTTTACCGAATTAGCTAAAGACGCCTTTAAAGACGAAGTCGGAAAAACATATACCGAAATTGAATTAAACGCCAAATTAAATGAAAGAATTTCTTCTACGGCGCGTTTTTCTAACGCGCAGGACATGGATTACATAAATAAAGAAAGCAAATCTTTTAAAGAAAATTCATTCTACGGCGAACTTTCATCGCAGCTGCTTAAAAATATCTGGGGCAAGGTCTTCGGTGAGCGCAGAATAAAATATATAGGCTGGCATGACGCAAATACCGTCGATCCATCGAAAGATAACACCGAAAGATTAATAGACGAAACGGGTTTTGAAACTAATTTTACCCTTACTCCGTCACTCACGCTGAAGTTAACGACGGCTTCGCAGCATAACGTTTACAATGCTTACACTCTGCAGAATGAAAAATTCAACTGGTTCACCACTGAACTAACCGAAGTATTTACCGATAAGTTAAAAGGAAGAATTTTATACTGGTGGAAAAATCCTCAAAACCACGAAGGCAAATCTAACGATAATTTAAGAAATTTAGTGGCCGAGGTCGCCTACGATCCGACCGATAAAACCAGAATGCGCCTCAGATACGGCGATTTTATAGACTCCGATCAAAACTGGAAAGATATAGAAACCGAGAAAAAATTGAGTTTCGAGGCTTCGACCGACTTTTAAAGTAAAAATTTCGGATGGAGATATTGTATGAAAAAGACTAAAAACACAGCTAAAGAAAATTTAAAAAAGAAAATAACGACACTTATCTTTTTATTCGTCGTATTTTTCGCTACCGGCTGCATTCAGGAAAAACTCGCCGATAAAACCCTGCCGCCGGGCGCTCCCACTCAGCACGAACGCTGGACATGCACCGTAAGAGCGCCCGTGGGTACATGGAAATATAAAATCGGGCTTAATTCTAAATTAGTCAACAATACCTGGGTGACTAAAGAATGGGGAATTTCATCATCGGTAGATCCTCTGCTGCCGGCTTCTTCGGTTAAAGTGGAGCCCACTTATCCCGCGCCGCCTGCAACTGGCGAAGTAGCTATTTATGGCAATAAAACTTTCAGATTTTATACCGACGACGCCAAAAAAAATTTAGAGTCCAGCGAACCGCTGTTATCATCGTCACTATTGTTCGAACCGTTTAATTACAATATAGGCAAAGATTTTTTTATAAACCAGATGGTAGTCCGTTTTTATATCAATAAAGCCCTCTATGAAGGCGAATACGGACCTCTCACAAACGCTTCAGTCGCAGGCGAATTTAACCAGTACGGCTCTGGCGGCGAACGCAACCGCCATGAATTTAAAGACGACGGCGTATGGCCGGATAAAACCGCCAACGACGGAACATGGACGGTCGAAGTACCGGTGGAATCGACTTATACCTATAAATACCAGTTTTATCTAAACCCTCAATGGGACGCGGCGGCCGGCAAATGGCAGGCCGATTCTTATAAAGCCGTCTATGACATGGCTAATGCTAAAAATGAAAAAGAAGATATGTCGGGTAAATCTATTATAACGATTAAATAATTTGAATGAGTATAGATATGTTTTGTTAATAAATAAATTAAAAGGCTATAGGCAGTAAACTAATATGAAAATTTTAAAACCGAACTTAAAACCAATAAAATCAGCGGCAATTAATATGATGAGTAAAAATTTGAATATATCCATATTCACATTTTTATTTACACTGGCCGCCTTTTCATTTATTTTTACATGCTTCGCCCCGCCGGCATTTGCCATCGAAGGCCCTAAAAATTCCAAACTGCTGTTTTCCCTGAATGACCCCAGAAACGACGATTACGGTCCCGGTGGCTACACCTATCCGCACGGCCCGATTTATAAATCCAACCCGGATATGTTTGATATCACAAGAATCAGAATTTATGAAGTCGGTAATTTTTACCGCTTCGACGTCGAATATAAAGGTAAAATAGTTCGCTCATGGCCCGGTTTTATGGGGCACCGCAACGGCTGGCTCCTTAACGTCGCCGAAATATATATCGATACCGACAACAAATGGGGATCTGGCCATAAAAACGCCGCGTTAGGACGCAACATATCTTTTCAGCCGGAGTCTTACTGGGAAAAAATGGTATTCATACACCCGGTGGCAAACGATATTATGATAAATGAAATCAGAAATAAAACCGATGACCTCGAATTCGCCGAATCGTTGAATGATTTCATCTTTCCATCAAATATCGATATTTACGGCTACACGCTTTCAGCTACCGTAAATAAATCGGAGATAGGCGAATTTAACGGCAAATGGGGAATACAGGTGCTTTCGACCGTATTAGACAATTCATCGTCATCTAATACCTTTTACAACAAAAGAATTTATAAAAGCCCCACGGATGACGAATTCGGCGGCGCCTCGGAGCTGTTCGGATCGCCTAACGTTTTAGATATAATAGTTCCCGAAGGCATGTCGCAAAAAGAAATTTTATCGCAATACCGCGTTCACCCTAATTATTCTTACGCACGCTTTGCGGTAGCACCCATGGTTTATGACGGCGCAAAGGCCTCAGCGCCTGAAACGGCCCGTATAGCTTCCGCGGACGAAGCTTTATCTAAAGGCATTACCGGCAGCGAAAAATTGCAGCTTAAAGTGGAAAACATTAAAGAAAACGAATATAGCGTACAGGAAAGAGATTTAGAAGATTTTAAACTCGGCGGAAATACAGCCTCCGACGGCGCTTTATTTAAAAAAAGAGAGACCGCGCAGGAAAATAAAGTCGGCGGAAATATCGCGGACGCTGAAAAAATTGAAAATGAAGAAGATAATAACGAAGGCCTGAACCAGGATTATAAAAATAATAAAGACGGCGAGTATAAAATTAATAAAATAAAGTCCGATACTAAAAAGGTAGATAATTTTGAAAAAGCGCCTTTAGAAAAATCTGAAACGCCGGCAAATACGCCGGAAGGTAAATCAGCAAGTAAAAGCGCCTCTAAAAAGAAAAATATCGATAAATACGGCGATTTCTTAGCTAAATTAGACTCTCAGAAATTAAAATTCAAAAACGACGATGAAGAAGAATCGTTAAAAGACATTGAAAGATTTTTAACTAAAGAAAGCGCGGCCGTTTATAAGAAAAGCGGCGGCAAAAATGATAAAATAAAAGATTTTGACCCGGATATTTATCAAATGGCTAAAATAGACGGCGGAAGCAAGAAAAAAATACTGAAAACCAAAACGGCTTTAAAATCTGAAAAGACAGGCGCGGAAAGCTCATCTAAATCGATTGAAAAAAATAAAACGGATAAAAACGAAACCGCTAAAAAACGCCTTCAGGAAACCGAAGCTCTCAGACCGCTTATAGAAAAAGAAAATGAAGACGGCGCGGAAGAGCCCGAGGATAAAAGTATATTAGGAAGGCTTTTCGGACGCTCTAAAAAGAAAAGAAATAAAACGACAGGCGCAACGGGCGCTCAAAAAGTAATCAGCGAAGAAGATATGGTTGAAATAGCTAAAACCGAACTGCCCGAAAACTCAGTCAAAAAAAGGGCCGCGTCTTTAGCCGGCGGAAATAACGACGGCGGCGCTGAAGAAGAAAATGGCAAATGCCGTTCAAATATGAAAAAATTATATGAGATCAGTCTCAAATATATAGAACAAAACCCGGACGCGCAAAAAATATCCATGAATATGCTTATAACTTCAGGTTTGCTGGATCAGCCTTTAAAATGCGAAGACGGCGGAAGATATTTAATAGAAGTTAAAAACTCGAAGCCTAAAATCAACTGCATAAATGTAAATAACAGCGGCCACGGAAGTTATTCGAAGTAAAATCTATTTATAAAATTATACGACAATACCTGTCAGGAGGTTAATATGGAAGCCGTAGCACACAGCCGAAGCATTTTAAAAGCACTATTTATCAAAATTAACGGTGTATTATTTATATTATTTATCATATTATCTTGTATTGCATCTGATGCGGCTTACGCGGCAAGCAATGTCATACCGAGCCTCCCCGAACAGCGCGGCGTGCGCCCCTCGGGATTCGGCGAAGCGGGGACCCGGCCCATAGGCATGGGCGAAGCCTATGTCGCTCTATCCGACGACGCTTCCGGCTTTTTCTGGAACCCCGCCGGCCTTGCATTTTTAAAACAGGGAAAGCGCGTCGCTGAAGTAATGGTAAAAGCTAACGACAGGCATTCTACCACATACGATTCGATAGCTTTAACCGGTTCGGTTTATTCGGACGCTAAAAAAGCCGAATTTTCAATTCAGCATTATCTTGAAAGCAATCTTAAATCGCCCGTTTATGATAAACAGTTAAACTATAACTACGGCGTTGGAGGCATTTTTACCAACCAATATGGCGGCGTCAGGATCAATAATTTCGTATTCGGCGTGGGTAAAAAAATCGATAAAGTAAAAGGCCTTGCCACCGGCACTAAAGTCAGAGTAGTTAATTACACCGACTATATGAACGCCCAGAATCAGATTGAAGGATTTACCGAGTTTTCAGCCGGCGTAGGCGCGATATACGAAGTAAATAAATATTTAAAAGCCGGCCTTAACATCGATAACATAATCAAAAACAGCCGCTACGAATTGCCCGCATGCTTCACAATGGGTTTAGCGCTTAATATCGCTGAAGGCACGGTTATAGCCATGGACGGCTATAATTTAATCGACAGTAAAAATATACTCGGCAGAACCGAGTTTCGCGCCGGCGTGGAAAAATCGTTTATGGATAACGCTTTTACCATAAGACTCGGAACGAAAAACGGCAATTTGAACCTCGGCTTCGGCATGCAGTTCACCCCCGAATTCCACTTCGATTATGCATTTATGGGCGATTACGACACTAATATACAACAGCACTTCGTTTCGGGCAATATAAGATTTTAATAATTCTATAACCGATGATCAATAATTAAGTTTTAATAACTGATCTGCTAATAAAATAAAATCCCCGGCTTTTCTAAATAAAAACCGGGGATTTTATGCTTTTTATATATTCTGCCTTGTTTATAAAACTTTAAAAGTTCTATAAGTAGTAAATGAAGCGTTTTCGGACCCCGATCTTTTCGTGACGACGCACCACATATATGTTCCGGGCTGCAAAGTTCCCGTATAAGTTGAACTTGTAGATGACGAAGCGTTTTCTCCGCTCCATATATTTTTATAGTTCTGATCCACTATTTCAACGCGATAAACCGCGCCTGACAAACTTACGGGACTCCACGAAAAAGAAGGCTGCGAAGACACCGTAGCGCCTTCAGCCGGCGATGTGAGCGAAGGCCTTTCATCTATAAAATCTTTTCCGAGATTGAGAGTTTCATTATAAGTAACGCCGTTTGAAACTATAGTAAAATTATAAACTGAATCCGTAGAAGGTTTAACCGAACCGAACGACGGCATCGGGTCCGGAGCCCATCTGCCCGGAAGCCATGAATAAAATCCGTAAACAAGAGATGAATTTGCCGCCGTTACGCCGGGGCCGCTCATGGTAACCGAGGTAATTTTATGCTGAGGATCATCCACATACATCTCGACCATGTAATTATTCGGAAAATTAGCCGTGAAACCGCTTATCACCCATTGTTTCTGATTTCCAATTATCAGCCATTTGCCATTTTCTTTTATAAAAAAACAATGACCTGCGTCATCGAGAGTTTCGTCTTCCTGGACGAGTCCATCCATAACAGTCTTGCAATGCGCAACGACACGCGCCGAAGAAGTTGACACTTTCATCGAAAGAATGTCCCATGAACTGCCTTCACCGCTCGTATAAGCAAAACTCGAAAACATAGCCTGCATGCTCGCTTTATTTTCAATTTTATCGTCGTTTAAATGAAGATAATTTTCAGAATAAGCGGCAAGCATCGATGATACATTTTTTGTTTTTATTCCGGCAACAAGCTGAGCATAAACATTTCTGATAGCTTCTTCGTCGGAAGCGGCCGCGGAGTTAAAGCAAATATAACCGTTATCGTAGCTAAAAGACGAATCCGATTCCATATTAATAAAAAAAGACTGCGCTGAAGATATAACCGGATCGACGCCGTCAATTTGATATATAGTTCCGATAGAATCTTTAACTACCGATATAAAAGAACCTGAAGCAGCGCTCCATTTATAAATTCCTTTAACCGAATTATTATTTTTCATAAGCTCGCTGAATTTAAGGCTGCCTATGGTTTTTGAAATGCCTATGAGATTGAAACCTGATTTAAGGTTTATATTTCCAATAGTAGTTACCGCGGTGCCCGAAACCGTTATCGAAGCGCTTGAATTAGCATACATTATATAGCCTTTTCCAGCGCTTAACGCCGTGAGAGATCCGTCGAAAGTGCTTAAAAAACTTCCGGCGGCCGCGCTGTATAAATATATATCGCCGATAACGGCGTTACTTTGTTTTAACTGCGAAGCGCTCAGATCGGGAGTAAGCGTAAAACTTATAAAATTAAAACCCTGCTTTAAAGCTATAGTCTGCTCGATAGCGTATGCAGTTGAAACGTTTGAAAAAACGACTACGGCCAGAACCAGTAAAATTAATAGATAATTTTTCATCTTAACTCCTCTAAAAAATAAACTGCGGCGCATCTATACTATCGATACGCCGATGTTATTATACCAGATTCATTTGACATTGTAAAGCAGGATTTTAATAAGATTGCCCGCAGCGGCTTTTTTACTCGCCAAGCGCTCCCGGATCGTCAGATAATTTATATACTTCTTCAGCGATGAAAAGCTCGAGCAGGTCTTTATCCAATTTTCCGGCGGCTGCCTCTTCTTTTAATATTTTAAGGGCAACCTCGGCCGGCATAGCTTTTTTATAAGGCCGGTCCTGCGCGGTAAGAGCGTCGTAAATATCGGCTATGGATATTATACGGACCTGAACCGGAATGTTGGCGGCAAGTATCTGGTTTGGATAACCCGTGCCGTCGAGTTTTTCATGATGCTTACCCGCGAATTCGGGGACGTTTTTCAATTCGCGCGTAAAAGGTATATGCTTTAAAATTTCATAAGTTTTAGTCACATGAGATTCTATTTCCATACGCTCATAATTAGTCAAATTTCCCCTTATGACCATAAGATTTTCATATTCAAATTGAGTTAAAAAATCAAAAGACTGTCCCTGAAAATTAATATATTTTTTATTACGGATCGATTCAAGACGCCTTATTTTTTCGTCGGTCATAAAACCGGGCACGTTAATTTGAACGATATAATTGTAATCCGCTTCGACTTCGGCTTTAAATTTATTAACGTTATCTTTAAGCGATTGAATAACTAAATTATCTTCACAGCCGGGCGATTTATTCGACATGATCTGCAGCGCCTGGGTATAAGCGTCTTTTTGCATCATTTCGCATATCATGCTCAGACGGCACTTAACTACTTCGAGCTGGGTATTGGTAAGCTTATTTTCTTTACTTAAAACGGCCTCACGAACGCCTATTTTACCGATATCGTGCAGCCATGCCGCATATTTAATTTCTTTGATCTGCGCCTGTGAAAAAGTGCCGAGCGCCGCGGCTAAGCCTATCGAGTATAAAACCACCCTGCGCGAATGACCGCCGGTGCAGGGATCTCGTTCGTCTATAGCGGTCGCAGAATAGCGGACGAAGGCGTCGAATAGATTTTCAATTTCTTTATAAAGAAGGGCGTTTTCAATAGAAACAGCGGCAAGCGAACCGACCGCGTTTATTAACTCGAGGTCGGTCCGGTTATAGCCTATGATTTCTTTATTATCGATTTCTTTATTTATCAGCTGCAATATGCCTATGATCTCGTTTTTATGAGAGGATAAAGGCACTACGAGCATGGATTTAGTACGAAATCCGGTTCTTTCATCGAATGATTTATTGAATTTATATGGAAGCTCCTCGGCGAGTTCGTAAACATCGTCCAGAACGAGAGTTTCGCCTGTAACCCCCACATAACCGGCTATGGATTCAGGCGTGAGCGGAATGGTTATTTCGTTAAAACTTAACTGATTAGTTACATAAAATATCAGTTTATTTCTTTCACGATCGACTAAATAAAGAGTGCCGCGCGCTGACGAAGTTAACTGCATCGCTTCGTTAGTGATTAAATTCATCAGCTTTTTAAGGTCTTTTTCCTGTGAAAGGCTGATTGCGATTTTAATAAAGCGCATCGAAGTTTCATCAAATAAAGCTTCGTTTTTTGAATTGATGGCATTAATTACTATGTTATGAGCCGGTATGGCTATTTGATTAGTTTTTCCTTCGCCGCTCAATGCGTTCATTTGCGCTCCGATACTTCACATTCAGCCTATTACTTCTTTTTAGCGTCTTTTGATATGTTATCGCCGCGGTCGCTGATAGTTTTATCTTCTTTTAATTTACTTTTAAGCTCGGCTATTTTAACGTAAAAATC
>CAYTCW010000105.1:0-6777 GCA_964436235.1 uncultured bacterium
TCAGAACGCCGCTTAACAGCATTATAGGTTTCAGCGGAATGCTTTATAAAAACGAATCATGCGAAGAAAAAAAAGAAATGCTCTACCAGATAATAACCAACGGCCGCGCGCTGCTCGCTATTATCGACAGGCTCGGCCATTGCGCCGATAATAAAGACTTAACTTCCGGCGATTCAGACGATAGCGGTTCAGCCGGCCTTCTTAAACCGGACGGCAGCAGCGCCAAAGCTGAAAGCGGACCGGCGCATGCCGCCGATGCTTCCGTTAAACCGGTTGAAGCGGCCGCAGGCGAAGATGGCGCTGAAAAACTTACGCTGTTATTAGCCGAAGATAATCCTTCAAACGCTAAATTAATAACGCGGCTTTTAAAGCAATTCGGCCACGAGGTTATCGTCGTCGAAAACGGCCTGCAGGCAGTCGAAGCAGTGTCGCGGTTTAAATTCGACGCCGTGCTCATGGATATTCAAATGCCGGTCATGAACGGCAGAGATGCGGCCGCCGCGATACGCAGGGCTGGTTATGCGATAGCGATTATAGCGCTTACCGCATGCGCGGTCAGAGAAGAGCGCGACGAATGTTTAAAAGCGGGCATGGACGCTTTTATTTTAAAACCCATTAATATCGACGAGATAGAGCCTTTGATAAGGCGCGTTATAAAAGATAAGAAAATGACCGGCGCATCTAAATATACCGGTGACGACATTATATTGAAAGGAAATTCAATGACCGAAACAGTTGAACAAAAAGCGCAGTTAAAAAATTTCAACCGCGAAAAATTAGACGAGATAATGGGCGGTATCGAAGAAATTATGCGCGAATCGATCGAATTATTTTTAGAAGGCGTAACCGATAATATCGGCGATATACAAAACGCCGTTAAATTAAAAGACGCTCAACTGACTAAAAAATTAGTGCATAAACTTAAAGGCTCCGCGCTTAACGCATGCGCCGATAAAACATCCGACCTTCTTGCTAAAATGGAATATGCCGCCGATGAAAACGATTTTGAAAAACTCGAAGATCTTTTCGAAACGCTCAACGACGCAATCAACGACTTTGAAAGAGAAGTAAAGAAAGCCCGGTTATATTAAATTAATTTTTACCGATGCGCTAACGGATGCGCTGATTGTTGATTATTATAAATTTATGTTGATAGTAAAAACGAGAATAATAACAAAATAATTATAGCAATAACAATGACAATAGCGGTAATAAATTAATGATTGATTTAAAACTATATATCGGAGGATAATTTTAATGAGAAAAACTTTAATCGTTTCGTACTTAGCCCGCGGCGAACGCTCTAACACTAAAAAAATATTGGACGCCTTTTCGGCATGCATTAAAGGAAGCTCCGTGGAAATCCTTGATTTATGCAAAAATCCTCCCGATTTTTTCATGCCGGAAAACCTTTCGGTTTATTATGAAAGAAACTACGGCGGCCAGAAAATAGAACCGAAGCGCGAAGCGTTAATGAAAAAAATGGATGAAATGGCCGCACAGTTTAAAAGCGCCGATATAATAATTACGGCCGCGCCTATGAATAATTTTTCGTTTCCAGCGCCGCTTAAGGCTTACTTTGATTCAGTAATGCAGAAAGGCGTTACATGGACTATCGGGGCGGCCGGCTATGAAGGAATGATGAAAGGTAAAAAGGCGCTCGCTATAACTTCGAGCGGCGGCGTTTACGAAGGCGAAACAGCCGCCTACGACCATTACTCAGGTCTTATTAAGGCCCAATTATCGATGATGGGCTTTGATGCCATAGAAGTAGTAAGCGCTGCCGGACTTAATATGTTTCCCGAAAAGACGCCGGATATAGTAGCGGCCGCATGCGATAAAGTTAAAACCATAGCCGAAAACTGGTATGCGTAAATAAAAATTCTTTTTTTTAATATAACGGGGGCCGCATGTTCATACTGAAAAAAATAAGATGAAAAGTCTTATTTTTTTCATTTTCAACGGTTATTTTAAGGTTGGTTTTACAATTAAACCTCAATTATAAGTCCGTCATAGGCTATTTCGATATTGAGGCCGAGGCCCGCGAGCCTCTCAGATTCACTTTCGTGCATAATTTCGTGATCGATATGAGTAAAATAGGTCTTTTTAGGCTTTAAAATTTTAACGGCTTCTACGGCCTCGTCTAAATTCAGATGAGTGGTATGCGGCCGCAGACGCAGGGCGTCTATTATCAAAACATCGAGGCCGTAAAGTAATTTCACGCTTTCTTCCGGAACGAATTTAGCGTCGGGAATGTAGGCTGTATTTAAAAAGCGGTATCCATAAGTCTGCACTGGCCCGTGCACTACGGGTATCGGCGTAAATTCGACGCCCGCCGCTTCGAAACTATCCGCGACCGCCGAAAGCGATATACGCGGAGTGCCGCCGCCCATGGGCATTTTTTCTAAAAATATATAAGCGAAACGCTTTTTAACGTCGGAACAGAACTCCGGCGGTCCAAAACATTGAATAGGAGGCGATATGCGGGTTTGATAAGCCCTGATATCGTCGATTCCATGAAGATGATCGGCGTGAGCGTGTGTGAATAAAATGGCGTCAAGGGTTTTTATTTTAAATTTAAGCGCCTGCGCGCGGAAATCTGCGGAAGTATCGACTAACACATTACGGCCCGCGCTTTCTATTAAAATAGAACAGCGCAGGCGTTTATTAAACGGACTTTCAGAAGCGCATACGGCGCATCCACAGTTTATTTTCGGCACTCCGTGAGAAGTGCCGGTACCCAGAAAAGTTATTTTAGCTTTCATTTTTATTGACTAACCATGGCTTTTTATAATCAAGTGCAATATCAGCAAACTATAATTTATTCCGTTTTTAACTCAATTAAAAAGGCATCTCGGCGCTTTTGTTCTTATCGGGCGAACTGAGCAAAGTCAGGCTGTTGCCGATAATGTTAGTATAAGTGACGGCGGGTTTGCCGGCTTCTTTCGGCTCGAATTTATTATACTCGATTTTGCCTTCTATGAATACGCGCGAGCCTTTTTTTACGTATTGATTGGCGATATCCGCGACGTTGCCGAAAAATTTTACTTTATGCCACAAAGTATTTTCTTCATATATTCCCTTATCGTTTTTATACATTTCGTTGGTCGCCACTCTGAAAGAAGACATCGATTTACCTGTTTTTGTCACCATAGCTTCCGCATCACAGCCCGCATTACCCAGAATGAATATTTTGTTAACGCTTTTACCCATAATTACCTCCACTTTATATATTTTGTGAAAGTAACTAAAACAATTTTTATGCCAACCAATAAAATTAAACGGGCCGTCCGTAAAATCAATAAAATCGAGGGTAATTCAAAAACTAAACAATAATAAATCTCATATCGATATAAAAGCGTTTCACTTTGAGACTAAATGCGATTTATCAGTATCAAATTGATACTAAATTATTTTTACGAATTAGCGTATATTTGATTTATCAAATTAAACTTATCCGGCGTGTCGGGAAGCGCAAAGGTCTGCAGCATGGTAACTCCTTTTTCGCCGTCGGCGGGCTCGAAATGCGCGCCGGTATAATTTGCCGGCATTAAAAGCGCCGAATATTTCGGAAAAAAATCACAGCAATTATCGCCGTAAGATATAAAAGCGTCTTCGCCTATATTCATAAAAACCGAAAAGACCGGAAGTTTTAACCGACAGTCTATGCCTTTTCCGGCGGCGCTTTCAAATATCATAACATCGAAATATTGATTGGAATTCAAATGTCTTACGCGGCCGCCATTAACTCTATAGCGGCCCGATTCGCTGCAGCCGGCCGGATTGATCCTGGCGTAATCAACGCACCTGATAGCTTTTTCAACATGGAGATCACGGGCCTTTCCATCGGAATCGAGCCTGGCGTAATCATAAACCCTGTAAGTTATATCGCAGTTTTGTTGGATCTCGGCTATCAGCACGCCTTTTCCTATCGCGTGAACGGTGCCCGGATATATAATGAAACAATCGCCTTTTTTAACCCTGATATGATTTAAAACGCTTTCAAGCGAATTATTTTTAATATGCCGCCGGAAAGTTTCTTCATCTATTTTCTGATTGAAGCCTAATATTATTTCAGAATCCTGCCGCGCGTCTAAAACATACCACATCTCAGTTTTACCGCAGTAATAATTTTCGAGTTTACGGGCCATTTCATCGTTCGGATGAAGCTGGATGGAAAGGCGGTCGTTCGCGTCTATAATTTTTAAAATAAAGGGAAATGGATCTGTCTTATCGCGGCCGCAGCCGTATTTTTCGCCAAAAAAAGCGGACGGCAGTTCTTTTAAAATATTATCGAGCGGCATTAATTTATAACCGCCATTAAGCGCGACTATATTATGGTTTTCACACAGGCTCCATATTTCTCCGACCTTAGGGCAATCCGCGATATTCAGCGTTTCGCCGGACGCGCCCGGATATAGCCTGAAACCGCCCCAGATCGTCGATTTAATCTTTCTGCTGAAAATAATAGGATAAGGCTCTATAACCATGGTTTTATCAAGATCCGTACTTTCCGATTTTTTATTTAAATACTGCATTTTATATCTGCTACAGGGCTTTATAAAACTCTTTTAGTATAAAGCCTTTTTTCATTCAATTTTTCTATATAAAGATTAAGTTCCTTGCTCTTAGAAGGTATTTTAGCCATCACGTTTATTAATTTAGTTACATGGCCGTAGTTATCGCGGTCGCCGCCTTTTCTTACTATGGCGTCGATCCTCTGCCTGAACAGTTCAAAAACTTCGGCCGGCTTTTCATTCATTATAAGGCCGCAAATGCTTGAAAACATATAATCATCGGCTGTTTTATTAGCCATATTGATCACTAAATCGTAACGCAATAATTTTTTGAATAATTTAGCCTTGAATAGATTATCGCAGGCGTCTTCATCGATGAGCGAGCGGCAGAAACTTTCCGTCGAAATATTTTCGTCGGCAAATTTAATTTCAGCGCCTGCTTCATTGAGTTTTTCAATCTCATCGATAACATTGAACAATTTATCAGACATCGTTAAGTTATTATTATATACTATTTCGGTATATAGCGCGCGGTATAGATCTTTTAAGCACAGCGCCTTTTTATGCTTTGAAACGGCGAAATTAATAAGCGGCGTTAAAATTTCATCGACGCTTTTAACCGCGGCGGAAAGCGCTTCCTTAAGCTCGTTGAAAGTTCCGCATTTTAAGCCTTCTCTTATTTTTTCGGGATTTTTATCGAATATCTTCAATATGGCGACCGCGAGTTTAAGCGCTTTTTTATGTTCGAAATTCTTCATCAAAAATTCTATATATTCGCAATGCAGAATAATATTTAACTGCCAATATTTTTCAGCTATCTTGACCGCGCGGCCGGCTTCGCCTGATATATTCAACAAATAAAAAGCCTCGTGCGCGTTCTGAGCGTTAATATAAGGCGGGCAGCCCGTTTCGGGATCGCTGTTATTAACGAGGTTTTCGCTGATAAAATCGAGCATGTGCTCAACCGAACCGTAACGGGAGCTTATCAGCTTTAATCTGTCGAAATTACCGAGCCGCCTGTCGTTTGATGTTTTAGAAGAAAAATAAATGGCGAGCAGCCCGTTATAAAACCACCGTGCGTCGTCTTTATCAAAGTTTTCGGAAAGCGCGATCTCTATCAAAGCGCTGAAGGCTTTATTCATGTGATATTTAACGGCGCCTTCGAGCGCTTTATAAATTTTAGCATCGAGGGACTGTTTTATATCCTGAGCGTCGAAATCCTGAGCGAAGTTATAAATCGCGAATAAAAAACTCGCGCCGCCGCATATATCGCCTATTTTAAGAGAACGGTCGGCCTTGTTATAAAATGCATCAAACAGGGAATCGATCGATTTTTGAAAAAATTCACGGCATTCGCCGGCGCCGTAGTTATCGGTGCTTATAGCGCCTGAAGACACTATCGCCGCGCGCCTTGAAATATAATTTCTTGATTTATAAAATTCCGATTTATTAAAAGCCTCTTTAATTTCATTAAGCGACGCTTCGACGCGTTTTTGATAATAAAGAGCCCCGCCGCGGCCCGCCGAACCGCCGTCTTTAAAAGAATAAACGCCATCATAGAAGGCCTGGAATTCTTTGAACGATTCGGGAAATTTCTTGAAAAACTCCGACAGCGGCTTAATAACGCTCTTTTCTTTTTCGACGCGCGCTAAATATTTTTCGATTTTTTTATCGTATAAATCATCGGGCGCATTATTTACCTTATTTATCTTTTTAAACTCAGCTTTTATTCTTTCGTTATTTTGCATTAAATGAATCAATGCGGCCGCTATATGCTTGCAGTAATCGTCGAGATCGTAGGGGCAATCGCACGCCGCGCTGAATTTATCCGCATTGAAATATAATTCAACGTTATACACCTTGGCGCCTTCGACCTGAACGCTAATAACGCCCTCATCGCTTATATTAAACGATTTAACGTTGCCGCGGTTATAATAGTCGAGCCCCTTTATATACGAAGAATAACTCGAATTATCGATAATAAAGGCTTTGTCTATATTGGGAAATTCATTCATAACGCACCCGTTTCATTAAAATATACTCTCATACTCGAGCCTGTTTATCTTTTATCCGTACAAACGATATAATAATACGGTATAATATAATTTAAAATCGATGATTTGTCAATTAAAAACTCATCGATAACTCCAAATTATAAAATCGAATTCAATAATTAATTTTAATTAATCGAAAACTGGAAACCGCCATAAATAAAATTATCGCCCCTAACCGGAGCGATAATAATTTTCTATTTCGTAAC
>CAYTCW010000105.1:6877-15607 GCA_964436235.1 uncultured bacterium
CATAAATAAAATTATCGCCCCTAACCGGAGCGATAATAATTTTCTATTTCGTAACGCTTAATTAATAAAAATGCAGTAACCCTATTTATTGTGAATCGTTATTCGGCGTCCTGCGTATCAACGGTTTCGATGTTGCCGGATCTGATCTTTTCGGACATTACATTAATTTTAACGCTTTCAGGTGTGTTAGAATCGCCGTGAACGGCGGGCCGCCTTATGTACTTAACGGATATTTCACCGGTCGCGGCTGTAGCGCTATCTAAAGCCCCCGGCGCGCCGGCCAATTCATTATTAATTTCGGCCTGGCCGATGCCTATTATAGTCGAAGAGACCGCGCTTAAAAGTTCATTTATTTTTTTCTTTTCGTCAGTTTGTATCCTTCGGGTGCTTTCAACCGCTATAGCGTTAATTTCATCGGTCAATTTAACTTTGAATTTTTCAAATTCAGCTGGATGTTTTGAAGCGAAAATTTTAATAAAACTGCTTAAATCTGGAGTTTTTATAAATTCTTCGCCTTTTTTTATATCAAGTATATCTTGATAGGCCTGATATGGATCGTCGTAAGAAGAAGCAATGCGGTAAAGTATTTTAGATATGAAAAACTCGGTATCTAAGAGCTCGTCGGTATTTTTAATCACATCGCTCCATTCGAGCGAAGCGCTAACTTCATTGGTGCCTT
The DNA here is from genome assembly GCA_964436235.1 of uncultured bacterium. Lineage (GTDB taxonomy): Bacteria > Muiribacteriota > UBA9980 > UBA9980 > UBA9980 > UBA9980. The sequence goes on from CAYTCW010000105.1 coordinate 7,557, forward strand.
TAATTACGCGGTAACCTGTTTTATTGGCTTTAAAATCTTCATCGGCGATATTATTGCCGTCGTGATTGGCGCTTATAAAAAACGCCGCCGTAAACTCGGCAAAACCTTCTTCAAAGGCCGTTTGAGAGTTTATTACCTTCGAATGCCAGTGTGAAGCCGGCATTGGATCGCCTTTTTTTATGAATTCAACTACGGCCGTATCGTTTTTTAAAATTTCGTCAACTAAAAACAGAGGGTTTTTATCGGCATAATCGAGTGTAACATTTCTTAAACCGGTGGTGTTATTGCTTATGGCATGGCCGGTTTCATGGGCGAGAACGCTAAGGGCGCCCAGCCTGGTTTTTTCTTCGGCGAGGCTTGCAAATTCTTCGTATTGAAACATAATATAGCCGGGCGATTCTATCGTTTTAGAATCGGTTCGTGATGAACCGGGAGCACGGGTTTCTAACTTGAACTCTAATGGAGAGGCGAGCATATAACTTGTTTTTTCTTCCGGTTTGGTGCCGGCTACAATTACAAGCGGCGGCGCGGGCGTTTCGTCAATTTTTTTAAGTTCCTGATTGTAATACTTGATATCCATAGCCGCTTCGTTTTTTCTTATTTTTTTCTTCGCGAGAAGCTCTTCGGTTTCTTTAATTTTATCGTTGAGTTCTTTTCTGCGGCCATCGAAGCGCATTGCGTGGCTTTTTTTATAGAACTCGAGCATTTTTTTAAACTCGGGATCTTCGTTTAAATGTTGCGCGGCGACGCTCATTCCCTTTAACAGGACGGGATCTTTGATGTTATCCGGCCCGGCGGCTTCATACTCGCCGTTTGCGGATTTAACTACAAATACGAAATCGTCGGTTTGAAATGATATCTGAGAATTTAAACCGGCTTCCGTGGTTGCGCCTGAATCGCTTATTCTCGAAGCACGGGCGCCTTCATTTAGCTCAGCGGCGGATAAATTTAGCGGCAGACATATTGCAAATGCAATCAAAGCAAATAAAATCAATGATACGCTTAAATATTTTTTTTTGTAAACCGCGCTTAAATTATTCATACTCGATCCTCATTTCAAAATTTAATCGATGATCAAACCCTTATTTTTAGACTTCGCCATTTCAAAATATCTTTTATAATCTACGGCGCCCGATTTTTTATACATCATGGCAAGATTGTAATTAAAATATCCGGCCAGCGGGTTGTTAACAACTTTATCCGCGTAGAAATCACCTGTAATTAATAATTTTATGACAGACTCGTAATTTTTAATAATTTCAGCTGATTTTTTCTTATTACCAGTCGCATTTTTAAATTTTTCGGTATAATACAGGTTATAAAAAGCCGCTATATAAACCGAAATTTTACCGGCGGCATCGCCGCGGTTATCTACTATGCTATACTCAGAACTATGTTTTTTTGTTTCATTATCTTTCAGATATTTATCATAAATAGCTGCGAACTCAAAAACCTTACTTTCATCCGGAATATTTTCGATTACGCTTTCAAAATCTTTGGAAACACGGGCCGCATTTAAAAATTTTAAATAATAAAAAGCGTGAAGCCCTTTGAAGTAATCATTTAAATCGTCCGAAAAATTACATCCGGTGCGCCTGATGAATCTATCGAAGGCGGAACCGCTTAATTCAAAAATACCTTCGTATTTAGCTCTAAACGAATCTATTTTTTTAATGGCGTCTTCGTTATTAATTGACGGTACGATATTTAAAAAACTATCGGCGGGATTCTTTTCAAAATAAATTTCAGGGTTAAGGGCGCACTCTACACCGGTAATTATTAATTTTACAGGCAGCGACGCCGAATAAATTCCAGGCCGCGACTTGATTTTTTTAGCTAAATTTTTAACTTCAGATAACTGTCTTCCGTATTTAATTTCAAGCAATTTTATTAACGCAGCCGACGGATAAGCCGCCGAAAATTCAACGGTAAATAATTCATTTACAGGCCCTTTTGCCTTAAATTCAAAATCGGCGGACAACGGCCGGTTTTTTGATGCCTTAATTACTTTAACGGCAGAGTCTTTTGAGTCGATTAAATCAGAATTAACGCTAAAACGGACCTTGAACTCAAAATCGCCCTCTATAATAGGCTTAATATAAAAACGAAGCAATCCGGGCGCGCCGGTTTTAACGCAGGCCGGTTCAATAAGTTTAACGCCCGCTTCGTACCAGAGCGGTTCCGTAATTGTCTCACCTTTAGCGTAAACCGAACTTAAGCGTGAAGTAATCATAGTTATAGAAAGTGAAGTTGAAAATAATAATGCTAATATTAAAATTACAGTATTTTTATTTGCCATGACGATATTATACTAAATTTAGAGAGTTAAATCAATTTTTTAAGCTTTTTTTGTATAATTTTTTTGAAGTGATGGCTAAATAAACCTTCTTACAGACGAGTTTAAACACAATGCCTTTAAACATACTTTAAACATACTTGACAAATAAAAATGATTTTTGTATAATTTTTAATCGATAAATTGTTTTTTATCCATAAAAGCTATCAAATATTAAAGAAACGAAGTAATAACAACATTAAATTTAAATCTAAAATAAACGCAAAACAAGGAGGAAGGCTAAATGAAAAAAATGAAGTTAGTAACTTTAAATTTAAATGGTTTTTCATCTAAATCAGAAGGAAGTTTAAAATCAAATTCACCGGCCGCTTTATCTTTGTCTAATTTCTCCATTTTATTTATCTTTTTCTTTTTTCTCGCTTTCTTCACTTTATTATCCGCTTCGGCGCCCGCTTCATTTACCGGTGCACGGCAGGCGTTCGCCGCCTCGAGTACCGCTATTCCCGCCGATACTTCCGGCGTAGAGCTTATAGCCGATATCGCCGAAAAAGTTTCACCGGCGGTAGTATATATCAACACCATCAAAGAGATCAAAGTTAGAAGGCCGTATGTATGGGGCTTTGAAGAAGGCTATTTGGAACAGCTTTTTCCTCAGAAGGGAAGCGGCTCCGGCGCCATCATAAGTAAAGACGGATATATAGTAACTAATGAGCACGTCATCCACGGCGCCGATAAAATAAGCGTAACTTTGCTCGATAAAAGGAAATTCGACGCCGTTCTGGTCGGTTCGGATATAAGAACCGATCTGGCCGTCATAAAAATAACGGCGCCCGACCTTCCAGTTTTGGAATTCGGCGATTCAGATAAATTAAGGGTCGGCCAATGGGTTGTGGCCATAGGCAATCCTTTCGGATTGGAACACACCGTCACATGCGGCGTTATTTCGGCGCTGAACCGCACTTTAGCCATAGCGGGCGAGCGCAATTACAACAATCTGATCCAGACCGACGCATCGATCAATCCCGGCAATTCTGGCGGGCCGCTCGTATCGCTTCAAGGAAAAATCATAGGCATAAACACCGCTATAATTCCTCACGGCCAGGGCATAGGTTTTGCCATCCCGGCGGTTTTGTGCAAGAACATAATCGATCAGCTGATTAAAAATAAAATAGTAACCCGCTCCTGGCTTGGCGTTTTCATTCAGGAACTTACGCCCGACCTTCAAAAGATGTTTAAGGTTAATGAAGGCGTCGTAATCGGTTCCGTAATAAATAAATCGCCGGCGCAAAAAGCGGGCATTAAGCGCGGAGATATACTGATAAATTATGACGGGCACAAAGTTAACGACAGAAATTCATTGATCGACCTTATTTCTTCTTCGGAAGCCGGAACGGCTAAAAAGATAAAAATTATGCGTGACGGCAAGGAATTAGAATTAACCATAATCCCCGAAGCCATGCCCGATGAAAATAAGATCGCCTCAGCCCAGATAAAGCCTGAAAACGAAGATGACGAAGAAAAAACAAAGACGCCCGAAATCGAATATCAACTTTTCGGAATAAACTGCGCCGATGCATCAGCAAATAACAGCGATATCAACGCGGATAACAAGACTGCGGACATTAATGATAAACAGGCCGATAGCGGCAAAAAAGACGGCGCCGATGAAACAAACGACGGAACCGGCGTTCTGATAACGGCTATAGAACAATCATCCGAGGCATTCGAAAAACTGACGCCGGGCGATATGATAATTCAAATTGGAACCGAACAGGTTAAAAGCGTAAAGCAGTTAAGGGAATATCTAATTAAAAACAAAAACGAAAAATCTTTTGTGATAGCCGTTAATAATAAAGGCGTTTCAAGATATTTAAGCCTTAACGCCGAGGCGCCCGATAAATTTAAAAATAAAGTTCGCCAGTCTCAAAAACAGCAAAAACCCGATAAAAATGCCCGCGGTAATTTCAAATATTACGTAATTCCGCCAAATTCGATACCGCAGGGTTTCGATTTTAACGACCTTTTCAACCAGCGCTTCATGGAGGAATTTTTGAACGAATAATTCCGGGCGCCTGTAAATCACAAAATAAATTAAATTTTTATTGAATTTTTGCCTGAAATTAAATATAATATAGCGATTAATAAACAATCTGAGTGACTAATTATAACGACTAACGACTGATCGAGGTGTAAGATTGATAGAAATTAAAAACGAATATGACGCAATCGTCATAGGAAGCGGGCTTGCGGGAATGACTGCCGCTAATATGCTCGCTAAATCGGATAACCGCGTTCTATTATGCGAGCATCATTTTAATCTTGGCGGCCTTGCCACCTGGTTTAACAGAAAGGGCGGCCATATATTCGACGTATCGCTTCACGGATTCCCGGTCGGCATGATCAAAACCTGCCGTAAATACTGGAGTAAAGAGATAGCCGATTCGATAGTGCAGCTCAAAGAAATACGCTTCGATAATCCGCAGTTTTCATTTACTACCACCTTCGATATAAACGACTTCAAAGAAAAATTAGTAGATGTGTTTAAAATAGAACGAACGGTAGTTGATGATTTTTTCGCGACGGTCCGCGGCATGGATTACTTTCAGGAAAATAAAATGACGGCGCGCGAATTATTCGATAAATTTTTTCCCGGCCGAAGCGACGTGGTAAGGCTTTTAATGGAACCTATCACTTACGCCAACGGCTCTACGCTCGACGACCCGGCTATTTCCTATGGAATAGTATTTTCTAACTTCATGAGTAAAGGCGTATTCACCTTCGAAGGCGGCACTGATAAGTTAATAGGCTCCATGAAAGCGGAGCTTGAAAAAAATGGCGTTGACATCGCTTTGAAAAGCCGCGTCGAAAAAATATTGACCGCTGATAAAAAAGTATGCGGCGCAGTCGTCAACGGCCGCGAGATTAAATGCAAATCGGTCGTATCAAATGCTAATATAGTAACTACCGTAAACGATCTTTGCGGCAGACAGAATTTCAGCGCCGGTTTTTTAAGCCAGTTCGATACCGTCAGAATCAATAACAGCAGCTCGCAGGTATATATGGGCATTAGAAAGGGCGAAAAAATAGATTTTATAGGCGATTTGATTTTTACTTCGACCGCCCCGGAATTCAGTTCGTCGGAATTAATCGATAAAAATACTTCCAGCCGCACTTTTTCAGTTTACTATCCCAAAACGCGCCCCGGTCATGAAATGTATTCGATAGTATCGTCCACTAATTCCAATTATGATGACTGGGCGCAACTTTCCGGCCAGGATTATCTTAAGGAAAAAGAAGCGCTGATAGAACGTTCTATAAAACACCTCGAAAAATATGTTCCTGATATTCGAAAAAAAATAGACTATGTGGAAGCCGCCACGCCGCTTACTTTCAAACGCTATACTCTCCATCCGGGCGGCTCTTCGTTCGGCACCAAATTCGAAGGCCTGAAGCCGAGCATGGAAATAGGAAGCGAAGTCGGCGGGTTGTTTCATACCGGCTCCGTCGGAATAATAATGTCGGGCTGGCTCGGAACCGTTAATTACGGCGTTATAGTAGCTAATAACGCCGATAGATACATTAAAAATTTATCATAATATAATCGAGTTGAATTAAATGGAAAACGACAAATTAAAAGCCATATACGAGGCGATCCCCCATAGGCCGCCGTTTTTATTCGTAGATGAAATAAGCGAATTAAGCGCGTCGAAAATCGTGACTAAAACCGAAATGAAAGCGGACCTCGATTTTTTCCGCGGCCATTATCCGGGCCGCCCCGTCGTTCCTGGCGTGATCCTCTGCGAAGCCGCGTTTCAAAGCGGGGCGGTTTTACTCTCCGGCCTGATAGGCAAAAAAGACGGTATTCCCGTGGTAACGCGCGTATCCGAAGTTAAATTCAGAAAAATGATAAAACCCGGCGATATAATTGAAACGACGGTTGAAATAATCGAAAAAGCCGGACCCGCTTATTTTATGAAAGCGCAGATATCCTCTAACGGCAAAAACGCCGTGCGCTGCGAATTCGCGGTGAGCATAGTCGAAAACGAAGGCGGTAACATCTGATGAGTTATCTAAAGATAGAAAATAAGAAATTCCTTATATTCGGAGTCGCTAATAAACGCAGCGTGGCCTATCATATAGCAAGAAACCTCGAAGAAAACGGGGCCGTCGCTATCCACAGCGTCCAGAACGAAAAAAACGCCGAAGCCGTATCAAAACTTTTTCCCTCGGCCGAAATACATATCTGCGACGTTGAAAACGAAGGTCAGATATACGATATGGCGTCTTTATTAAAAGAAAAACACGGCGAAATACAGGGCGTCGTCCATTCGCTCGCCTACGCCAACTATTCGGATGGGTTGAAGCCTTTTTACGAAACTAAAAAGAAAGACTTTCTCCAGGCAATCGATATCTCGTGCTTTTCGTTAATAGCCATAGCCAACGCTATGCGTGACATCATCAATAAAGACGGCTCGGTGATAACTATTTCCATATCGGCCACCAATATGGCCGTCGAAAACTACGGATACATGGCGCCGGTAAAAGCCGCGCTCGATTCGTCGGTCTGCTTTTTAGCCAAATCTTTCAGCAAGTTTTCGAATATAAGATTTAACGCCGTGGCTGCGAGTCTTCTTAAAACTTCGGCGTCCGCAGGCATTCCCGGTTACCTCGATTATTACGACTTCGCCGAAAAATTCACGCTGCGCAAGAAAAATTTAATGACCGAAGAAGTCGGCGCCCTTGGCGCGTTTTTATTGAGCCCGGCATCGAGCGGCATAAACGCCCAGCGCATAGTAATAGACGCCGGCATGGGGGTTAATTTCTTCGACAACGAAGTTATAAGGCTCGCTTCGCTCGGAAGCAAACATAGCGATAATGAAAATTAAAATAGCGCGCACCGCGGGCTTCTGTTTCGGCGTAAAACGCGCCATGGACAAAGTGCTCAGCACTTCAAACCGCATGCGCGCCCCCATTTACACCGACGGTCCGCTCATACACAACCCGCAGATAGTAAGAGCGCTCAGCCAGCGAAAAATAAGCGTCGTTGACGACGAAACACTTAACGATGGCGGCGCTCGAAATTCTACCGTTATAATCCGCGCTCACGGAGTTTCCCCGGCGCGCAAGGTTTTTTTAGAGTCAAAATGCGCCGCGGTAATAGACGGCACCTGCCCGTTAGTTTCAAAGATACATAACATAGTAAAAAAAGAAATCGAAAAAGGCCGTTATGTAATTATAACGGGCGAAGCGGGCCATCCTGAAGTGATAGGCATTCTCGGCTTCGCCGCCGGCAGAGGCGCGGTAATTAACGACAATAAAGAGATAGACGCCCTCCCGCCGGATGAAAAAGTGTCGGTAGTGGCTCAGTCCACTCAGGAATTAGAACATTTCGACGCTCTGGTATCGATTTTAAAACAAAAATACTCCGATATAGAAGTATTTAACACTATATGCGACGCCACGCGTAAAAGACAGCAGGAAGCGGCCGAATTATCACGCCAGGTAGATCTGATGGTGATAGTCGGCGGCAAAAACAGCGGAAATACAAGGCGATTGGCCGAAGTGGCGCAAGCATCGCAGACTCCGGCCGTACTGATTGAAACCGAAGATGAATTAACGCCTGAAATATTTAACGGCGTAAAGGTTGTCGGAATAACCGCCGGGGCATCTACCCCTAACTGGATGATTAGAAGCGTGGCGCAAAGAATAGAGGAAATATCTTACAATTCAAAACCTTTGCCGCTGCGTATCTTAA
>CAYTCW010000106.1:0-1476 GCA_964436235.1 uncultured bacterium
TTAATTTTTTACGCTCCACTATATTTTCAACGGCTATCGCCTTGAAAGAAATGCCTGAACCGGTTTTGACGGCCTCCGCGATTTTTAGCAGAGAACTTCCTATATCCACGCATATAAAAGAATTATTATCTTCATTGATTCCGGTTGTCGTCATAAAACTACTGCTCCGCCTACGGATAAACTATTATACATCTCACTATGGTTTCGGCAAAATAATTGTTTTATTTATATGTAAAAAGAAGTTAAAACCAATTAACGATCATAATTTAATTAAATTTTGAAGATAATTTTTTTATGAAGCGACGTTTTAAGAAAGTTTTAGTTCAAAAAAAGTTTGGATCGGCAAAAGAGTTATTTTATTTTATTTTATTTTCAGCCAGGCCGCCTTTAAATCGGCGGCTGATGAAAATCTGTCCTGCGGCTTCTTTTCAAGGCACTTCAAGACTATTATTTCGACCGGATAAGGTATTCCCGGCTTTTTTTTAGTTAAGGCCTGCGGCCTGACTTTGATATGCTGATCTACATAATCGCCCGAAGCAAAAGGCTTTTCGCCGGTAAGCAACTCGTAAAACATTACGCCGAGCGAATATATGTCGGCTCGCGCGTCAACCTGCTCGCCGAGGCATTGTTCGGGCGAAATATAGGCGAAAGTCCCTATGATCGAACCTGCTTTTGTGAGCGCGGAATCATCGAGGGCTTTCGACAGTCCGAAATCCATCAATTTAATTTTATCCCCGTCTAAAAGCATTATATTTTCGGGCTTAATATCGCGGTGTATAATATTAAGGCCGTGCGTGTAATCTAAGGCGTCGCAGCATTGCACGGCGATATCGCGAACGGCTGTATGGCCGAAGGTTTTTCGTTCTTTGAGCGCCTGCTTGAGGCTTATTCCGCTGATCAATTCCATTACCATGTAGGGCAGCTCGCCCTTTACAACTTCATAAGTAGCGACTATATTCGGATGGCGCAGCTTAGCCGATATATCGGCCTCGCGCTCGAAACGCTTTATAAAGTTGGAATCGTTCTTGAATTTTAAAACGGGTATTTTAACGGCGACCTCTCTTTTTTCACGAATGTCGAATACTTTATAAACCGCTCCCATTCCGCCGCGCCCTATAATTTTTTCGATGCCGTAGCGGGCGTTTATGTAATCGGCTTCAGTAGCCGCTTTTGCTATAACCGTACGGTCTTCGTCCGCCGCGCCGTCAAAGCGTCCTTCGCCAACGACGGTTTTATCGGAGCTTTCGCGGGCCGCCATTAAGCTGTTTACCCTTTCAATAAGTTCGGCGGTTTTTTCATAACCGATATCGAATGCCGCTATATCGCCGAGCAGCGCGCGCGCTTTTTCTAGCGCCCCGTTTTCCATAAAAATAACAGCCGCCCTGTATTTAAAGGCCGTCTCTTCCGGAGGCACGGCTGCGGAGTCTTTGAAATCGATTGAATCGTATATTTTTTCAGCCTGCGCGGGCATCTGAA
>CAYTCW010000106.1:1576-3064 GCA_964436235.1 uncultured bacterium
GAGTCTTTGAAATCGATTGAATCGTATATTTTTTCAGCCTGCGCGGGCATCTGAAGTTTATAAAAGCACTGCATCAGCCGCAGTTTAATGGCCGGAGAGTTTTTATCCGCCGGCGCGGCTTTAAGCGCCGTCTGAAAAACCGATGCGGCCCTGCTATAATCGCCGCGCTCATAATGCAGTTTAGCCTCGGCAAGATAAATTTTAACGCCGCCTTCCGCCTGAACGGTCGTCTGCGCGGCGCCGTCCTCTTTATTTTTCAATTTAACCAATTCGCCGTCTATTAATAATTCGAGCGGCGAGCCGTCGCGATTTTTCATGACAAGCAGGCCGCGTTCAGCAATAAGCGACTTTATATATTTTTGCCTTTTAAGCGCGGCGCCGTCCTGCGGCTCTTTATGCAGGACTTTTTCATAAATATCGAGCGCCCTGTCGGGATCGCCGCTTTTAAGATAAGCCTCGGCAAGTATTTTCAGGCAGACATTCGCGCCGCTTAATTTATAAGCGTCGGGCGCGGCGTCGATCAAGCGGGCGAATTCTTTTTCTTTGATCATTTTAGCTGAAAGTTCGGAAAATAAATCTACAAATCTGGTTTTATCTTCGGGCGCGGCCGTATTTTCGAGCGCGGCGAGCATCAACGAAAGGCATTCGTCGTAGCGGCCGATCAAACCTGAAAGCCGGCAATATTCATATTTAATTTTCGAATCCTGAGGAAAGGACTTATAAAGACCGGCAAAAACATCTGCCAAACAAGCATTATCGACGCCGCTCTCGTTTTCGATCATCAAAAAAGCTTTTCTTTTAATTAAAGCGGGAGTTTGCGGATATAATTTCAATATTTTATCTATGGCCGAAATTGCCGCTGCGGTATTTTTTTGTTTAATATAAGCGCTTATAACGCAGTCGCCGTAGAGCATTATCAATTTTTTGCTTCCGCGTCCGATACACTCGTCGAAATACTCGTTAAATAAAGGCATGACGCCTTCAATAAATCCGCTTTTCAATCCGAGCGCCATTCTGAAAATTTCAACGGCGTCCTCGTGCATGGATAATTTATAATAAAGGCTTATTAAACTGCGATAGTATTCATTAGTGTTTCCCGCCTTATCTTTTTCAATAAGACTTTTCAATACGGCTGAGGCTTTTTCATATTCTTCGTCTCTTATATATCGCTCTGACAGAGACTTTAATTCCTCTATTTCAGCCGCCGCCGTTTTAATTTTCGTTCCCGCTGAAGCGCCTGCTTTTTTAAATGCGCCGCGCCTTCTAAAACGGATAAACAACCATACCGGCAGCGCCGCTATAAAAATTGCCGCGCCGGCCGTTATTACGGGGTAATTAGAGTAATATTCTTTAATTTTTTCAAAAACCATCAAATAATCAAATAACACAAAATACCGCCGCACATAAAAAATAGAATGGTTAAAACGATCATACAGTTATCGTTTTAGACCATTCTATCACACAATTTATATTAAGTCAATAAGGCTT
>CAYTCW010000106.1:3164-15595 GCA_964436235.1 uncultured bacterium
GGGGTTATAAAAATAATAGTTTCGTTCTTGCGCGTCGTATTTGACTGATTTTTAAAAAGGTTCGAAACTAAAGGAAGATTTCCTAAAAACGGCACGTTAGTTTTCGAATTGGAATTTTCCTCTTCGATGAGTCCTGCGATTACTATCGTATGGCCGTTTTTAACCACTACATTGGTAAGAGTTTCTTTGGTAGATACTATCGGCTGGCTGTTATCGACCTTACCGGCGAGGCCCTGCACTTTAGGATTAACTTCGAGCGCGACGAACCCGTCGGGATTTATAGCGGGCGTCACTTCGAGGCGCACGGACACATTTTGTTTTTCGTAGGTGACCGAAGTTACCGGGCCGGTAGTTGTGGTCACGACGGTTTCGCGTCTTACCGGGTATGTTGTTTCAACGTTTACATAGGCTTTTTTACGGTTAGTGGTAACTATCGTCGGGCTGGCTATAACTTTAGAGTTGTCTTTTTTCTGAAGCGACTGCATTACAAGGCGCAGCTGATTGGTAGAAAGAGTTCCGACTTTATAAGTTATGCCGCCAATGCCGTCATCGCCGATCGGCGCGAAAGTTTTAAACCCGAGGGAATTTTCGGCGTCGGCATTATTTTGCATCAAACGGTTCCAGTTAACGCCCATGCTTTCATCGCGCGCCAGATTCACCTGTACTATTCGTGCCTCGATGAGAACCTGTTTGGTGCGCACGTCGAGCTCACTTATAAAACTTTCGATTTTTTCAAGATTAATAGCGGAAGCCGTTATTAACAGGCTGTTTGTGGTCTTATCCGATTCTATCAAAAAAGTTTCGCTGTTAGAGCCGAGCACGGTTTTTAAACTCGAATTAAGCGTAGTTTTCAAATCTTCGGATGACACGTATTTACACTGAATTATCTTAGAAGTGCTCCTTGAAGAATCGAGTTTTTTAATGATGGAGTGCAATTTATTTATATTACTTTCCAGATCGGTTATTATAAGCGTATTAGTGCGGGAATCTACTTCCATGGCGCCTATTTCAGGCGTCAGCGACTGGGTGAGCATGGCTTTGATCTTTGCCGCGTCGGCGTAATTGAGCGCTATGAGCCTTGTAGCGGTTTGATCCATGCCGTTGAGCTTTTCAAGGGTTTCGATCATCTTTTTAATAGTTTCGAGCGCGGCCGGCGTATCCTTGATTATAAGCGTATTGGATTTTTTATCCACTATAATATTGCCTGCCGGCGATTTTGCGTTGATTAAAAGGTTATTGACCTCCTGCGCCCTTGATTTATTCAATTTAGCTATTAAAGTTTCCATATTAGCGCTGTCCGATCTTTTGATCTCGATCATTTCGGCGGTAACGGTATAGCTTAAATTATAGTTGGCCGCGATAGTGTCGAGTACGTTTTTAACGGTAGAATCTTTGATATAAAGCGTAATATTACCCGATACTTCAGGGCTTACGGTGCAGTTAAGCTCGGCTGATCTTAAAAAACCTTCGAGAACTTCGTTGATCGGGCGGTTCGTAACGTTGAACGATATCGGCTCCGCTAATTTTTTAGCTATATCCGGGTCTAAATCGATATTTTTAGCGGCGCGGTCCTTCGCGCTCGAGTAGATCCACATCGGATTATTGTTATTCCCCGTGGCGTTTTGAGAGGCGCCCGAGCCCATCGTATAAAAAGTAGAGTGCATTCCGTCGGCGGGACGGCCTTTGATAAAGCGCAGAAGTTTATTATTATTTAATATGACGCTTATCTGGTTTTCCGCCTTACGCTCGCTGACTCGCACTGCAAGGCCTTCGAACTCATGGGCGAGCTTTCCGACCAGGTTTGAAAGTTTGGCGTATTTATCATCGGGAAGCCATAATTCGGTTAAAGCCTCATGCTTCTGCTTTTGCGAGTATTTATTTTCATCTTTGAAGTACTTGATAAGCGTCTGTGCGAAATCAACTTTCCACAGCGCGTGGCCTTTCTGATAGGCAAGATTGAACCATTCGGCGCGCTCGCGGCTTTCGGCGAACTCCTGAATTTCTAAATAAGCCGAATCGCCGGGAGGCATTTTAAAATCATCTACCACGGAATCTTTAGCCACGGCGAGTTTCCCGCCGTCAGCCCCTGCAGCCTGACGCGCCGCGGCGTATGAAGGCCATACCGCCAGAGCTAAAATAAGTAAGTATAGAAGAGCAATTCGATTTTTTCCAGGTACATTTTTAAGTTTAATCATCAATCGTTTCGACCGCCTTTTTCTTTATTAATTCACATGTAATTATATTTCCCGCCGGCGTTTTAATTTCGACCGACTCGTCATTTAATTTCATCAGCGTGTAACCGAAGCTGTTTTTACCTACATACCATATTTTAGAATTGATAACCGCGCAGCCTCTGTCGCCTATTTTAATGATAGCCTCGACCCTGAAATTTTCATCCGCCTGCCGTCCGGCCTGTGAAGCCTGGCTTTGCTGCCTTTTGCGCGCTTCAGCCGCATCTATTTCGGCTTTTGTCCTTGTGTCGTTTAATTCAAAATCTTTAGCGAATTTTTCATCGGGCAGATAGAAAATATCTTTTTTAATCGACTGCTTGAATTTTTCAATATCCGCGCCGTTATCAAAAATCGCGTTAAGCGGCGCGCTGTATGCCAATCCCGCATTAAAAAAAATCACAAAAATTGCAAATCCGGCTGCAGCTGCGCCAATTAATGCCGGCAGGCCCGATTCAAATAAATCGAGCGCGCGGTTATTATTTATAAATCCTCGCTTATAATTATTATTACCGCCGTTTTTCTTTCCGTTCATATCTTTTCTTTCAACCGCATAATCATTTACATTAACATTATAAATTAACTGTTCTTAGGCGTGTATAAATTCAACTCGACGATGATTTCCATTATTATATTTACATCCACCCTGCCGTCATTCGAGCGTGAAGCGTTGACGCGCTTAATATTATAATTCAAGTTTTTAAATCCTTCTATTATATTTAAAAAAGAAAGAAAATCTATCGGGCTCGACCTGAAAGCGAATTCTATCGGCAGTATCCTGAAGCTGAATTTGGCCGCATGATCGTTCTGGCCGTCTTCGGTTTTTGGAATATGCATCTTTTCATATATTCTTTCGAACTGCGCGCTGTTTTTCAAAAAATTAATTGAAAGCCCGTTTTTACTTATTAATTCAGAGATAACGTTAATAATCTGTATGGCATCGTCCGGATTTAAAATAAGGCCGTTTATATATTTCATAATTTCGCCGCCCTGATTGATTTCCTCGCTCATATTAACGCATTTTTGGCGTTCTGCGTCTAACGCCTCGAATCTGATTTTTGACTGGTTATATTCGCGCGACGCTTTTTTCAGAGCTTCGCTCTGCCATGGGTAGATCAAATAAAAATAAAAAACCGGAGTCAAAAACAAAATTACGCAAAGCGTAAGAGCTTTTTCGTTCCAGCTGAGCTTTTCAGAAATTTCGGCTATTTTATTGTATATTTCTTTAATTTTGTGCATCGTTCCGCCCTGTTTATATCTTACCCGCCGCCCGGTTAATTAGCTTTACGGCCCGCATCGCCGCGCCGTTAATTAACCTTTTCGCTATTGAACTCGCAGTCGAATTGAAATTCGACCATTTTTGCCTTCTGTTCAGATCTTTTAAGGTTTATCTTCGAAAAAGATTTATTTTTCTTTAATTCATCGCTGAATTTGATCACCCGTCCGTACTCGGCCGCCGTTCCGTTGAGAACCAGAACGGGTTTGATATCATTTGTGAAACTCATCGAATTTATTATCGTATTTTCAGGCAGCTGGCCGCTTATAGAGGCTAAAGCGCGGTCTATATTATACTTTTTAAATTCAATAACTTCTTTAGCGTTCTTTTTTTTATTAAAAACGGCGTACTGACGTTCGATATCCTTTCTTTCGGCGGCCGCGGCGCCCGAGTTCAATTCATTAAAAGAGGCGTCTAATTCTTTTTTCTGCGAATTAAAAGATAATATGCTCATAATATCATAGGCGCTCATCGCCGAGAAAATAATTAAATAAATACTAAAGATCGAAACGGCCACGCTGACGAATTTATACTTTGAAATTCCCTGTAATCCCGGTGCGTTTGACGATATAAAATCGTTGAATTTAGCTTCGTTATTCGTCTTAGAGCCGGTTTTAGGCGCGGCCGCCCTTTCGTTGGAAAAATTAATTTTATACTCGGGCATGAAAAATTCGCTCAAAGCCGCGCAAAGGTTCATAAACGAAAGGTTATAGCGTTCGCAAAAACTCAGGTTGCATTCGCCGTTATCGCAAGCCGACCACGAATCGGCCTTTGTTACGACCGCCTCGAAAGCGTCGTCAAAGAAAGACGATATGCCTGGAATTTCGGAATTTCCGCCGTGCAGCACGATCTTTTTCATCACCTGCGAGCTTAGAGTAGAATCGCGGAAGTGTGCGAAATAATACCCCGTGCTCAATCTTATGCGCTGGAATAATTTTTTGAATGAAAGGTTGAGCACTTTATGCAAATTAGCGCCTGGCGAAGAATCTTCAAGAGAATCAACCGCGTCCTGGCTCATCAGCCCGATCTTGAATTTTTTATCTTCGCTGGCCTCCATAGTAAGCGTTTCATCCGAATGCATGGTTTTAACGACGGTTGTAAGCGCGCTGCCGCCCATATTGATCTCTTTGGAGAACCGCAGGCCGTTCTGCCCCACAAAATTGACTCCCATCTGCGAATTACCGAAATCTAAAAACATCAAAACTTCGTTATCGGCAAGTCCGGATAACAATCCCGAATTTTTAGAATATGAGAACAGGCCGATAGCAGCCGGAATGAAGCCTACGCACTTAAGCCCGGCGAGTTCTGCCATCTGCGTATATCTTGCAATAACCTTATTATCGACGACAGTGACTATCACTTCGATTTTTTTCTGATTAATGCCTTCTTCTGATTTAACTTCGAACTCGCGGCATGTTTTAAAATCGATTTTATGGTCGTCAGTAACTATATTTAATTCTTTTTTAATTTCAGATTTAACGGTTTTATCTAAAAGATCGTCGTTCATCTTAGGAAAAGTCATCACTCTGATATAGCATTGCGGGCCGTTTAAAACAAAAAAAGCCGAATCGCCGTTTATCTGATTTTCACTGATCAATTCCTTAATAATGGCCGCGCTGGATTCAACGCCCATCGATTCATTGCCGACTACCTGCCTGAAAGCGATTTTAGATACGCGCATGCCGCCGTCCTTTCGTTCGGCGCAGGCGATCTTGATCGCGGCGGTACCGGCGTCTATGCCTATTATTTTATCCATTAAATTTTGCGGAGCGTCTGCCATAATCAACTTCCATTATAGTTACTCATAGTAAATGTTATTTTATTATCTTGATATCTTCGTATCTTATTGTTTTAGTATCTTACATTTGTTTAATTTGTTTAGTTGCTTTGTCTTTTAACAAACCTTTACTGAACTTTTATGGCAACCGATGCGGCCACCGTATTTTCTGCGTCCCTGACGAAAAGTTCTACTTCGCCGGTCGCATTACCCTTGACGATAGCGCTGTCTTTGGTCTGGCTGGCGATTTCAGCCACAGTAGTATCGTTAGCCGGTATCAAAGACCACACCAGCGCAGTCGCCGTCGAAACCGTTCCGTTCGAATCAACGTAATTAGCGTTATACTGACGCGCCGTTCCGACCGGAATATGTTCAGAAGATATGTTATTAAATTTTATATAAGGTTTATTTTCTCCGACCGCCGATGTACTGACTCCAAAAAAGACAGGTTTAGTGATACTGCCGCCTGAAAGAAGAATTTCGATACTTCCGACCGCTTCGCCGCGCACCACGCCGTAAAACGAATCCGCGGAGCGGTATGAAGTCAATATTTTAGCTACTTTTTCATCGGTAGAAGTTATGGCGATAGAACCGTCTTTAACGCTGGTATTATTGTTGTTATATGCCCGTCCTTCAATTATGACATGCTCGCCCACTTTAACGCCGTCAACCATATTAACTTCGACGCCGGCCCGATATGCCCTTATCCTGCTTATAAAATGAGTGTCATCGTCGAGGCCGAGCTTCAATTTATCGCTCGAGCAGCCGCTGTTGAACCAGAATAATAAAGCCAGCGCCGAAAAAGCGAAACTTAAGATCTTAATTTTTTTAATCATAACGCTACCTGCCATTTTATAAATTTATTGAAAACGCCACTATACAATACACTAAGGTATATAATCGGCATAAATTTGAAAATAATGACAGGTAATAAAAAGACGGCGGATAATTTATTAAAAAGATTAGTAAACCCTTACTTTACGGGGTTTTTCGACGACAAACGGCCTCAGCGATATTATTTTAGTCATAACCGCGCGTTTTTTACCGTTATAGATGCCTGTAGATATGAGGGTATCAGGCCGGCCGTCAAGATTTTTATCGACGACCTCCACCTTATAGACTGCATATTTAATGTCCGGATCGGTTTCATCGGCGTCCATTATAACTTCTATGGTGTCATGGAATATTCCGATATAATCGGGATTGCCGTTAAGCGCCGCCGACGCCTGTGAAAGCCCGGATTCAGCCGCGTTATAAGCCTGAAGCGCATCGAGCTCGCGGGCAGAGATATCTATTTCATCGGATGAAGTTTTAAGCGAAACGGTAGCAAGCATCATTAGAGTCATAACAACCATCAATACGACGAGTATCGAAACGCCGCGCCTGTTAATAAAATTTAACTTAACCGGCCGCGCGGTGATTTTGCGTTTATAAGCGGTGATCGAATCACGAAAATTTAACTTCATAATTCTATCACCATTTTAAAATTTTGTCTTTCATCGTCTTTTTTAGTCGTCACATCGATATTAACGCTGTATATTTTATCGCCCTTATTCCACTGCCAGTAGTTCTTGTCGCAGACCGCCTCGGCGGCCTGCTTATCGTAATAAGTGAAAACGACGCTTTCGACATTCGATATAATCGTATCATCGATAAATTTCCAGCCTTCCGATTCACGGGCGAAGGCGTATCTGATCTCTTTGAGCACATTGCCGTCGGCGTCTATTTCGGCTTCGTCGGTATCGGGGGTTTTTATATAAAAAGCGTGATTAATAAAGCGGTCATTGATATCCTGTTCATAAAACAGCATTCCGTCGTCGCAAAAAAGATTGGCGCCGGTGATGAAGTAAAATTTAGCGTCGGCTGCCGCCATATTAGTTCCGGCAACAACTGAAGGCGCGGTTTTAGAATCGAAGGAAGCGAGTATCGAAAATATCCGTTTAACGGAAGAATCCTGCTTTTGCGCGCTGAATTCCATATTGACCGAAGCGGCCGGCGGCGCGCCTGATAATAAAAAGGTGATATCGCTTACGTCATAAGCGTTAATTTCGGCCGTGAGCGATGAATTAACGCTCGAAGTAACCTTAAGCGAGTCGGACGGTTCTAAAAAACTCGAAGCGAGCATAACCGAAGGCGGCTGACCGAAAGAAAATTTGAAAAGCGCCGACGGGCCGCTTATAAAACCTGCGTCTTTATTTATTTCGGCGATATAATTGCCGCTGAACTCGGAGTTATAAATCCGGCCAAGGGCCGCCATTTTTTTTATAACGGTCTCCATCGTGCATTGCTGGATATTTTTACCGGCATGCGCGAGATAATCGCTGAAACCGAGCGCGGTGTATAGCGGCAGATTGGGGCCTTCGATATTTTCGCACATGATATTTTTCAATCCGGAAAGCGTTGACATGCCGTTTTTTTTCATAAAAACGCTGAAATTATTATTCGACTTGAAAGATAGTTTTTCTTCGATTATTTTTTTAAGATAGCGCACCGATCCGACCGTATCTGCGCTCAGCTGGGATCTCGTGTAAGTTTTAACGCCGATGGAATAAAATTGATAGACAGCCTGCGTTACTATGGTAAGTAAAACTAAAGCCACCATAACTTCAGAAAGCGTGAAAGCGGCCCTGTTATAAAAGGGATTTAAGGCGGAACCGGCGCGGCTCGTCTTCATTTAACCTCCGCTATACCGCTTGATTTGCTTATTTTAATGGTCATTTCAAAGTCGATGACGATGGAGGCCAGCTTGATCAGGGCCGCCTCATCGGGAAGCGGTATATTGACGCCGTCGGCCGAAGGCACTCCGTCGTCACGGAACACCACGAAAAAAGGCGCGGGGGACACCGGATCAAAATTAGTTATAACGGCGCTGGAATCTATGCTAAATTTTTCGCCATAGGGCACGGCTTTAGCCGGATCTTCAAAATCAGCCGCGGTTATGAGCGTATCGGCGGGCAGGCTGTATATGCGGTAATCGCCTTCGGGCATGAAGCGGACGCCGTAAACCCTTCCATCGGAGGAGGTTACCGAAAGCGCGCGGGCGTTTTTAAGCGCGCTGATAATATCGAAGCAGGCCGAATTCATGCGGCTGCGGTTATAAGAAGCCGACAGCGACGGATATGAGACGGCGCCGGCTATGCCGAGTATTACGATAACTACCGAAATTTCGACAAGAGTGAAACCGCGGACGCCGGACCTTTTTTTTAATCCGCAACGCCCGGGCGCCGCGAAAAAAGCGAATAAATAATTCAGCATCTTGATTACCGCACTGTGTTTTGAAATTATCGGCTATTAAACTATTAAGCATAATTATCAGCTATTAAGCCGAAATTAGCCGGCGTTTATAATAATTTACCCGTAACGAATACCACTATATCGTCTTTGGCGGTAGTGCCGGTATTGCTCGTAACGGTGTCATCGCCGGCCGAATGAAGATAAAGGCCGGGCACTTCGCCTAATTCTTTAAAGGTGTCGCAATCTTTAGCGTTAAAAGTAACGGCGTTGCCGTCAGAGTCTTTGCCTGTAAAAGTAAAATCGGGACCAGCGCCAACTACGCCCAGAGCCACTTTCGCGCCCCAAGCGTCAACCGAAATTTCACTGGTGGTGCCGTCCATATAAGGGCCTTTCCAATTTTTAACCTGGGTAGCCGAATAAGTCGATGCGGCGAGCGATTTTGAATGATAGCACGCGCGCGTCGTAGCCAGCGGGTTCATCAGATCGACTATATTACCCGGCCATACGCTCGTATCGGCGTTGAAATTTTTGATCGCCTTTGCCAGCGATGAAAGCGAGGTGCGCGTAGCGTTGACCTTTCCGGTAGAAAGAACCTGACTGACCTTAGGCAGCGCGACGGCGATTAACAGGCCGAGAATGACCAGTACGATCATTATCTCGACGAGCGTGAAACCTTTGCCGCGATTGTTTGAATTTGACTTTAACACCATAAATCCCTCCAGATATTTAACTTAATTTTAGTTTATATTTCTTATGAACTTTTATTAATTTTAAATTCTCAGTTCTTAGTTGGTTCTTTCTCAGTTCTTAGTTTTTATTCGTATTTCTTACTTCCAACTCGTAATTTTTAAAATTTTTAATTACATTTTCTATAAATTTTTATTTTACTTCGAGCGATGATTCCGCATTCACTATGCACTATTCACTGTTCACTATGCACTATTTAATCGTGCTTGTCATATCGAACATCGGCATAAACATAGCCATGGCTATAAACCCGATAACTACGCCCATTCCCACTATTAACAGCGGCTCGATTATCGAGGTGAGGCCTTCGATGAGCGTTTCCGCCTCATATTCCAGAAAATCGGCGGCCTTGAGCAATAATTTAGACAGCGTGCCTGTTTTTTCGCCGGTCTGAATCATCTTAGTGACCGTATATGGAAAATTTTTATGCGGCCTGAGCACTTCGTACATGGTTTTACCGTGAGCTACGCCGTCGTAAAGGTCGCGCGCTATTTTTTTAAGGACTAAGTTATCGATGATCTCGCCTGATATTTCGAGGCACTTTAATATCGGCACGCCGCCCTGCAGGAGAGTTCCGAGCGTCCGCGAAAATCGGGCGACCGATGCTTTGAGCACTATGCCGCCGAAAATTGGCAGTTTCAACTGGTAACGGTGAATGAGCCAGCGGAATTTTTCATTAGAGGCCATCAACCATTGAAATAATATAACCAGCAGGGCTATGGCGATAAGGCCGTGGATATAATAGGCCTGCATAAATTCGCTTATGCTCATGAGCATGACCGTCGGTTTGGGAAGGCCGCCCTTGGCTTTAGCGAATATTTTCGTAAATTTCGGGAATACGTAAATTATTAAAAAGCAAACGACGCTCGCCGATATTATCGAAAGCACGCCGGGGTAGAGCATGGCCGACTTTACTTTAGCGCGCAGTTTGGCGTCGCGTTCGGAAAACTTGGCTATTTCAGCGAGCACCGTATCGAGGCCCGCGCCGGTTTCACCGGCTTTTATCATATTAGCGGAAAGTTTATCGAACACATTCGGATAGGATGAAACGGCTTCGAAGAAAGTTCTGCCGGTGGACACCTGTGTTTTAAGGTCGTTGATTACGCTTTTAAAGTATCGATTTTCGGACTGCTCGGCGAGCGAATCGAGGCTGTCAACGAGGGTAAGTCCCGAACCGACGAGCGCGGATATCTGCATGTAGAAGAAAGTAATTTCCTTCTGGCTGACCCGTTTGGTGAATTTATCCGTAATCGCCGATATAAAATTCATCGATGAGCCGCCGGGTTTTTTAATCTCGCTTATTTCGAGGATATATGAGCCTGACGAAGCAAGGCTTTCGACCATAGCTTCTTCATTAGCGGCCTCGCCCTGGCCGAAAGAGGTTTCACCTTTTTTATCGACGGTTTTATACTTGTAATACGGCATCTGTCTGTCAACCTTTTCGCGCTCAATCTTTCGCGCGCTATATAACGCGGCAATCAGGATAAAATCGATTAATTCGATTAACCTGATCAACCCGACTGATATGATTTTAAACTAAATCACTTTTTTTTTCAACACATTTTTTATTTTTTCTTGACAACTCCTTGAAAAAGAAAGCGAATTGAGTTATAATGACATGATAGGGTGTTTTCGGGTCGGACCGGTATCAGCCGGTTCGAAATATGCGGTATTACGGACAGTAATGAACAATAAGCAAAGACGCGCTTTTACAATTTTAGAGCTTCTTATTTCGATGTTTCTCGTCACGCTGCTGATGGGGCCCATTCTTAATACATTTCAGGTGAGCGAGCGCATGTCGCGGCGCAACTATAAGTCTTTTTCATCGCAGAACCTCGCGAGTGAAATGATGAACGAGATAGCCAAAAAATCCTTCGACGACCCTTATCAGGCCTCCACCATCAACGTAAACCTCAAACCGGGCCCCACGCACGAAGAATATCTTGCCGACGCGCTCGCGCCCAAAATAGCCAACGGCACGATAGAAGTCGGCGGCGTCGAAGAGCCGCGCATGCTTAATGAAACGCTTATCAACCGCGCTAAATATTATAACGACATCGACGACTACGACGGCTATAACACCGACGAGACGATACTTCCGACGCTCGCCGACGGCCGCGAATACATAGATGACGGCCAGAACCCCTACGCGAATCTGCGCGTCAAGGTAGAGGTCAAAAGCAACGCTTCCGGCGCCCAACCGCCCGAAGAAGTTTTAAAGAACGGCGCGACGCTCGGCGGCGACCCGAAAGGGCTTGCCATAACCGCCGACTGCAGGTACGCGGCCGTTATAAACGCCGCGGATAAAACGCTTTCGGTAATAAACCTTCAGACGGGATATGAAGTGGATTGCGGGCCGAACGGCAGCGGCTTAGATTCGCTCGCCGGCACGCCCTGTACTAACGGCGTTGACCGCATTCCGTTATCGACGCTCAGCGATCTTCCGGCCGGCGGCGGCGCTTATAACCTCGGCGAACCCGTGCAGGTGATAACGGGGCCGTCCGGCGACCGCTTTTTCGTGACGCATAAGGCCGCAATACTCGATCCCGACTTATATTCCGGCATATCCGTAATAGACATGAACCCGCATAATACTCCCGAAGCATCGTTTCACAAAGTATTCGACACTAACTTAGTATCCAAACACCTTCGCTCAAATTCGATCAACTCGATCGTCTGCGACAGGGACGGTATCGTTTACGCCGCCACCAACGGCGGCGGGCTGTCTAAAAGCGAAGATAACGGCGAAACATGGAAGCTGCAAAAACTTCTGCTATCCGACGGCACGACCGTTGCCGGCACAATTTACTGCCTGGCCGCCACTAAGCGCGGCTACGGCCGCGGCGACTCCAAATATGTTTACGCCGGCGGCAGCGGCGGCTTCTGGATTTCAAAAGACGACGGGCACTGGAACCGCGTGAGCGTAAGCGGCGCTTCAAATATAACGGCCATAGCGGCTATGGATAACGGTTACGCGATAGCCGGCAGCGATAACGGCAATATATACTTGACAAGAGAATACGATATTAATTTCATCCAGAAAACCGGGCCGTCCATAGAAAAAATTAACACGCTCGCCATAGACGATAATTGCAGGGTATGGGCCGGCAATAACACCGGCCTGTTCTACAGCGAAAATATCTTTCACGCCGCGACGCCTTTGTGGAAC
>CAYTCW010000107.1:0-1442 GCA_964436235.1 uncultured bacterium
ATGGGGAGGGAGAAAGGGTTGCTAACCTTTTCTCCCTCCCATCAAAATTATTTATCGGCGGCCGTTAATTTTTTAGCGATTTCGGTTACATAAGGTCTTTTAGCGTATAAAAGCAGTCTTAAAATAGAAGTTTTAAAACCGATGGTATCGTCTTCTTTAATAGCGCGGTCGAGGTTTTCGGTGGTTCTGTCGAGGTAGAGCATTATATCGTCGCGTTTTTCTTCTACATAGCCTAAGTATGAGTGTTGTCCGAAGCCGTCGAATATTTGATCGGGCATCATCGCTTCGATATCGC
Source organism: uncultured bacterium (assembly GCA_964436235.1). GTDB lineage: Bacteria > Muiribacteriota > UBA9980 > UBA9980 > UBA9980 > UBA9980. The sequence continues at coordinate 296 of CAYTCW010000107.1, forward strand.
CGCACAGAATGAAGTCATTGACCGCATTTTTAGTGTTATAGCCGGCCATAAAAGAGTAGTTGATGGTATAATCGGTTTCGCCTTCAGCGCTGGTGTTGTTATCATTACTTTTAGTCATTGAAAACAGTACTTTTCCTATAATTTCCGTCGTGTCGTCTATAACGCCGTTACCGTCGAGATCTAAGTAATAGTTGTAGATAACGTCGTCTGAGTAATGAAACCAGAAATCTTCGAATTTAATTTTAGCTATTTCGCCCTTCGAATCGGCGAGGACATAGCCGCCGTTTAAAATGCGCCACGGGAAAGCGTCCCAGAATTGGGATATTTTAAACGCATATACTTCTTCGCTACTTTTTTTATCGCTTAGATAATCGGAAACGCTTTGAATATAGCCGGGTATTTCATTGAATAAATATAAATTAGAGCCTTGCGGCATAATGCCGAATAATCCCGTTTCGGTTGAATGATAAATAAGGTCTAAGCCGGAATTGGCGGCCGGTGTTTTATTATCGGCGCCCGCTTTTTTTTCGAATAATTTAGTGCTGTATCTGTATTTATCGCCGAGGAAGCCGAAATATCGTCGCCCGTCGGTCAGTCTGTATCGCCAGAGAGGCTTTTGAGACACCTCGTCGATGGTATAGGTGTCGGCGTCAACGGAACGCGCTATTTCCGGGGCATTTTCGAGGGTGATTATCTTTATTTCTTCGGTAGCCGCCCGCGCGTCTATTAAGCCGGCAACGTTCTGGATATAATTAGAGCGCGATATATCGAAGATGGCGCGTGATTTTTCAGATTTAGTGGAAGCCTGCGCTACTTTTTGATATGTGGTGTTTAAGAGTTCGTACTCGTCGATATCGCCTTTTTCTCGGCGTTTTGATTTACACATTATCGCTTTTATCCGAACGTCGCTGTCGCCGGCCTGCAGGGCTTCGCCGCTTAAGAGGCCGCCTTCGGATATGGAGGCCTGCGATGAGCGGTCGATATGGTAGCGCGTCGAATTAGACGACTGGGAGACGGATTCGTTGACTCTGTATATAACGTTTCTTTCGGGGTATGAAAGCCGCGCGGTCAGGTAAAAATATAAAAACAGCCCGACGATGACGCCGCCGAATAACAGCACGCCGAAAAATGCGACTATCCATTTTCT
>CAYTCW010000107.1:1542-15414 GCA_964436235.1 uncultured bacterium
TAACGACTAACGACTAACGACTAACGACTAATAATTATTTAGTTTATCATCAAGTTTTTTATTCGATTCGTAATTTTTCTTATCTTTCTTTTCGCCGGTTTCAGTTTCGCCGGTTTCGGAATTTTTACCGTCTTTAAATACGGTTTCGGAGGCTTTAGCGATGCCTTCGCCGACCGATTTAAGGCCTTCTTTGATACTCGAACCGGCCGAGTGGATGGCCTCGACTACCGACTGTCTGGTTTTATCGTCATCATCGCTTCCGGCAGAGGGATTTTCGATGCTTTTCGTTTCGCCGTCTTCAGCGGACGCGCTTTGATCATTCGGGCCGGCCGCGGCTTTTTTGACGCTGCCTTTATTGGCCCAGTCGTAGGATTTAAGGAAGAAATCTCCCGTCACAAAGCCTAAAACCATGCCTATCAGCGAGAAGGGCGCGTAGAAGATGCCCGAAGTGAAGAAGCCGCCGAAAATAAAAGGAGTCATCACGATCACAAGCGATAATCCCACTTTGAATTTAATACTTTTGCCATTGATCCATTCGCCTTTTTTAAAATCTTCGCCCGAAAAATAGCGGTCGATGACGCTTATAAAAAGCGCGATCACAAAATGACCTAAAAGCCAGTTAATCATTAATTACATCACTCCTTTTAACTTCCCGTGCAAGATATTTTAAAATGTAATATTTTTTGGCGGGCGGCATTTGACTGATTTCGCGCTCTAACGCCGCGATATCGCTGTAATAGCGCCTGACATAATTATATTTATCGAAAAGGCACAATAATTTATTGACTATATTGAATTCGCTTTTAGCGAATGCCAGAACGAATTTAACGGCGGCGTCCTGGCGGGCCATTTCTTTTTTTGCATTCGCCTTAGGCTGTTCAAGCAGGCCTTTTAATTCGTGTAAATTATTTATGATATCGGGCATCGAAGAATGAAGGTCTGATTTAGCGCGCGATATTTCGAATTTAGAAAGTTTATTGACGTCGAAACCTTTTTCGAGAAGGAAAAGGTCTTCGAATAATTGAGCGCGTTCGAGGATAAAAGAGGGGTTTATATGATAATCGATGAATTTGAGCGAGTCGAGATTATCGATTATATTTTTAGCATTAATTGCCACGGGATAGAGCCCTGCCGGAATTTCATCGGGCGGATTATAATCTTGCGGTTTATAAAAAAGTAAAGTATTTTTATTGGCCGAATCGAAAAGCGATATAATGGTATGCGGGTATTGCATGTAAAACGATTGCAGTGCGGCCGGTATTTCATCAACGAAAATTTTATTCAATATATTTTTAACGCCGCGTCCCGTTTTTTTAACCGCGTCCATTAATTCGGTAACGTAAGCGTCTGAGAGGATGTTATCGTTCAAAGCGAGTTCGGATGTCATTTTTTGAACTTTAGCTATATCGGCGATCCGTCCGCCGGTAGTTTCAATGCTCATCCTGACGCTTTTCAATCTATGAATTTTAGAAATATCGTCGAAATTTCTTAAATTGAATTTATATTCGATAATGGCTGCGTCGTCTTTAGTTAAAAATTTAATGATTTCGCGGTATTTTTTATATGCGATATTTGCGCATTCATCTAAAAATGAGAACGGTTCGTATAAAAGCCTGGCGTCCTGCTGTTCAGGAGAAATTATTATTGAGTAATAAGCCGAAGGCGGCATGAACAGATAATTCGGGTTATCTAAGTAATCGGCTATTTCGAGTGAAAACCCTGTTTTATCAATATGACAGGTCGTTTCAGCCGGGAAGTATTCTAATTTGGCGTATCCGAATATTTTTATTAAAACCTCTATGTAGCGTTTCAATAAAAAACCGTCGAGCGCAAATATCCGTTCGGTTTTAAAAAGCCTTTTGAGCAGTTCGCCGGACTCGTTGTCGTATTTTTCGTCGTATATGTCTTTGTAAGGCGTTTTGCCGTCGTTACTATCGCTCATTATTGGTTTTGCCCTTCATATAATTTGACGAATTCTTTTTTGGCTTCGTATTCATTTATCATCGAATTTAAAATGCGTTCGCGCGCAGATATTTTAGCGTCAGATTTATAGCGGGCCTCGGAGTTGAAGTATCTTTCGAGCTCGCTCATAACTTTTTCGGCCGTTATGGGCTTGTAAAGTTCTTTTAATTTATTGACTTTATCGATGAAACTCAACTTTAAAAACACTTCGGGTTTGCTGAAAAATTCTTCGGGTATTTCGAAATCGGCCGAGTATTCCTTGAGATTTTCGGCTATGCTGTGTATGGGTCTGCCCGTAAAGCGCTCGTCCTTTTTTTTGAATTCGATGCAGAGCCTGCCTATATCTTCCCAGTTATAGCCTTTTTTTCCGCCGCCCGAAATTTTTGAGATGAATTCCGAAAATATTCCGGGCTGCGCCGCGCCGTTTTGAGGGCCTTCCGATGAGGCGGCAGAGAGGTTATCGCTTCCGGTTACGCTTTTAGAGTTGGTAAAATCGGTTTCGCCGTCAACTTTTAAAATTCCCGCTTTCAACTGCGGCTTAAGTTTTGTATAAATAAGCGTTGAATAGTCCTGCCACGTTTCGGGGCCGGCCACTAAGTAGCGTTGATGAAATCGCTGCCTTAAAGCGGAATCGGTAGAGGTCGGTTCGTTCGTAGCGGCATATACCTGGCAGTTGCCGATAGGCTTTGTGAACATGCCGTCGAGAAACTGCATGGTTATATTCAATACGTCTTTATCGGAGCCGCCCATATTCGGATCGCCGCGCGAGAGCAGAAGAAGATCTACGTCGTCGAAGAATACGAGCATTAATTTATTTTTTTGTTTGGTTTTATCAAGGCGGTCTAAAAGGTTTTTGCCGGTTTTACCGTAATATTCGTCTTTGATACGCTGGTCGATGGATATGAATTCGACCGGTACACCCGTTTGTTCGCCGCGCTCCTGAAGGCGCGACATGGCGAGTTTGAAAAGTGATGTTTTACCGGTGCCGGGCAGGCCGTCGAATAAAACGCTCCAGGAAAGCCCGCCTAAAACCGAAATAGGGTTGAGCATTTCGCGTGGATCGAATAACGCCACCCGGTCAACGTTTCGCACAACGCCGCGTTTCGAATCGCTGTTGCCGACGATTTCTTCGGGCGTCACTTTTACGAATTCGATTTTTTGTTCGGAAGTGGAGTATTGCGAATCGAAATTAGATATGCTGATATCTTCGCCTTCCACCTTAAATACGGTGTTCGAAACGAAAGACAGCAGCTCGTCTGAAAACTTTTTACGATTGGCGATGCAGGCGTTTTTAAGCTGGAGGAAAAAATTGCCCGAAAGCCCCACGAAGTCTATGGAGTCTATTATTATTTTTTTGCCGCCCTCGTCGGCGGTGTTCAAGGCATGGACGTAATCGCATAAAAGCGTGACGAGCGTGTCGATTTTACCCTTGCTGAATATGAAATAATCTTCGGCGAGTTTAACGGTCGGAAGGTTTTCGCGTGAATTCACACTTAAAATAAGTCCCGTTTTAATTGAAATATAGCTTGCCATGGCAAAAAGCGAGTATGTCGTAACGAATTCGAGCGCGTCGCGGAAGCGGCGTTCGTCGCGGCCGGCGGGAGTATCTATCATCTGTTTTAAGCCGGTTTTAGCTTCCAATAATTCGAATATTACAAAATAAATAGCGAGGCCTTTTCTGACGGCGCGAAGGGTTTCGGCCTCTTCTAAGGTGTGAAGGTACTGTTCGTCGGGCACTACTTTCATAACAAAATCGAACAGATTGATCTTGCGCTGGTTATATAAAATATTTGTCATGCGGAATTCGCATTCCTGCAGGTGTTTTTTTAAATCTTCAGCCGATATCGGATGAACGTTATTAGCTGCGCTTACGCTACTCAATCAACTCTCCCCCTTCTAAAAGGCCGTATATTTTAGCTGGTTTTCCGGCTTCGTCCTTATCGCGCAGAAACTGCTTTAATTTAAACGGCACTATCATGTAATTATAAACGAATTTATCTGAAAAAATCTCCCGGCTGTTGGCGTAGCCGAATAAATTATTGTAAAAACTTTTTAAAACCGAACTTTCTTTGATAGTTTTAATCGAGACCAATCCTGAAGCCTGAAATTTAAATATAAACGGGTTTTTAGGCTCCATTGCGATTAATTTATCGATATTTTCCTCATTGAGGGTGTCCGGCGAATAATACGGGCCTACGGTGTATTTAAGTATCAGTTTCGGATGAATTGCGCGGTCGAAATTATCTAAATGATGAGCTAAGCGGAACAAATCCTGTTTGTAATAATCGCGGATTTCATTTAAAAACGGGTGGCCTTCGCGCTGGTGGAGTAATTTTGACGCGCCTGAATCCTGGGTGAGCAGCATCGAGTAAAAGTGAAAGATATTATAACGCTCGTCGAAACCGTAAAGTATTAATTTATATAATTTCTGTCCGTCTTTTTCGCCTATAAGCTCCGGCCGGTTGATTTTATATTCGGAAATAATGCTTTTTTTATCTTTGATAAATGAAAAATAATTATATTTAGCGTAGGAAAGCTGCTCGCGTATCGGAAACTCGCCGCCAAAAACGCTTTCGACCGCGCTTTTTATGATTTCTTCGGGCGGCTGAAGCGCACTTAGCTGTGTTGCAGCCGATTCGTGGTCTTTTTTAAAATTCCACAGGTCGGTAAAATGCGGAAAGCCGGACTCGGTAGGGTCGATAGACAGCGAAGTGGCGTTCAAGCCCTTGTGCTGCAAAACGAATTTTCTTTTAAGCGCGTTGAAAAAGAAGATAAGCTCGTCTAAAAAATCGCAGAAATCTTTTTTAGTGTCGAAACTGTCTTCGAGCGGCGCTTTGAATGAGTAGGTCGAGCTGTTGTAAAAAAGGTCTTTTAATTTTGAAATAATTAAAGTGATGCTGTTTATATAGTTACTTATATCTTCAGGCCGAAGCGATTTGACATTAACCTCGCCGGTCTTTAAATTAAAAAAGTTAGCAAGGTTAATGTCGGAATTAGCGGAAGAATTTTTGGTCTTTTCTTCTGCGCGCATATCCGTACCGTTATCGTTATCGTTACCGTTACGGTTGTCGTTATTGCTATTGTTATTACTTGTACTCATAAGTGGATACGCCCTGAGCGTTTACGATATAATGGATTAACGACTGGATTTTCGGCATGCGCGAGGTGAAATGATATGCGCTTAAAAGTCTGTCGTAAGCTATTTTAGCAAGGCCCATATCGTTTGCGTGTATCGTGACTATTTTCATTCCCGATTCGACATAATCGCCGATCTTTTTATCGAGAGTAACGCCGACGGCGGGGTCTATGGCGTCTTCTTTGGTTGCGCGGCCCGCGCCAAGTATCATAGCGGCGTTGCCGATTTCCATGGCGTTAATTTTTTCTACGTAACCTTCGTGAGTGGAGAGCACTTCGACTTTGAAGCGTGATTTGGGAAGTTTATCGTAATCATCTACTGCCGAAGAATCGCCGCCCTGGGCCTCTATCATGTTTTTGAATTTATTGAGCGCCATGCCGGAATCGAGCGCCGATAAAAGCATGGATTTAGCGTCTTTATAATTGCCGCAGATATTGCCGCAGATGAGCATCTGCGCCGAAATTTCGATGGCGAGTTCTTCGAGGTCGGAAGGCCCGCGTCCGCGGAGAGTGTCGATAGCCTCGATGACTTCGATGGAATTTCCAATGGCGCGGCCTAAAGGCTGGTCCATATCGGTAATTAAAGCTATGGTCTGGCGTTTCGCGCCGTTTCCGATTTCGACCATCGAGCGCGCTAAGGCGATGGCTTCCTGGGGCGTCTGCATGAAGGCGCCTGAGCCGGTTTTGACGTCGAGGACTATCGCGTCCGCGCCGCCGGCGAGCTTTTTACTCATTATGGAGCTTGCGATAAGCGGTATCGAATCGACGGTGCCGGTCGAATCGCGCAGCGCGTACATTTTTTTGTCGGCCGGCACTAAATTGCCGGTCTGGCCTACTACGGCTATTTTATATTTATTGACGTTATTTATGAACTGATCGGATGAAAGGTTTATTTGAAACCCGGGTATGGCCTCGAGTTTATCGAGAGTGCCGCCGGTGTGGCCGAGGCCGCGCCCGCTCATTTTAGCCACAGGAACGCCGCATGCCGCGCAAAGAGGCGCCACTACGAGAGTGGTTTTATCGCCGACTCCGCCGGAGCTGTGTTTATCGACTTTTATCCCTTCTATTCTGGATAAATCAACCATATCGCCCGATTTAGCCATTGTTTCGGTCAGATATAAAGTTTCCTGCGCGTTCATCGATTTAAAATAAACGGCCATTAAAAAAGCCGCCATCTGGTAGTCTTTTATCTCGCCGCTTACATAGCCCGAAACCATGAACTCTATTTCTTCGCGGGATAATGTGCCTCCATTCCTTTTCTTTAAAATTACATCATAAGGCCGCATATAAATTACCCCCTAAAATTAATCTATGGCAAATTTTAACATATAAAAAGTTAAAAATCAATTATTTTTAATTCTTTATTTAAAATTAAGACCGTCATAAATTTAAAAGCCCCGCACTAACTAAAATTTAGTGCCGGGGCTTTTATTATTTGATGATTTGACTACGATTTTTTTTAATTGGTTTCGCGCGTTGAATCTTCGTTTGCGCTGGAAGTGCGGCGGCCGATCTGGTATCTTTCGGCGGCTTCTGGGTTTTGGGCAGCTATTTCGGGCCAGAAGTAAAGGACCAATTTTTTATAGGTCGGCGTTTGTTTTAAACCGCCAAGCGAACCGCTGTGACTTCCTTTTGAAATTACGGCGTTAAAGGCTTCTTCGCCGCTGTAGCCTTTGTGAAGCACTAAGTATTTGGCGATCACCGCGCCGGTGCGGTCGCAACCCCAGTTGCAGTGTATATAGGCGCCTTCTTCGATGAGGCGCATTATAGTTTCGGTCTGTTCGTCATTAGGGACCGTTTCGGAATTCATGCGGCACGGGTAGAAATTTATGCCAAGCTCGGCGCAGAATTCTTTGATTATCTTTAATTCGCGTCCCTGATTTAAGGGAACATTAAGCGCTATAATATTTTTAGCGCCGATGATTTTTAACAGCATGAGGTATTTTTTAACGCGTTCGGGCGTGTTTTTAAGAGTAACCGGGTTGAATAAATTTCCGCCCGCGAATAGTTTGTTATCGATGACGCGGAAGTTATAAGGATATTTGCCCGAGCCTTTAACGTCGTCGAATTTAATGCAGGCGCTCGGTTCGGGGCCTTTTAAAGAACGGCCTAGGCGCTCGCCGGTCTTAGAGTTTTCTTCTAACTCGCCGTCGCAAAAACCGTCGGAGGTGACTTCGCCGGCGCGGTCACGGTAAAAGTAGTTGTGATAGGGACTCTTTTCGATGTAAGCGGCTGAGGCGAGTTTATGGCCTGAAACTTCGGCGCCGCCCGCGAAAGCGAATTGAGCCGGCAATAACAATAAAATTAAAAGAGATATGGCAAACAGCCCGGAAATCGTTATCAGATTTAACTTATTTTTTTTCATACACCATCATTAACTATAATTATTTTTTGGGATAAATCAAAATAAATTGATCGGTTTGATAATTCCGTCAACCATCGACTTAATTCCAGATATGTTAATTATATTATCGTTCGCAAATTCGATATCTTCAGTAATATTTTTACATTTTTCAGAAATTTTAACGAAAATTTCGACTACTTCGGGATCAAACTGGCTGCCTGCGCATCTTTTGATCTCTTCAAGCGCCGTTTCATGTGAAAGTCCCTGGCGGTAGGGGCGCGTGGAGGTCATCGCGTCGTAGGTGTCGGCGAGGGCAATTATTCTCGAACCGAGCGGTATCTGAGCGCCGGCGAGTTTGTCGGGATAGCCGCGGCCGTCGAAGCGTTCGTGGTGATGTTTGATCTGAAGGCAGACGCTTTTTAAAAATTCGACCGATTCGAGTATCCGCGCTCCGGTTATCGGGTGGTTTTTAATGCAGTCGAATTCTTCATTTGTGAGGCTCGATGGCTTCTGGAGGATTGATTCGGCGATGCCGATCTTTCCGATATCGTGGAGCAGCGCTGCGTGTTTAAGCGTGTTAATTTCGTTTTCGTTCATTTTAATTTCGCGCGCGAGGGCGAGTGCTAGCCCGGTTACTCGGCGCGAGTGGCCGTGAGTGTAGGAATCTTTCGCATCGAGCGCTGCGGCGAGGCTCTGGACCGTTTCTAAGTAAACCCTGAGAAGATCGTTATACAGGTTGGAGTTTTCGATAGCGACGGCCGCGTGGCATGAAAGCGTGGTCAGGAGATTGAGGTTATCGTTTGTGAACGGGCCGTTCTTTTCGAGAAGCCGTTCGCAGCAGATAACGCCTTCGACGCGGTTTTTAACTATGATAGGAGCGCAGGTAAGCGATTTAGGCTTTTCGTCGTGTAAAATATCGTGTTTTTTATAAGAAGGTTCGAGCAGGGTGTTTTTAATAAGACGCGGCCTGCCGCTTGCCGCGACGCTGCCTGCTACGCCTTCTCCGGGCGCAAAGGCGAGCGTGTGTATATAATCTTCGGGCAGGCCAATGTGAGAAATAATTTTGAGTTTTTCGTGTTTTTCATCCCAGAGCATTATGGAAGCCATGTCGGCGGCGAATATGCTTTTCATGCTGTCGATGATCTGCGATATGATGGTTTTAAGGTCTAACGAAGAATTAAGCGCCAGGCCGAGATTGTGAAGCATGGTGATCTCTACGAGCCGCTCTTCTTTTTGCGAATAAAGCCGGGCGTTTTCGATAGCTGTAGCTATCTGCGTGGCTAAAGTTTCTAAAAGCTGAAGATCGGAAGCGTTGAATACGTCGGAGGTTATTTTATTGTTGACGTTGATTACGCCGATGACTTTTTCTTTTATAATTAAAGGCGCTGAGAGGACCGACATGGTTTTGTAATCGGCGCCTGCCTTCGAGTAGCGGCTGAATTTATCGTCGCGCGACAGGTCGGTTATTAAAAGCGGTTTTCCGGTGCGCGCTACATGGCCGGCTATTCCTTCACCCGGTTTTATGCGCACGCTTTTGATAATACTTTCGTCGAGGCCGTGCGCCACGACTATTTTAAGCTCCGGCGGCTCGCCTTCTAAAAGCATCAGCGAGCAGATTTCGACGCCCATTACTTCGGAGATGAGCGTTATAGTGGTTTTAAGAAGACTTTCTAATTCGAGCGTGGAGTTGATTATATTCGACACTTTATTTAAAGCGGTCAATCTATCGAGTTTTTTAGACGCTTCCGAATAAAAGTTGGCGTTCATTATAGCGACGGTGGTCTGTTCGGCTATCGATTCGAAAAGCACTCTGTCGTCTTCGGTGAAGGGTGAGGAGTTTTCGTGATTATCGACGTTGATTACGCCGATAACCTCATTTTTATATTTGAGCGGCACTATCAGAAGCGATTTAGCCCGATTATAAAGCGGGCGCGATTTTTTACCGTATTTTTCGCTTGCCGCGATATCTTCGATTAAAAGCGTATCGCCGGTCTGGGCCACATGTCCGAATATATCGTCGTCTAAGGAGGCGCTGTAGGAGAGGGCCGCTCTTGCGTCGATATTATGGCTTGCCGCTATGTGAAGTTTGCGGCTGTGCCTGTTTAAAAGCATTATGGAGCATTTATCGGCATTCAAGAGTCTTATTATCGATTTAATTATGCAGTTTAATAAAGAGTCGAGCTCGGTGATGGTGTTGATGGTTTTTGAAAGTTCGAGAAGCGTAAGAAGCGAATTGACTCTTTTTTCGGCTTTGCTGCGCAGCTTATGGTTTTCGACTAAGAGCGACGAGGCTTCTTCGATTTCATTTTTTTGTATCGAGTTCTGGATGAGCATATTGACGGAAGTCATTAAGAAATTAGCTTTGGCATGGTAATTTTGAAGCGATATTAACTCTATGTCGCGCAGGTAATCTCTTATTTCTTCGAAATTTAAATTGAATTCGCGGTTATTTTTGAGTTTATCTAAGAAGGCCTGTTTATCTTCGCGGCTTATAAAAACGGCCTCGCCGGTTATGTAACCGATAACGGTTTCTTTGTCGATTTTAATGGGTACTACGAAAAATGACAGTCCTTTTCCGCATTTGATGACGCTGAAGCCTTCGACGCCGAAGGAAAAAATACTTTCGCCTACGGTATCGCAGCAGCCGTCTGAAATGTTGGCTTGTTCTAAAAAGAGGCCGCATATTTTTTTGGGCGGCTGTTTAGTGTATATTATGCTGAAAGATTCGTCACGCAGCGCTACGCTAACATTGGTGGCGAGCTGGAAGTTGAGCATTAAAATTTTTAAATCGCTCAATTTTATTAAATTTTCATATTTCCATTTTTTTTCCGCCATTTTATCTCCGGTATGATTATTGAAAGTAATTAACAGAAAAATAGAGAAAACCGGCATCAAGTTTCCTCTATATCAATAAACTAAAATTTATGCTTTATATCAGGTTTAAATTCTTAAAAACTCTTAGAAACAATGAAGCAGTGGTTGTGATTTTAATTATTGCAATTATACCAGAAAAAAAAAGAGTTTGCAAGTCATATTGCAATTTTAATTGTATTTTTTTATTAATTATATTATTATTGACAATCAGAGCCTAATTTAGTAAAATTTAATTATATGCTTACGGCTTGTTTATCGACGGGTTATCTAAGCCGTTAATTGGAGTTAACCATTATGGACGCAAGTAGAACGCATTTTAATTTAAAGTCTCCGGCCGGAATTCATTTTTTTAGTATCGTGTTTTTTATTGCGCGGTTGAGTTTTTCGGTATTTTTAATTCCGGCATTTGTTTTAATTTCCGCTATTTTTTTACATTCGTCATATGCCGCAGAAAATATTTCGTCTGAAAATGAAAAAATTCAGGACGTCGTAACGCAGATAAAATCCGAAGAAAAAGCGGGGCCGTCCGGCGAAAAAAAATTTAAAGAAAAGACGGCTAAGATAACCTGGTTCGGCCATTCGATGTTTTTAATCGAATTTGAAAGCGCGCGTGTATTGATCGATCCGTTTTCGGATATAGGCTATCCGATGCCTATAAGGCCTATTTTTTGCGATATTTGTATTGTTTCTCACAAACACGCAGACCATTCTAATTTAAATTTAGCTGGCGGCGCTTATGCTTTAAAAGATTCCGAAGGGTTTTCGAATGTCAGAGGCGTCGGAATTAATTTGATAAAAAGTTATCACGACCGCAAGTTAGGCGCGGACAGGGGGATAAATTATATCAGCGTTTTTGATTATGACAATGTTCGTTTCGCGCACCTCGGCGATCTCGGCGCATACGACGATCAGCTTTTAAAAAGTCTCGGCCGGGTAGATGTTTTAATGATACCCGTCGGCGGTTATTATACGATTGACGCTTATGATGCGTGGGAAATAATCCGCTATCTGAACCCGAAAATCATATTGCCCATGCACTATAAAACCGAAAAACTCAGCCCTAAAAATCCTATCGATACCGCCGAAAAGTTTATTTCAGGCCGCCGCAATATTGTATATTTTGAAAACGGCAGCTGCGAAATTAAATTAAACGATCTGCCTAAGGAAGAAATGATATATATGTTCGACTTGAAATAAAAAAGAGTAAAAAGGTGAATTTATGATTAACCGTTATTTTTCATACAGGCGCAGCGGCGAATCCGCGATGATCGAAATAATCGTAATCATGGTATTTTCGGTATTGCTTTTTGCGGGCGCCATATATTTAAAATATTCGATGCAGTCGGTTGACGGCATTTTAGTTCAGGCGCACCGCATAAAGGCTCGCAATCTCGCCTATGCCGCGTATCAGAAGGCGCTTCTTACGCTCAAGCATCAGTATGCATCCGGCCGTACGAGCTGGCTTTATCCCGAGCAGAAGGTCGCTCCCGCCGATCAGATGGAAAGGTCTTTAGGCGGCGGTAATTACAAACTGCTTAAAGTCGAGATCGTAAGAGATCTTAAAACTCCCTATGAAACGATAAACCGCACTTTTCATAACGCCCAGTACGTTATCGGCGACGCGGAGTACGGCAAATACGACGTTTACAGGATAACTTCGATGGGAGAGGTTCCCGCTTCGAAGACGCGCGTCAAGCTCACTTCATTGGTCAAGGTGATCAGGGAAAAAGTGCGGTATTGATTTTTATCAGCCTGCGTGATGGAGGTTTTGTATGTATATGATCGAAAAAAAGTTGAAAAAAAGCGTTTATTTTCCGCATAAATTGTTGTGCGCGGCGTTATTTACGGCCGCGTTCACCCTTTTTATGCCGTCATTTTTAAAGGCCGCATATGCCGCGGAAGGCCAGACCGAATATCAGAAAGGCTTTCCCGTAGCGGTTACAGGCGATATATACGGCCAGATAAAAGTGGCCGATCTTGACCGCGACGGTAAAAATGAAATGATATTCGGCTCTTCCGACGGCATGGTCCATATAGTCGGCGACGACGGTAAAGAAAAAAGGTTCGGCCTGTGGCCGAAGCAGACCGGCGGCCCGATACTGTCTTCAGTGGCCGTCAGCGATAAAGGCAAGGCGAAAGTTATCGCCGGAAGCCTTGACGGCAAGGTGTATTGCCTCGATTTATACGGCAAAACCGAATGGACCTACGACACAAAAGGCAATACCGCGTTTTCATCGCCGCAGCTTTACGAAGGCGCCGACGGAAAACTTAAAACTTATATAGGCTCGAATTCCGGCCGCGTGGTGCGGCTCGATGACGAGGGAAATGTCGAATGGCAGGCGAATGCGGGTGCGCCCATAAGCGCTTCCGTGAAGGTTTTAGATATCGACAACAAGAATAAGGCGGATGTCGTGGTGCGTGACACGAGCGGCCGCGTCAGCGTTTATCGTGACGGCAATCTAAAAACCAACTGGCCGCAGAGTTTCGGTTCTAAAACCGGCTACTGGCCCTTTGAAATCAACGTGGTCGATATAGATAAAGACGGCCGTTCAGAAATTATAGGCCAGACGACGCAGCCTTATTCGGTAAAAGTATTCGATTCGGACGGCAATCTGAAGATCAGCCAGCCGCTTCCGGCCGAGTCGCACTCGCAGGTGCGCATGGTCGATGTCGATAAAGACGGACAGTTAGATATGGTTTTAACCTATACTCACGCCGACGATAAGGGCGCTTATATAGACGTGCGCAATCAAAAGGGCCAGTCGCTTCCGGGCTGGCCGCAAAAAGCCGGCCGCTATATTCGGTGCGCTCCGCAGATAGCCGATATTGACGGCGACGGTGAATTAGATTTCGTCTTTACTTCCTTCAACGATGAGGCACGCGAAAAAGCCGGCTATATTAATGTTTTAAATTCGCGCGGCGGAAAAGTGCCTGGATTTCCGAAATATATAGGTAAAACCTATTCGACTCCAACCATAGCCGATCTTGACGGCGACGGCCGCGTAGATATAATCGTTTCGGGCGGAGTCGGTCTTACCGCGCCACAGCTTCATGTGTTCAAGGCGCCTGCGGCGGCCCCGGTTAAAATGCTCGTGCTTGGGACGCAGTACGAAAATTATTAAAAATCCGGTATTTTTTATTGTATTCGAATAAAATCACCATTTTTAAAGTTAAAATGTGGGTTTATAAAATAAACCGGTTGACATTTAAGTTAAATTTTAATATAATTATGTTGATTTTTACAGTACTGATTATAAACGCAAACCAATTTTGAGGTGTATGATGAACATTTCCGCCAATAAGGTAATAGTTATAGGTAACCGCTTAATAGCAGATGATCTGGGCGTTTGGGCGCAGAAAAATAATTACGCTCTCGATATAGTTTTTGAATCCGATTATGATTCATTCTGCGCCGCGATCGGCGAAAACGACGCGCCGGTATTTGTTTTCGATGCCGATGAAAACGCGGCGGTCGAATCTATAAAAGAGCTCGCGCAAAAAAAATCCGACCGTTATTTCATAGTTACGGCCGGAGCTTCATCTGAAAATAAGGCGGC
>CAYTCW010000108.1:0-14995 GCA_964436235.1 uncultured bacterium
CTCAATCCGCAAATTGCCTGACGCTTTTTCGTTTGTTCATCGACAGCCTTTTCTGTCAGGGCTTTAACTTCTTTTTCTTTTCATTCTTTTTTTTGTTTTTGTTTCCCGTTTCGTGTTCATGTTCATTCTTCCTTATTTACTCTTCTTTCTTTCTTTCTTGCCTTTTACTTTTTTTGCTGCCAGCTTGCTTGTTTGCATGTGCGTGCGGCGCACGCACATGCGTAGCAATAATCGCCCTACCGCAACTATGGCTTATGGCTCGCGGTAAAAACTAATGTAAATCGATCCTGATAATTGCACTGCTAAAAATTAATCGAATTGCATGAGTCAAAAGTTTTCATAAATCAAGTTTTTAATTAAAACAAATTTGTTTATAATGCTTTTATGTAGTAAAAGCTGTTACGCATTAGAGCATTACCGTGAGCTGCAATATTAAATTCCGGTGGCGCGTAAATGCTTCGCCATTGCGCACGCAACGCGTGCGCGAAGGCAAAACCAACAAAAGGCATGAAAAAAGTTTATGACAGAAAATAAATAAGAAAAAAATAAAGGTAGAGATAAAGACGAAAATAAATAAATAAGAAGAATTTAACGAAAGAGAAGAGAATGAATAAATGAATGAGTGTATGAATGGAATGAAATAAACTATATTAAAGAACCTAAAAGAAAAACTTCGAAGCCGGCAAGAAAAGCCGCCCGAAATAAAAAGGCTATGAAATAGCCTTTTTATTTCGATGCTGCAAAACTGCGCAAATACGGCATACGAAGTATGCCGTATTTGCGCAGTTTTATATTCAGGGAGAGTAAAGGGGGCACGGGGGATAAGGGAGGGCCATTGGTCCTTCCTTTTCCCCCGTCGCGGTCTTAGCGGTCTTGTTTCAGTCCTGCAATAATCTAAAAACAGCGAACGAACCGATCGTCAAAAAAATCGTGTTGACAAGTTTCGTCTAATATTGTATTATTCACCTATCTAACATGGAGGCAAAAAATAAAGTGAATAAAATGAGATCTCATACGGTGCTTTTAACTTCTGATTTGCGAAGTAATCATCTGAATAAATCATTAAAAATAATCGTATGGCCGGTTTTAATATTTTTATTAGCGCAAGCCTGTATTTTTATATCCTGCCGGACTGTCGAAGCAAAAAGTCGTGCAATTCAGAAGCCATCGTTAGAAAAAGTTAAGACTTATGCCAATGCTTATGGCGTTTATGACGCAAAAGCGCTTTCTAAGTTTATGAAATTCGACGTTGTGATCATCGAGCCGTACAATGTTCCGAACATCAAATTTTTAAAAAAATTAAAGCAAAGAGGCGTAATTATAATCGCTTATATAAGCGTAGGCGAAGCGGGCGCGAACCGCCGATATTTTAAAAACTGGAAATCGTATATGAACACGCCTGACAACCCGAAAATTCCGCGTTCAAAAGTTAAAGTCACCGACCCGGTTTTTCTTGGTGAAGATCCCGGCTGGCCTGGTTCTTATTACGCCGACGCCTCGAATCCGAAGTGGCATGATATTATACTAAACGAAGAAATACCGTATATATTATGGCTCGGAAACGATCTTTACGACGGTTTTTTCCTCGACGTACTCGATGTGGCCGACGTTTATAAAACCATGAAAAACGGGGACAAAATAACCGACGGTTTGATCGAGCTCGTCAAAGAAATGCGCATCAAATATCCGGATAAACTGCTTATCGCCAACCGCGGGTTTACTGTACTGAAAAGAATCGCAGGTTATATAGACGCTTTTAAATATGAAGAGTACAGCTCAGCTTATGGTAATGTAAAGGGCGAAGCGCACTATAAAAGATATTACCTTAAATTCGATAAAAAGGGTAAGAGATTAAACACCGGCGAGATAGAAATGTTAAAAGAGGCTCTTAAGATAAATCCGCGAATGCCGATATTTGTTTTAGACCATGTTAAAACAAAGCCGCTCGACATTAAAACGGCTCGATTTTGCTATAAAGAAGCTGTAAAACTTGCGGATATATTAAAGTGCAAAATACTCTGGTACGCTAATTCAGTCGATCAGGACCTTCCTTTGTGGCCGAACTTCAAAAAATAACGATTCGTTATTTTCACTGTTTAACAACTGCATAACCTATCTTCGATAAACCCGATTATAAAATAAGACTAAAATAGTCTCTATTGCTTTTTTAGGCTTTTCGTGTTATAATGATTATGAATATAGCTGAATTAAGTTAATTAATAGTAAATAACAAATATAAATATATAAGCGAATAACCAATATATAAACATAAATATAAATATATATGGGTAATAATATGATTAAGTGCCATTTAAAAATTTTACACAACATTTTGAGTACTAGAATGGGAGATATCAGAAATGTATCTGATAGAATCCTTTATATTTTCGGCACTTATAGCCTTAATAAACTATTATTATTACCCATTGTCTTTACTATTCATAGGCGATGCAGCTAACCCCTACCAGATTTTATCCATCTGTATGTCGGTCAGATACGGCTCCACTAAAGGGTTTTTATCTTTCGCGATTATAATTTCAGCCGGCTTAGCCGTTGGAGCGATCAATGGCGGCGCCGATAAAATATTAGCCAACGAATCGATCTATTTCATATTTTCGGTTCTTCTCACATCGCATATTGCCGGGCAGTTAAAAGACCATCAGGATTATCAGTACAACAGGCTTAAAAGCGGGCATGAAAAACTATCTTCAGATTTTGAAAAATGCGCGCTTAACTGTCTTATGCTCGAAGACGCCAATAAAGAGCTCACTAAAAAAATAGTCACCCGTTTCCAGTCGCTTTCGACGGTTTACGAAGCGGCAAAAAAACTTGAAACTCTTGAATACGACAAATTATTTCCTGCCGTACTGCAGATTCTTGAAAGCCATATAAACGTGAAATCCTCTCTGATATATGTAAAAGAAGGCAATAATCTCATTTTAAAATCAAGTTCAGATAAAAAGAGCGCCGATGCTGAAGCGAAAATAACTTTATCAGACGGCACATTATTTGATTACGCCATTAAAAATAAAATGACCGTTTCGCTCTTAGATAATCTTCTATCTGATAATCCCGGCTTAAATAAAGAAGATTTTGAAAAATACGCCGTAGTATCGCCGATAATCTTTAACGACCAGATCTACGGGATATTAGCCATAAAAGAGCTGTCTTTCGATAATTTAAACGACACTTCAGTGCGGATGATATCCATGGTGGCCGAATGGACAGGCATGTGCCTCAACAAGATAAATAATTTCACCCAGATCGAATCGGAAGTGCCGCTCGATCAAAACATTAAATGTTATAAACCCGACCATTTAAAACAACTCATCAAATCTGAAATTTATAAAGCCATACGCTATAAACTCGAATTGTCGGTTTGTAAAATAAGTATAATCAACCATGAAATTATTCCTGAAAACGTTAAAACATCGGTTTATTTTTCAATCGGCTATATCGTTAAAAATTCGATAAGGGAAATTGACGTTTACGGCGCCTGCATGCAGAACGGCTGTTTTATAATAATGCTGCCGGTTACCGATATAAAAGGCGCTAATATTTTACTTACGCGTCTTATTTCAGAAATAAATAATTTCAGGATCAAGCCGTACCACACGGAAGAAGAGCTTCGCTTCGAAGCGGGCGCCTATTCGCTTAATGAAATAGCGGGCGGGCGGAGTCTTGAAAACGTTTCTTTCGATAAGTTAAATGAAGAATCCTACAATATGTATCAGACAATGCTCGATTACATCAAGATATAATAATTATGAATATAAGCACAAATATAAACATAAACATAAACATAAAACAAATCAAAAAAAGAAATTTAGAAATGGCCGGCCGCAGCGATGATCGAAGATAAAATATATTATACATCCGTATTTATCTGGCTGTCAATTATTATTTTATTCGTCTTAATTTCGGCGGTAATAGGCCTGCCGGCGGCGGATGTTTATTTAGGCCGTTTTATTGTTATTAACACAATAGGCTCGCTTGTCTTTTTATTTATTTACGAACTCATGTACTCGCTTAATTTCGATTTTAAAAATGATAATAATTTCACTAAAAAAGACCTCACTTTTTTATTTTTACTGATATTCGGGCCGTTCGGCCTGCTGCCGGTATTTTTCGTTCTGCTTGCCTGCGGCGATAAAGCTGCGCGTAAATTCGACGAACTGGTTAAAGTCAACCACGGCGACATGCGCGAAGAGGCCATATTCAACTATATAGACGTAGCCGGCGAATTTCAAAAACAGATGTTTAAAGAAGCGGTCATAGATTCGGCAATGTCAGATAATAACTTCAAAAAAAGAAACGCGATAGATATTTTATCGAAGATGAAAAACAGGCAGGCCGTCGCTGCTCTTAAATTAATGGCTAAAGATAAAGAATATGAAATCAGGTTTATGGCAATCAATAAACTTAACGCCATCGAAGACGAATATATGCGCGAATTCGACTGGTATAAAACCGCCATAAAGGTATGCGGCGCGGTGCCTGAGCTTGTTTTTCAATACGCCGCCCTGCTTTTAAAATTCTGCCGGCTTCAGCTTTTATATACGGATTTATCCCATTTATATTTTAATAAAGCCGCTTCTTTATTTAAGGCGCTTATCGACGAAAATTACTACCTCGACGACGCCCTGTACGGCTACTCGGTATGCCTTAGAAACACCGCGAATGCCTCCGCGGCGGCTGAAATTCTTGAAAAAAACATTGAAACCTTAAGCGGCAGCGCCATAGATGAATTAGCGGCGTGTTATTTCGAGCTGAAAAAAAACGATAAACTTAAAAATTTAATCGACCGGGTTAAAAAAAATGAATTAAGAGGCGGCAATAAACTTAAAGCGCTAATCGATAATTCTACGGCTTCAGATGATAATGACGCCGAAGACGGCGGCGGCGAAGGGATTAACCAGAGCGAATTATACAGCGTTTATAAAATCAACGAGTTTTTACAACTCTTTAAAGACTGCCAGAATTTAAACTTCGACCTGTATTACGCGCGGCTTAAAACCGTTTCAAACACATCTATGTACCCGGCGATTTTTAAAGATATAAACGCTTTATCCAAATTCAGTAAAATTATATATTTAAAACTTTTAAAAGGCCAGATAGAAGCGGATAACGCACGTAATTTAAGGTATTTTTTATATGACAATGACCCCGTATTAATTTTTTTCGCAATAGACGTATTAAGTTCTACCGAGCTTCCGCTGCGTAACGAAACTTTTGCAGGGCTTATTTTACATCCGCTCGACGAGGTTAAAATAATAGCGGTTAAATATGCCGGAATGAAAAAATTAAGAGGAGCGGTTAAAATGCTCCTTAAATTATTAAAATCCGGCAAAACTTTACCGGCGGTCAAAGAAGAAACCGTCGCATCGTTAATTAAAATAGGCGATTCATACGCCGACCGCGGCGTAATTTATGCTCTCGAACATGGTTATAACAACCTGCAAATCCGCACGCTTGCCGAAATTAAAAAATTAAATTTAAAACGCTTTATCGACAATATAATAAAATTAATAGATTCTGCCGATTCAGCCGTTAAAAAGCACGCCATAGTCGCCGCCGCATCTTTCGGAGGCGATGACACCTATAAAAAACTCGTCCGTTTTTTATCGGAGGCGGCGCCTGAAGATATACGCGAAACTGCTACTGTTGAATTTTGCAGAGCGTTAAGGCCGGAAGCCATAAATAACGCGGTTAATTACTACTCCACGGCTAAAAGCCCTGAATATAAAAACTATGAAACCGACTATAAAAATTACTTTTCATATTTAGCAAAAAGCTATATAGAAAACCATATAGACCTTTTAATATCGAATAATAAATATGACGGCGATCGTTTCATTGAAATTATCTTCAGATTCCGTTATGATCTGGCGGTTTCAATAGCGCAAACGCGGAAGAACGATAATATTCAATTTTACCAATATTGCAGCCGCTTTATTAAGTCAGGAGAGAATAATGGCTGATATCTGCCTCGTGCTCGAGGGCACCTATCCGTACATAACCGGCGGAGTATCCAGCTGGGTACATGATATAATAACTAATTTAGACGACTTCACTTTCGATATAGTGGCCGTGCTGCCGTCTAAAAATTACGCGCGCGAGTTTAAATTTAAAATTCCGCCGAATGTAAATTCCGTAAACAATCTTTACTTAAACGAAGTAGAAGGCAGTTTAAATAAAAAACTCGGTTTTTTTGAAATTAAAAAATTTTTTAAAGAATTATCAAGCCATGCTTTTGATTTTAAGGAACTTAAATTCCAAAATTTAAAAGCTATATTCGATACTCTGCAAAAATACCAACCGTCGATCGGCGATTTTATCAACACTAAAGAAGGCTGGAATTTCTTTTTAAAATTATATGAAACTTTCGACGGCAATTTTTCATTCATAGATTTTTTCTGGACGATGCGCTTCATTCTAATTCCAATCGTCAATATAACCGGCTTTAATCCGCCCGACTGCAAATGTTATCACAGCGTATCGACCGGTTATGCGGGGCTTTTAGCCAGTCTTTTCAAATTAAGGACCGCGAAGCCCATGATATTGACCGAACACGGCATATACACCAATGAAAGGCTCTTAGAAATAGTGAACGCGAAGTGGATATATGATCAAAACATCGATTCGATAGATATAAGCCGCGAACTCGCGCCGCTTAAGCGCCTTTGGATAAACCTTTTCATTTATATCGGAAAAATATCATACTTTTGTTCCGATAAAATAATAACGCTTTTTAAAGAAAATATGAACCTGCAGATCAAATTAGGCGCGCCGGCCGATAAATGTTCGATAATTCCCAACGGCATCGACTGCGGCCGTTTTTCGTTAAAGCGCGTCAGAAAACCTGAAGCGCCCGATTACACCGTCGGCTACGTAGGCCGTATAGTTCAGATAAAAGACGTTAAAACGCTTCTTTACGCGGCCCGTTTTGTCGTCGATAAACTTCCGGGCGCGCGTTTCATCTTAAAAGGCCCTACCGACGAAGAAAAATCATATTATCAGGAATGCCGCATTCTCACCGACCTGCTCGGTCTCAACGACAGCGTGGTTTTCGCGGGGCCGGGCGACGTGGCGGACTTTTACAGGGATCTCGACCTTTTAGTACTCTCCTCGATATCGGAGGCGCAGCTGCTCGCGCTTATGGAGGCTAATTTATGCCGCGTGCCGGTCGTATCTACCGACGTAGGCGCGGTGCGCGAATTAATTTACGGCGCCGGCGAAGAAGACATTAAAATAGGCGCGTCCGGCTCGGTAGTTCCCGTCAAATCGCCGGAAATGCTCGGTCTGGAAATAATTAAACTATTAAGCGACGCCGAGTTAAATACGCGGCTCGGTGAAAATGGCGAAAAAAGAGTCTTACGGTATTATCAAAAAGAAGACCTGATGTCTAAATACCGCGCCATTTATAAAGAAGCTATCGGAGGTATAAATTAAATGGCCGGCATAGGTTTTCGATTCAGAGAAATAGCCGACAGCGGAAGCTATCTCGGCGCGATAAAAAGCTATATTTACTCGTCGGTCTTTGCCGCCGGGCCGTGGATTCTCACCATGGTCACCATTTCATCGCTGAACGCCTTCGCGCCGCCGGAAATAAGCGGTGAAACCCTTCTTATATTCCGCGCTCTGCTATCCTATGTATTTGCCTTCAGTTTAATATTAACAGGAACCTTCCAGCTTGCTATCGTGCGCTATATCGCCGATAAGATATTCGATAAAGACCGCGAAGAGCTGCTTTCACTTTTCATAGGCAGCAGTTTTTTCTTCGCCGTATTATCCATAGCAGCCGGCAGCGCTTTTTTTTCAAGAAGCGAAGCGCCCGCCGAATTTAAAATATTAGCAATAATGCTTTTTTGCGTAATATGCCTTATCTGGAACGGAATGGCCTTTCTCACCGCCATTAAAGATTATAAATTCATAATATTCGTTTTTTCCTCGGGTACGATCGCCTCTATATTTTTATGCGCCTATCTTAAAACTATATACGGGTTAAACGGATATCTGATAGGGTTTTTCATCGGACAGCTTTACGTTTTTTCGGGCATCACCGCCGAAATAACCCGTGAATTTTTCAATAAAAAAGGCGTCACTTATTATTTTTTCAGCTACTTTAAAACCTACTGGATTCTCATATTATCCGGATTCGCCTATAATCTCGGAATATGGATAGATAAATTCATAATCTGGAACGGCCCGGTCAATCAATGCTACTTAGGCAATTTAAAAGTATCGGGCAATTTCGATCTGGCAGTATTCGTAGCTTATCTTTCGATAATCCCTTCGCTCGGATATTTTTTCGCTCGCATCGAAACCGGGTTTTACGACCTTTACAGGGCATATTTTTCATCTATAGCCGGCAAGGAAAGTTTCGAGCAAATTTCAGAAAAAAAAGACGAGATAATCAAAGCCGTCGGCGAGTCTATCATAAGTTTAATTAAAATACAGGGAACGATCACTTTACTATGCTATATAAATGCCGATACGATAATGAGGCGTTTTGGCAGCGGCGGCGAAATCAGCTGCGTGCCGATTTATAAATTCGCTATTATCGGAGTATTTTTTCATGTTTTATTTTTATTTATAACTATTTTTATGATGTATTTCGAGTTTTATAAGGTACTTTTAGCGGCTAATATGATTTTTTTAACCCTTAACGCCGGACTTACCTATCTGGCTTTAAACGGAGGGTATAATCCGGCCGCCGGTTATATGTCGGCCGCCGCAGCTTCTTTTATATTTTCATACTGCGCCTTTCAGTATAAAATTAAAGACCTTTTATTCTATACCTTCGTCAATCAGCCGATAACACCGGCGCTCGAAGAAAGGGCCGTTTTCGACAGCTTTAAGGCCTTAGAAGCCGCGGGAATCAAAAATGCCTGTAAGAGCGGCACTCTCAAAGGAGTCAATCTGGATGAATTGTAAAAATAAGATGATCATTAATAGAAACTTCAATATAAGTTTCAATACAAATTTTTATTCAAAATTTTATTCAGGTTTTTATATAAATAAATGCTTATCAACCAGAAGTATTTATTCGGCCGTTATTTTTTCTTTCGCCGCGGCGGCCTTATGCCTTTTATTTCCGGCAATAGCCCTCTGCGAAGACGATATTTACAAAAAAAACGAATTCAATATCAGTCTCGATAAAAAAAACCAGTTGAGCGATTATAAAGACGCCGCACTGACAGCGCTTTATGCCGGCTCGCTCGAAGTTGCGATCGATTTCGGGATCAAAAGCCTTAAAAAAGACGGCAACGACACCGCCGCCATTCTGATAGTCGGCCAGTCGCTTCTGTGGACGGGCAAAGCAAAAGACGCCGCGGCATATTACCGTAAATATTTCAAGGCGGGCGGTCAAAAAACCGCCGCGGTCTGCTTTCAATACGCAGAGTGTCTGAATGCCGCCGATAAAGCCGAAGACGCGCTCAATTATTTATATCAGGCACGCAAAATGGCCGCCACCCACGAAGCCGAACTTAAGGGCAGCATAGATATCTCGCTTGGCTACCACTTTTTAGAAAAAAATGATTATAAAAAAGCAAGGGCCTTCTTTTATAATGCCAATAAAGCCGGGCTTAAAGACCGTTATTTAGAAGCTATGGGCGATTATTGCAATAAAATGGCGGAACTCGACACTCCCGAAATTTACTTTAATATTGCAACTAAAACGATCGATAAAATATATTCAACCGAAAACTATCGTAAAGCCTATGAATATTATAAAAGAAGCCTGAAGGAAAAACCCGATAATAAATTTATTAAAATTAAAATAAGCAACGCCCGCTGGGCGCTCGGTAAAAAAGAAGGCGCCGTCGAATTGATGAAAAAAGCCGCTGATGAAAGTAAATCAAGTTATGCATACAGCCGGCTTTCATATTTTTTGAAAGAAGAAAATAAAACCGACGAAGCAATTTTAAAAAAATGCGCGGCTTTATTAGATACCGCCATACAACTCGGCGGGCCGCCCGCTGAAGCTGAATATGAAAAATCCGATATTTATTACCTTTTAAACGACCGCGTCGCTTACGAGACCAGCATTAAAAAAACCGCGAAACTTTGCTCTGGAAGCGAATGGTTCGTTTATTACCTCGCAGACAAACTTACGCAGTTTTCAGAAACAGACAGCCCCACCGACTATAAAGCAGTTATGGACCTGTGCAAAAAGCTTTCCGAAAAAGCGACACACCCGGCGGCATCTGAAATCGCTTATGCCGCTGCTGCGGTTAAATTTAAAAAAGACTGCGCGATCAACCATATCAAAGAATTTTTAAATAAAAATATAGAGCCGGACGGAAATTACGATTATTACTCATCGGCGCTTAAATCTTTCAACTCGCTCGATTACGAAGTTAAAATCATAAACGGCGGCATCGAAAAAAAATTAAACGGCGTATTAAATAATTACTTTATTAAAGAAACAAAAGATAAACTCGGCTTTATCAACCTGTACATCGAAAAAGAAACGGCTGAAGCCGCACTTATTAATTTATACGAAATAAAAACCTCACTACAGACCGCCATTGGCGAAAGCGCCGAAGCCTACGACTCAATGATGAAAATCGCTGAACTCAGCTCAAAAGACCCGGCCAAACAAACTGAAGCGCTTAAAAAAGCCTATTTATACGCGCAGTACAGCTCTAAATCCGCTGAAGCCCTCGATATAGCCGGAAAACTTTTCCGATCCGGCAAAGCCGATAAAGAACACCTCATCGCTTTAATATATGCCGAGTACTGGGACGGCGATAGAATTACCGCGGACCTCGCTTTAGAACGCCTTAAACAAATAGATGAAAAATCATTCGTGGCGCTTACATTCGACGGGCTGAAGTTCGCCGAAAAAAATAAAAATAAATCGGCGCTTAATAAATTTAAAGAAGCCGCCGAACACGGCGGCGACCGGAAGTATCTATCAGAGCGCATAAACCAGACTCTTAAACAGCTTAAAACCGTTATGAATGTTGGATATACATTTACCAGCGACTCCGGCCGGCAAAAAACGACTGAAAAAAATATTTACTTCGATATCGCCGGTGATGGAATTTCCTTCGTAACCGGCGTAAATATGAGCGGCGAAAGCAAAGATCAGATGTTTGCCCCGCCACGCCCGCTATCGTCGCATATAAACGATTATTTCGCCGGCGCCGCTTATAACGCCGAAGGCGTAGGGAATTTCAACTTAAAATTATATTACAGCTCGCTGTCGGGAGTTCTTAGCAACGATAAATCACGAATATTCCCCGATCTCACTTTCAGTAAAAATTACTCGAACGGCTCGCTTTCACTTAATTATTCCGAAAATTTCATGCGCGACACGCCGCTTGCGAGCGAATTAGCCCTTAACCGTAAGATATTCAAAGCTAATTATAATTACTTTAAAAATAAATTTTACTATTCAATGGAAGCTAACCACCAGAGATTATCCGACGATAACTCCAGAAATATACTGTCTTTAAACGCCGGTTATAAAATATATAACAACCTCGCTTTAAAACTCCAGGCCGGCCGCGATAATATGAATCACGAATATAACGGCAGCACGATCATTAACGGCGAACAGTTCAGTCCGTACGAAGTTTATTACTCGCCCGACGGCGTAATATCTAAAGGCGCCGGCCTCGAATACAGCTCTAATTATAAAAACACCGCCTATTCAATATCCGGTATTTTATACGGCAAACAAACGCGCAATAACGGACCAGACTCGAACTTTAATAATATATCGCTGAGCCTGATGCGGCCTTTCAACGAATTAAGCGGGTTCAGCCTGAATTTTTACGGCGCCAAAAGCGAAGTCGATCCTTTTTCGGACCAGAGCGTTAAATCCGTCTATATAGGACGGGAACTTTATCTTAAGTATTATCTTAAATTATAAAAGAGTTTATACAATGATTATCAAAATATACACAATTACCCGTAAAACCCCGACCGCGCGCACTTTTAAAATTATTTTCGCCGCCGTTATTTTATTTTACGCGCTTTTCGGCGCCCGCCTTCATGCTCACGCTAACCCTGACAACGGCGAAAAATTCGGCCGTAATATTTTAATATATTATTCCGGGGTTAACGGCAGCGACGATTATTTAAACGATGTTATCGAACTTTTCGGTATTTTTATTAACCATTACGGCTATAACTTCACAATACAAAACCTCGACGAAGGTATCGCAAGCGAGGAAGTGCGCATTAACGCCGATATTTTCGTAATATGCCAGTATGAATATGAACATAAAAACGCCGATGCTCTCTGCGATTATTTAATTTCCGCCGCCGACGATAAACGCGTCGTATTGCTTGAACTGCCCGGCTCGCCGATAAAACAGGAAAAGCTCATCGAAAAAATAGGGTTTAAGTGCCACGATTTCGTCAAAGGCGCACTCATCAAAGATTATAAAGGCGACGGCGAACTGATGGCGGGCGAAACGCCGCTTAAATTAAACACGGACGGCGATTACTACCGGATAACGCCATTACCGGAGCGCGCCGACGCTAAAGTCCATCTTTACGCCGGCGGCGGTGACGGCAGTACTTTAGAATGTCCGTTAGTAGCCTCTTCCGATAACGGCGCCATAGTTTTTATAGGTAAATTAATATCTATCGACGATAAATTCAACCGGCGCTGGATGGTTAATCCTTTCAAACTCTCTCAAATTATATTCAACGGCAGCAGCCGCTTCATAGTGCCCGATCCCTGCGTTCAATCAGGAAACCGCGCCGCCTTCATTCACATCGACGGCGACGGATTCAATTATAAAACCGAATACAGCGACGAACGCTACAGCGGCGAGATCATAACCGAGGAAATAATAAATCACTATAAACTGCCTACCACGGCTTCTTTAATAGTATCGGAAGTGCACCCCGACGATTACGGCAATAAACATCTGGAAAAAAAAGCCGCTGAGCTCATGAAGACGCCCTATGTCGAACCGGCCTCCCATAGCTGGTATCACCCGTTCAAATGGCAGAAGATTAAATTGAACACCGTCGAAAAATATATTGAAGATACCGAAGAAACCGATCAGATACTCGAAAAAAAGCTGTTCAATCCCGCCAATAAAGTACACGAAACTAACCTCGAAAAAGAAATACTGCGCTCCCGCGAATATATTACCGGTTTAAGCGGCCGCGAATGCCGCGTAATGTGCTGGACCGGCATGTGCAATCCGACTCCGGACGCCCTTAAATTATGCAGGGAAAACGGCATATATAATATCAATGGCGGCGATACGCGCTTTGACGGCGACTTTAAATTATATTCCAATTTAAGGCCGCATTACAACCCGAGCGGCGGCTATATTAAATTCAACGCGCGCTACGTCAACGAATTTATAATGACCGATCACTGGTGCCCGCCTTACGATAATTTTAAAAATGTAATCGACGGGTTTAAAAATACCGCCGCGCCTCATCTGCTCACTCCGATAAATATTTATTACCACTTTTACTCCGGCACCAAACAGGAAAGTTTAAGCGCGCTCAAAGAAGTTTACGACTTCGTGATCGCCCAATCGCCTTCTTTTATGACCGTCTCGCAGTGGATAGAACGCTTGCGCGGCTTTATCGGCTGTACAATAACGGCCGCCGCCGCGCCGGATATGATTACGCCCGGCGCTGAAGCCAAGCATTATTACGATGCCGGCGCTATTAAATGCCTCGGATACTTTAAATTTGAAAATAACGGCGAATTAGATAATTTCAGATGGGACTACGAAGGTTATCCAATGATAAACCCCGCCGCGGGCGTTATCGGCTTCAATGAAATCAACGGCTCTCTATATATAAATACCGGCTCGAATAAAAGCGGCGAAATTATAATAATCGATAAACCGCCGTCAGGGCTTTATTTAAAATCACTCAATGGCAAAATCATCAGCGCGGACTATGATAAAGAATCGGAAAATATATACAATATCGAAGCCTTAGTTAACAGCCCCTTTAAAGCAGTAATAGCTAACGCCAAATACCCGTTTTATAAAATTTATTATACCAATTCTAAAAATGAAACCTTTCAATACGCCGGAGCCCTCGATACATCTAAAAACGAATTAACCTTCAACGGCCCCTTCGAATCGGGCAAGATAAAATTAGCCGTTCATTACTCCACTCACTTCGGCAATATTAAAAGTTATTTCTACGGCGGTATTAAACGCTTAGCTTACTTTTTAAAAAATAATCCCGTCATTTTTGTGATTTTACTTATCTACATTTACTTTACACTGCAAAACCGCTATTCAAGAAAAAAACTAAAGGAAAAAACTAAATAATTATTTTTTAAAAATTAAGGGAGGGAGAAAAGGTTAGCAACCCTTTCTCCCTCCCTTAAACCCTCCCTCATTCCGCAAATTGCCTGACGCTTTTTGGTTGGTTTGTCAATAGCTTTTTTGGTCAGGGCTTTAACTTAACATCATAACAGAACCTCACCTTTAAGTTTCCTCTTATATATTTCTATTCGTCTGATTTAATCTTATCTCATTCTTTTCCTTCCTTTTCTTCTACTTCTTCCCTGCCAGCTTGTTTGTTTGCATGTGCGTACTGCGTACGCACATGCGTAGCAATAATGGCACTGCCGAAACTATAAACCTGCGGCTCGCGGTAAAAAATAATGTAAATCGACACTAATAATCGCACTGCTAAAAATTAACCAAATGACACGCCACAATAATCTTTGTAAATATACTTCGACCAATTTAAATAAAAATAAGAGTTTAATAATACTTTTGTATAGTAAAAGTTGTTATTCATTAGAGCATTACCGTAAGCCGCAATATTAAGTTCCGGTAGTGCGTAAATGCGACGCATCCGCGCACGCAACGCGTGCGCGGATGCAAAACTGGCAAAAGGCATGAAATAAGTTTATGGCAGGAAAAAGAAAGATAAATAAAAACTTTAAAGCCGGCATGAAAAAACGCTCAAAATAAAAAGGCTATGATAATAGCCTTTTTATTCAGGGAGAGATTGAGGGGCAATGGGGAGAAAGAGA
>CAYTCW010000109.1:0-6789 GCA_964436235.1 uncultured bacterium
ATTCATACATAATTTATATGCGTTTATATGAGTCGTCTTATTTAACTATGGCTATATTTTTCTTCATTATCAGAATATTTTTTTCGTTTTCGCGGCGGTATTCAACGCCGTCCATCAATTTTCTGACTAAATAAACTCCGAGCCCTCCAATTTGCCTGTCTTCGAGAGGTTTTTGAATATCAGGATCCGGCAGGCCGAGCGGATTAAACTGCCAGCCGTCGTCTTCAATTTCTATATGCAAAAACATATCTTCAAGCCCTGCGCGTATTATTATTTCGTGCGTGTCGCGGTCTTTAAAGGCGTATGAAATAACGTTGGTCAATATTTCATCCATAGCTAATTTAACATTATTGACGAAGCGCTCCGATACGCCGCCAGCGCGGCAGAAATCACCAACTTTATCCCGTAGAACTGCAATCTCGGCAATATCGTTTTTAATTTTTAAAACTAAGTTTAGTTTATCTTTATTTTCGTCTTTTTTATTCACTTTATAACTACTTATCACGGGCCATTTTAATTGCTTCATTGCCTATAAGACTTACTACAACGTAAGGCGATATTTCTTTTATACAGTACGCTAAATTCTTATCGTAATTCTGCTGTACGTATATCATGTCGCCGTCTTCTATAGCCGGGTTCGCCGACGCCGGACGATTAAGATTGTATTCGAATTGCAGAGTCCGCTCGGGCATTTTTCTTATTATTTTCAATATTTTGCTGGTTTTTGTATTGAGTTCTACTTTATCTTCCAATAATTTTTTCAGGCCGTCTTTTTTATCTAACTTGAATACGCCGGGGTTTTTAACCGCGCCAAGTATATAAACGCTGTCTTTTAAATTATCGGAGCGGCCGAAATATAGTATATCGTTATTGCTAAGTTTAAGATTGAGTAAAATCCTGCTTTGCAAAACCGCGTCATAATTTGAAAGGTCTATCGTAAAAATCACACCGCCGCGCCTTATAATATCGCATTTAAGATTGCGGCCGGAAAGTGAAGCGCCGAGCCCCGCCTGCGGCAGTATCGAAATAAAATTCATCTCGGTCTTAAAATCATGACGGCCCGGATTAGCTATATCGCCGAGCAAATAAACGAAATTATTATTATATTCACTTACTATAACGCTTACTATCGGATTAGCTATATAGCGCGAAAGCCGCTTTTTAATAACGGCGGCCAGACCGTCGCGGTCCAAACCGGCAGCCTCTATAGTGCCTATTATAGGCATAGACATTTTACCGTCGGGCCCTATTCTATAATTATCGCCATATTCAGGATTTTCATAAACAAATACTTTAACCAGATCGCCCGCGCCTATTATATACTCGCTGCCGCATGCCGATCCGGCGAAACGCTTTATAGACTCGACGCAAAGCTCTTCTTTAGCTGCCGCCGCGCCGTCAGCACTTATAGCTCCGCTTATAACCACGCTTAAAATTAAAAAGGCCGCCGCCGGTAAAACCGCCGTCATTAAATATCTGACCGGTTTTAAAATCGAACGGGCCGCACCGTATTTTTTAACTTCAGTTTTTAATTTAAATTCATTCATAATTATCAACCTTTTTAAGTTAATTCATTAATCAAATCATTATCATCGCTTAATTTTGATACGAAGTTCCTGCATATATTGATCATGGCCGAATTCGTAACGGGCTTCGAAACGTATTCCGCCGCTCCGAGTTTCGTCGCCTTCACCTGGCATTTTATCTTCGATAGAACTATTACCGGAATCTGTGATATTTCAAAAGTACTTTTTATCTGCTGCAGTATTTCAAAACCGTCCTGTGATTTCAAAACCGGCTCGATAAAAATTATATCGGGATTCGAGTTGATAATATCCATGATAGTGTTTTTTGAGGCCCCCATAATCGAAATATTGAAAGTGGCGTTTAAAACAGGTTGTATTTCAGTTAAAACCGCCTTTATTTTATCGCACGAATCGCCTTCTTCGTCTAAAACCGACACGTTAATTATAACGTTGCCCTCGCCGTTTTTCTTTTCGTTAAGCCTGATAGCGCCTTCTACAAAAGGATCCGCCGACAGGCGTTTTAAAATTTCATCTGAAAAATTAGAAATTTCATGTTCGGCCGAGCTAATCGACGACATATCTACGCTGTCTGCAAGATTTATCGAAAGCGTAAGCGCCGAACCTTCGCCGTCCTTAGAATTAAGTATCAATTCAGCGTTGATTTCCTGCAAAAATTTATGAATTATAATAAGGCCGGTATTGGAATCATCGCCGTTAAGTTCTATATTTAACTTTGCGTCCGCAAAGTAATTTCCGGCAAGCTCCGGATCAAAGCCGCCGCCATGATCTAAAAATTCGATCTTGAGAGTGCGCGTATCCTCGCATATAAGCGTGGTTATAACGGTTTCCTCGTTTTCGTTGCTGAATTTAAGGCTGTTATCCAATAAATTAAGCAATATGCAATAAAGTTTATATTTATCGGCTTTTACATAAATCGCCTCATTATAAAACCTCGTAGATATATTTACGCTTTTCTTCTTAAACCGCGGATACATCGAGCAAAGCGCGGTGAACATAAGCTCGTTGAAGTCGAACTCGGTCTCTAAAACAAAACCCGGATCGAATTCGGGCGATAAAAAGGATTGAATATAGGTTATTAACTCGGCGTTGAATTTAATTATGGAAAGCGCGGTAGAAGCGTTTATCACGCACGAACGGCCAAGGGCGAGCGGAGATAATTCAACCACTCCGCTTATAGCTTCGAGCGGTATTTTAGTTTCGTGAAATACTATCGATTCTAAAATCTTACGCCTTACGATTTCCTTTTTATTATCCGCATTTTCAATTTCAAGGCTGTTTCTAATTTCACTGAGCCTGATAAGACCCGATTGTATCTGGTCGAAAACGCCGGTTATATTATTTTTCATTAAATATCACACCCAGTACGTATATATTACAATTTTTAGCGCAGCTATCGAATGCGGCCAATTCTTCCCTGAAATCATCGACCGACGATATTTTATCAACGTCTATAACCAGCGCCATATTTTTAACGAAACCTGTTATGGCGTGGAAATCGCCGGATATGCTGAAAGCCGGGCAATCTACCATAACTAAGCCGAAATTCGCCGATACCGATTTTATAAATTCACCAAAAACATCAGATGACATTACTTTTTGAACGTTAGGCGGCAGTATGCCTGTCGGTATTATTTTAAGATCGTCTATAGCCGTATCGGCTATAACTTCTTCATAGGGCGTTTCACCGACAATTATATCGGTCAGGCCGCACTGATTGTCCGTTTTATAATAATCGCTCACCGGCGGGCGCGTGGTTTTATAATTAACGTCTATAACTAAAGTCGGCTGGCCGCTTAAAGCAGATGATATGCCTATATTAGCCGCAATAACGGTCTTACCCTCCGACGGATTCAAACTCGTCAGCCCGGCTGCGTTGCCGGTATTTTTATCGAGCTGGCCCGTTATATTATTTCTTATTATATTTACGAATTTAGCCTGCCTTGAATCTTTCTGGTGATAAGCGAAGCAGTCCGCCGAAAATGACGAATCTTCAAAGTTAAGATGCTCGCTTTTATTAATATGGCCGAGCACTTTATATTTAAATTCATCGGTGACGACGCTTTTATAATCAGACATTTTTTTATTTTCCTTTATTAGCTGAACTTTATTTTCAAATTTAAAAGACATTATAAGCAATACTATCGATATGAAAGCGCCTGCTAAATTGAAATAATCTATATTCAACCGGGCGGTTGCGCTCGATTCGATTATGCGCGGCATATTTTCAGAAAGCCTCGCCTGCGATATGCGCGTATCGTCTATCTGCTTATTAATTACCGATAATAAATTTTCCAGCTTGGCTATTTCAACCTCGTAAGATTTGACCTGCGCCTTTTTTCCGGGAAATGCCTTTATCTTTGCATCACATTCACCGATCAAATTCAAATATGCACTGCGCTTAGTTTTAAGCAAATCTATCGCCTGTTCGTTTTTACTCATAGACTGCGGCGACGGTTTTAAGGGTTTATCAACCGCTATAGCACGATTATCGGTGTAAGTTATTTTACTCTTTAATATATCAAGAAGCATCGATTCGTTTTTAACGAGCGGATGAGCGTTAGTATATTTCTTTTTAAGCAACGCTAATTTTATTTCAGCGTCCCTTATTTTCTTTTTTAACTCATAATTTTCTTCGCTATCTTCCATACGGCCGGAAACCGATCCCCGACGAGCGCCATAGCTTTCCGGGACTTCAGAAGATAACGGTGATTTGGGTTTATAGGTAAGATTTCTTTCAGCTAATTTTTCAGCTATGCTTATTTCGGTATTCAACTTAGCAAGCTCTTCATTGTGTCTGCAATACTGAGCCGTAAGCGATAAATAATCATTTTCAAGATTCAATATATTTTCAGCTGCGCAAAACTTATCGTAACGGGAAATTGAAGATGAAAGAGCTTTTTGAGTTTCGAGTTGTTTCATATAAAGCATTTGAAGAGTTTTACTGCTTATATCGTTAAGCCGTGATGAATAATTGGATATGTAGGCTTCAGCGAGCGCATTAGCTATTTTAACCGCATACTCGCCCGAACGATCGAAATATTCGAGTTCGAAAATCATAGATTCTTTATCGTATTTATGATAAAGATTTCTTTTAATTTTAGCCGTCATGCCGGATTCGAGTTTGATTTCTTTAGTGCCGCTCAAATGAAGCGCGTTTTTAAGCGCTGATTTTATCACCGCATGACTCTGAATCAGCTTAAACTCGGAAACGCCCGATATTTTATGCCGGCTGCCGTTTTCTTTTTCAGCGGGAAGCTGGATACATACCGAGGCTTTATAGGTCAGGTTAATAACGAAAATCATTATGAAAACTACGACGGCGAGCAGTAAAGCTAATCTCAATATATTAGCGCGCGCCGACCTGCTTTTTAAATTGAATACGATTAGATTCATTAATTTAAATAAATTCATCGATCTCATCCTTAAAACTTACTATGAGTCATCATTATTCATATCGGTATTAATCGGGAAAAAATTACTTGATTTTAATCTTTTGTTATGATATTATTTATCTGAAATGTTAGATGTGTCTTCCGGGAGTGAAATAAATGACAGATTCTGAAAATAATTCCAAAAACATGCCGCAGGAAGGCGGCACCGGCGATCAGTTAAAAAAAATCCAGCAGCAGCTTGTTCAAAAAGATAATTTGATAAGGCTTTTGCAGGCCCAGCTTAAAAAGCAGAAAGATTCTCCGGCCGATTCTTCTTCCGCCGATCATTCGGTTATCCTCGCTAATTTAGAGGATGAGATCAAAAAATTAAACGCCGAATTAAAGGAAAAAGACGCCGAAGCTAATTCGTTAAAACGCGAAAAAGACGAAGTAATAGCCGCGCGCGCCGAAATCGAAAACGAATTCGAAGGGCTTAAAAAACAATTCGAAATGCTGTCAGAAAAACAGTCGGCCTCTATCACAGCCGAAGAATCCCGGGCTGACGAAGAACTTACTTCCAGAATTTCTGCGCTCGAAAGCCAGTTAAAAGCTAAAAACGAAGAAATTGAAAAATTAAAATACAGCCTCGAAAACGAAGCGGCTTCCTGCGCTAAATTGAAAGAAGCCCTTAACGAAAACGAAATAAAACTCAAGCAGTCTCAGCTCGAATCGGGCTCCGCCGATACCGGTTACTCGACGGCTTCTAAAATAATAGAAAAACACATCAAAGGCGGAAAATATCTGCCCGAAGAGTTTTCTAAAATGCTGGATATGTTAAACGGCGTCAGTCACGAAATGGCTAAAACCATCGATGATAAAGAAAAAGAAATCGATAAACTGCTCTCTAAAATTAAAAAAATCGAAAATAACGACTCGCAGCACAATTCGCTCATCGAAGAAAATAAACAGCTCGAAGAAAAAGTTAAATATTTAAAAACCATTTCAGAGAGCCACGTTACCGAAAACTTCTCACACTTCAAAGTGCTGGCTAATCATGTGATACAAATACTCGACGAGTTTTACGAAGCTTTCAACCTTCTTAACAATAACGATATATCCGGATTCAAAACCCGCGCTACTACCGTTTTTGAAATGCTTAAAAGCTCGCTTAAAACCGTTAATATATTCCCTATAGCCACTATCGGCGAAAAATTCAATTCGAAACTGCACGAAATTATCGAATTCGTACGCTCGAAGGAACACGAAGACGATACGATAGTCGATGAGGCATTAAAAGGCTATACGCTCAACGAAGAACTCATACGCCCGGCGCGCGTCAAGGTTATTAAAAACCGCTTTAAATGCTCGGCATGCGGAAATATATCGCGCGTAGGCTCTCAGTTCTGCGATTCGTGCGGCAATAAACTCGAAACTTTGAGCGTTCCATATAAAGACATCAAAAATACCAGCACGCTTTACTTTCAAACGGGTAAAATATTCGAAGAAAAGAATATGCTCGAAAAAGCCCGCGAATATTACCAGCAGGCCGTAACGCTCGAACCGTTGCAGTACCAGTATTTATACCACCTCGCGCGCGTGCTCGAAATGCTCGGCGATTACGAAAACGCCGTCGCTTATTTCAAAAAAGTGTCGGAAACCGATCCGCACTTCGAAGAAGTATGCCACCACATTAAAAACATCGAAACTAAAATTAATATAATAAACGGAATCAAAAATATAGTCACTTACAAATAAGGTGCGGGAGTAGATCAGTGGTAGATTAGTAGCTTCCCAAGCTGCCTGTCGCGGGTTCAAATCCCGTCTCCCGCTTATAACAAAGCAGCCGTCCGGTAACCGGACGGCTGCTTTGT
>CAYTCW010000109.1:6889-14741 GCA_964436235.1 uncultured bacterium
AAAAATCCACAACTATTCTCTATTATCTGTTCTCTGTTCTCTAATAGGTATTATTATTTTCCTTTCGGTTCAGCTTTTGCCTCCGGGTAGTCCAGAACATTCAGCCCGCCTGCGGTCGCTATGAATACCGCCGTTTTATAACCGGCAACCGCATTGACAGTATTCGAAGCAAGGCCTTCCGACATGGTAAAGTTTTCCCACTTACCGTCGCCGTTGAAAAATGAAAGGCCCTTCGTCGTAGCTATCCATAAAGCGTCCTGCTCGTCTATATAAATGGATTTGATCCAGTTCGAAATCAACGGTGAATTGCCTTTAACTTTTTTATAACCTATGCCTGAAGCGGTTTTTGCCGGAACGTCCGAGTCGGCCGAAAAAACCGACCAGTTCGAAAAATTTTTGCACCTGTTAACGCCCATATTAGTACCTATATACATAACGCCGTTTGAATTAATCGCTATTGCATAAATGCTGTTGCCGACCATTTCAGTATTGCCGGGCTCTTCGATTAAATCGCCGCTCGGCGTCGGTTTCATAGAAGTGCCGCTTTTAACCGAAAAATTGCCGGGACCGCTTATAACTAAAGCGCCCTGAC
Organism: uncultured bacterium; assembly: GCA_964436235.1. Taxonomy (GTDB): domain Bacteria; phylum Muiribacteriota; class UBA9980; order UBA9980; family UBA9980; genus UBA9980. The sequence continues at coordinate 7,482 of CAYTCW010000109.1, forward strand.
GGGTGCCCGCATATAAAACGGATTCTTTAGTATCCATACCGAAGGATATAACGTCGTCGTTAGGAAGGTTATCAGATTTACGGGTAAATTTATTAAAATTTTTACTGCCGTCATAAAGCGCGAGACCGTACTGCGTGCCCGCCCATATCATGCCGCTCATAGACTGCGCCAGAGCGTTAGTTTTACCTATATCAAAAAATCTTACTGAATTAAAATTATATGAATAAACGCCGCTTTCGCTTCCAAACCATAACTTGCCGCCTTCCTCCTGGCAAATCGAATATATTTTTTCGGCTTTGAGTTTACTCTCGGCATCTACTATCTGCACTATATTTTTAGACTCGAATGAATAAAAATATACGCCTTCCATCGTGCCTATAAAAACGCCGCGCTGGTTGTTCTGATTTTTGCCCGCAGCAAGCGATAACACATTATTTGCATTAGCCGAATTTCCAAGATTGATTTTTGTAAGCTCCCTTTTTAATTCGGCGTTTTTAGTTCCGCCCACGCCGCTTCCGGCATTTTTACCGCCGCCGCAGCCTGAAGCGCCGACTATAAACATCGCCCACATTAACGCGATCGATACTATTATAAAACTTTTGTAACCCTGATTATTACGCAATTAAACTCCTCCATTCAACGCATTTATTATTCATTTTTAAATCCCGTAATTAGAAAAATAATCTTTCACCCGGATTGACGCGCTTTATGCGGCCGCTTGCCTTATCGTAATAACCGCGCTGGCGGTCTTCAGGAAACGCTTTAATGCCTATTTCAAAATAATATTCCTTCTGGTGCGGATTAGCGCGAAGCGTGGCTTCCATACAGTGCAGATCGCGCACTAAGTAATAATTAACGTTTCTAAGCGATTTAGTGGGTATATCATAAATTATATCGGTATTAACCGTCCAGAACGGGGCCGCTATAAATTGCAACGTCGAGTTTAAAGTCTGGTACTTTCTTGTCATTCTATCATAAGTCGTCGAAGTTTGCCAGTTAATTTTTTGACCGGCCTGGTAATCGTATTTTAAATACATATTAGTTAAATTCATGCTGCCGGAGAATAAATTAGAAAACATCGTATCGTGATAATCATAAGAAGCCCTTAAATAAAAACGATGGTACATAAACTTATCCACTTTATAAGTGAGCGTCAGATCATTTGAAACGCCCTGGAATTGATTCAGATCGTAATCATAGTAAAACTGCATTAAATTCGAGCGAACCTCAGTGCCGCGTTCCATTACCATGTCGCCGTTATAAGCTAAAGTCGAATATATCTTGTTTTGAGTGTTTATCTTATTTGACTGAAACGGATAAAAGCCGTAGGAGCGCGTATTGTTATATCTCATATTGGCGTTGAGATTTTTACCGAAATTCTGCGTAAGACTCGCTCCGCCGTCAAGTATATTTTCACGCTCGTTCTCGCGATCGGCGCGCAGCCTGTATGAAGAATCCACCGTCAGATTAGTCTGTGAAGATAACTGAAAACGCTCGGTATCCACGCGCCACTGAGTGTCGAATATATTTCTATCGATAGTGCTTCCGGCTATAGTTTCCGAGCGCGTACCGAGAATGCTTCGCGTAGAAAGAAAAAGCGGCGTCTTCGCCATCTTTTCGCGACGGGTATTCACGTTTATTTCAGGCGTGTAATCAAGCGATGAAACGTATTGATTAGGCCGGTCGCTTAAATCTTTTCTTTTTTTATAACGGACTAAAAAGTCATAACCCTGCTCGTTATAAGATAAATTGTACTGCGAGTTCAATTCCTTGTTCTGCGTATAAGTGCCTATAACGTCCGAAAAATAATCTATGTTATAATTCAAATTAGCGTTATTTTTTATCTGGTACTGGCCCGCTAACGAATTGCGGCTTATAGTTTCATTTCTTAAAGAATCGAATGAATAATCGCTGTAAAAATTGCCGCTTATCTTATCGCGTATCCTGTAATTATGTCTTAAATTATGAAAATACCCTTTAGCGCTCTGATTTTCCATATTAAGACTGCCGAGCTGATTTTCGTTGAATTCATAGTCCCAGGAAAGCGTCTGGTAAAAGCCTTTAGGCTTGGTATAACCCAATTTAGTATTAAATTTCTTTTCCTGTTTGCGTTTTAAATTCATCGTAACGTACGGCAGCTTGAGTATTTTAAGGCCGAATATATTATAACTGGGCTTTTTAAGTATCATCTTTTCATTAGGATATATTACGGCTTCTTTGGCATGTATGTACCAGTGCGGATGATCGAGATCGCATGAAGTGTAGGTAACGCCTTCCGGCGCGGTTATTTTGTTGGCGGATAATTCTACCCGCTTCGCTTTTGTAACCGTCGGATCGGAATAAATTATAGCGTCGAGCATAAAACCGTCGCCCGTTTTAATGCTGTAAACTAAAAATTCGCCCGTTATTTTCTTTAATTTACCGCCCTGTTCCTGCCAGTAAACTACCCTGCCCTGAGCGAAAACTAATTCTTTACGAAGATCGGCCTCTATATTGTTAGCTATAAGCTGCATCTTGTCGTGACGGACTTCCGCCGCGCCTTTTGCGACTACTTTTTCTTCGATGGTGCGATATTCTACATAATCGCCGTTCACGTAAATAGGCATTTTATTTTTAATGTTAAATTCATCCATCTGCGCCGCGTTAGTCTGCTCGCCTGGAACCGGCATGGTGTATTGAGTGCTTAACATATTGCTGCTGCCGCCTATTAAAGGATTATATATCTGATCGGTGTTAAAACTCTGATATCCGCTGTTATAATCATAAGGCGTAACCTGCGCGCGCGAATAACCATACCCGCTTAATATAAAAATAAGCGAGAAGACAGTTATGGCCGAATATTTCGACCGCTTTACCATATCAGCTAAAAACAAAGATAACATCATTGTTTTAATAATCGGAAAAATATTTGATTATTTAAGTTAATTTATTCAAATAAAAAAAGAATGAAATAAATAGCCGGCATCTATAATCATTATGATTTAAAATACGATATGTAAGGCATGCAATTAGAATTAATCGATGAAATAATTGAAAAAATATACGCGGGCGGTTTTAAACAACGCTTGAAAGCGCTGCATGACCTTTCATATTTCAATTCGGAAAAAGCCTTCAGCGCCATTATGAAGTCGCTGTCGGACGACGAGGCTAAAATAAGAACGCTCGCCGCAAAATCGCTTAAAAAATACTACCAGCACTATCAAAGAACCATAACTGAAGAGCTGATTAAGTTGCTTCACGATCCGGATAACCAAACAGCTCTAAGCGCCGCGGAAGCATTAAGCGAAGCCGCCGACCCGAAAACTGTTGAAAACCTTTTAAAATTTATTTACGGCGGCGATGTAAAACTTAAAATTTATTCCATAATCGCCTGTAAAAAAATTAAAGACGATAATATTAAAGAAGCGCTCGTTAAAATCATAAGAGAAAGCGGCGAAACCGACGATAAAAAAATACTTTCCGCCGCTATAAACGCCTTAAGCGAAAATATAACGCCCGACCTTCTGCCATTAATTATAAAAAAAGGCCTGCAGGATGAGGACGCGCGCGTCAGAGCCTCGGCTATCGAGGCTATTTCGAACTTAAATATGGATAAAGCAGTCTTAATTGAGCTTTTACGGCCTATGCTTTCTGAAAATAACGCCCGCATAGTCGCTAACGCATGCGCGGCGTTGTATAAAGCAGGCGATGAAACTATATTTGAAGATATTAACCGGCTTTTAAAGCATGAAAATAAATGGGTGCGCGCTTCGGGATGCTACGTTCTCGGCCGTATCGGCGGCGATAACGCTTTTAAACTGCTCTTAAAATATAAAACCGACGGTGACGCGGAAGTTAGAATTAACGCTGCGCGCTCGATATTTAATTTTAAAACTGAAAAAGCCGCTACCGCCTTGATCGAAATGACAAACGATGAAGATAATAAGGTTAAATCAGAAGTTTTCAGGCTTATTCTTAAATTAAATGAAAGCTACGCCTTCTGGCCCGTAATCGATTTATTTAAATCAGACAATAAAACTTTAATTATAATGGCCGCCAACATTTTATGCAATATAGGCGACGACGCCGGAATACCGGTTATAAAAGAAGCGCTCGATAAAATTGCCGACGGCGCATATAAAAAAGAACTCAATAAATACCTGCTTATCTTAAACGAAATATGCGATAAAAAGAAAAGAAATGCCCGCAATGTGTCTACTTATAGAGAAAATGCCGAGGCCGAAAAGGAATTTAACGCCGGAATCAGCCAGGCCGAAGAGGGAATCGCCATACCGGTCGAACTTTTACTGCAGCCGGGTGAAGAAAAAAATTTCGCGCATATAATAATCGAAAAATTATTTCATAAATCACAATTTTTAAGAGAAGAAGCCGCTTTAGAACTTTCTTATATCAATTCAAAAAAAGCGGTTTTTGCTCTGTCACGCGGCCTTTGCGACCCGGTCCCAAAAGTTCGTTCTATTTGCGCGAGAAGCATTTCACGCCACTGCCTTAATTATCCCGAATTAATGCCTGATATTAAAGATAAACTGCTCGAACTCCTTTATGACGATTACTCCGAAGCCGCCCAGAACGCGGCAACCGCGCTCGGATATATACGCGATAAAGCCGCAGTGCCGGCGCTTTTAGAAATACTCAATCACGATAATCCTAATACCCGCCTTTACGCCGCTATGGCGCTCGGCAGAATGGCCGATAAAAGCGTCAGCAAACATTTAATAGAACTGCTTAAAAAAGACGATAATAAAAAAGTGCGCGCAACCGTTATTACCGCACTCGGATATATAGGCGAAGCTGAATTTTACGATACGATCATTAAATACGGCTTCGAAGATAAAGACCCGCACGTGCGCGCTTCCGCTATAGAAGCGCTCTCTAAGCTCAATATAAAACCGGATAAAATCAGCGGCGTCATAAAAAAAGCGCTCGATGATATAAATAACCGCGTTATAGCTAACGCATGCATCGCTTTATGGAAAACGGGCGATCTTTCCGCCATGACATATATAACCAGACTCGTTAAAAATACCGATAAATGGTACCGCGCCTCCGCGTGCTACGTACTCGGCCAGATAGCAAATGTCGAAGCCGCAAATATACTGCTGTCGCTTAAAAACGACCCGGAAGGCGATGTCAGGCTCAACGCCGCCAGAGCGCTCGGCAATATCAAATCGCCTAAAGCTATTAACGCGCTCGTTGAAATGCTCGATGACGAAGATGAAGTAGTTAAAAATACCGCGTACGACGCCATCATTAAATGCAGCGATAAATTCGCATTCTGGCCTATGGCGCAGTACCTTAAATCTAAATATGAAATTTTACGCTTTATGGCGTCGGTGGTCCTGTGCAATATCGGCGATCCCGCCTGCGTGCCGCTTATTTTAGAAACGGCCGCTATAGAACGCAATAAAGAAGTTAAAACCGAAATTTTAAAATATTTAAAATTATTCGTGCATAACCATCCCGTAGAATCTTTCAAAGAAATCTTCGATAAAAAATACGGCAACCAGCCGGCCGCTGAAGAAGGATTAAAACTTATCGAAAATATAGATATAACGCGTGAAATTAAAATTAAGCTATATACCGCAGCGGCGGAATCGCAGTTTAAAAAAGTATCGGAAGCCGCAGCCGCCCGCTTAAATTCATTGCAGACGCCCCCCGCCGCTTAACCTTACTATAAAACTTATCCAGTTATTACCGCGGCCTAACTTATCCTCGTTTTTAATAAAATCCAATACTATAAACCTTTTATTTAATAACCGCTCCACTTCGCCGCGCGTGTAATATGCAAAAAAACGGCCGGCCGCATCAACGGATTCGCCTTCGCCCTCTTTAAGCGAAAAAAAGAAAACGCCGCTAAATTCAATTTTACTTAAAAAATTAATAAACGAAGCCTTAGACATGTGCAAAAGCGACGCGCTTGCAAATAAATGTTTTATTTTCATATCAATAATAAATTTATTAACGGATACGGCGTCCTCTATATTTAAATTAATTATTTCAGCGCCCGTATAATTTTTAGCAAGCCCTATAAGCTCATCCGAATAATCTACGCCTACAGCCTTATATCCCTTTTCTATGATATATTTCAGACTGTTTCCCGAGCCGCAGCCGAGATCCGCAATTAAACCCGCATCATCGGCAAGATAAGCTAAAAACCTGTCGATCTGATCAGAAATTATTATATCTTTCGTCGTTTCAAAATATGATTTCGAATTGTTGTTGTAATAATTAAATGTGTCGCTCATAAAAGCCATTATAACAAATCATTATTAGACTGTCAATAATCTTAATAAGGGAGGGAGAAAAGGTTAGCAACCCTTTCTCCCTCCCTTAAACCCTCCCTCAATCGGCAAATTGCCTAAAGTTTTTATTTAAACAAATATGTTTAATAATGCTTTAATGTAGTAAAAACTTTTACGCATTAGAGCATTACCACGAGCTGAAATATTAAGTTCCGGTGGTGCGTAAATAGCCCCCCGTCGGGGTCTTGAGCTGTGTTGAACGGTCTTATAACTTTACGGTTTGTTCGGACTTCGCTCCGAAAATATCTTAAAAAATTCGGAGAATAATCCGATTTTTCAACCTGTTTTTTTATAAACACCTCATTTTACAGTGTTTTAACAATTGGCATGAAACTTGTTTAATAAAAGGCACGAAGCAAAAATTTATAAAGAGGTGGTAATTATGATTAAATCTAAATTAACGGTAATGGCAGTGGTATTTTCAATTTTATTAGGTTTTACGGTTGCATTCGCTCAAACAACTGACACAACTACGGTTTCCGCCGACCAGGTTAAAGCGGCGTTAGATAAATTCACGGCAGCCAGGAATGAATATCAATCACTTGTTAAAAGCGGCGCGGACCAGGCAGCCATAGACTCGGCTCGCATTAAATTCGAATCCGCCAGAATAGAGTATCAAAAACTTAATCAGGCTGCCGGTAATTGCACAACTCCCGGCTCGGGCAAAAAAAATAATAAAAATGGAAACGCTCAGGGAAACGGTCTTAAAAAACGCGACGGTTCATGCGGCCAGATACCTTCATCGATAAGCGGCCAGTCACAAAATAACTCATCTATGGGTATGGGCAAAGGCAGAGGCAACGGTAAAGGCAGAAGCAGCAGATAATAACAAATACCGTATAATTTAACCGAATCGCTTTAATCATAAAAGGCCGGAAAATAACTTCCGGCCTTTTACGGGTAAAAAAACAATCTTCGATATTATTATTGCGCTTTATCGGCTGTAGTGTTATAATAA
>CAYTCW010000110.1:0-14725 GCA_964436235.1 uncultured bacterium
TTTAAGGATTTATTTTTTATGATTTGATTGATTCTGCGCGTTTTCATAACAGGCTATAAAACACTTCATCAGCAAAGTAATTTTATTTATAGAGATATCGCAAGAAAAGATTTTTCCTTTACATTAGCATCTGAATTTGATATAATTTTATCGCTATTTTACTAAAAAAATTTGGAGATGGTAAAATGTCAGAAACGATAAAAGATACCGGTGTCAGCGGTATTAATTCAGATAACGATACCCAGCCACAAAGCGTTTTAATCGGTGTCGGCACGGCCGTTAACGGCGGAAGCCCCGACGGCGCAATAGACGAGCACAAGCCTTTCGTAGCACCCGAAGAAAAAATGGCCGAGTTTACTTTCAAATCGGTAATTCTGGGAATTGTTTTCGGCATTATATTCGGCGTCGCGACCGTTTACTTAGGCCTTAAAATAGGCCTGACGGTAAGCGCGTCCATACCGATTGCCGTGCTTTCGATGTCGATATTCAAAAAGATAGGCGGATCCACTATTTTAGAAAATAATATCGTGCAGACCATAGGTTCGGCCGGCGAATCGATAGCTGCCGGCGTCGTTTTCACAGTTCCCGCTCTCGCATTAATGACTTTCATGCCCGAGCACGCCGATCGTTTCGACCTCGATTACACCACCATCTTTACTCTCGCCATTATAGGCGGCATACTCGGCGTATTTTTTATGATCCCGCTGAGGCGTTATCTGATAGTTAAGGAGCACAAAACGCTTGTTTACCCAGAAGGCACCGCGTGCGCGGACGTACTCATCGCCGGCGAAAAGGGCGGCAATCTCGCTAAATTAGTTTTTAGCGGCTTAGGCGTCGGAATTTTATATAAATTTTTAATGAGCATATTCAATCTATGGAAAGACACTCCTTCCTACGCGATTAAATGGTTCAAAGGCGCCATAGTGGCCGGTGAAGTAACTCCCGAGCTGCTCGGCGTAGGTTATATAATCGGTCCTCGCATTTCCGGCATAATGGTAGCGGGCGGTATTCTTTCGGCTTTAGTTTTAACTCCGCTTATTAAGATATTCGGTGAAAACGTTACCATGATAATCCCGCCGGCTGATATCCCGATATCTCAAATGAGCATGGACGATATCTGGCATTATTATATCCGCTACATAGGCGGCGGCGCGGTAGTGTTCGGCGGCTTAGTCACTATGATAAAAACGCTTCCGACCATCTGGAGTTCATTCGCGGCAAGTTTCAAAGAAATATTTTCAGCCGTCGCGGCCGCCAAAAAAGTCCGCACCGAAAACGATATACCGCTTTATATAACCGCTCTCGGCTCGATAGCTTTGGTGGTAATACTCGCTTTCATGCCGTTTATGCCGGGGGATCACCTCGCTAAGTTCGTCACGGCCTTTATAGTCGTTTTCTTCGGCTTCTTCTTCGTAACGGTCTCTTCGCGAATAGTCGGCTTGATAGGCTCATCGTCGAACCCGATATCGGGTATGACGATCACAACGCTGATGCTGACCTGTCTTCTATTCGTAGCGGTCGGCTGGACGGGCAAAGAATACGCCGGCGTGGCGCTTTGCGTCGGGGCCATAGTGTGCATAGCGGCGGCTAACGGCGGCGCCACTTCGCAGGATTTAAAAACGGGCTACCTTGTCGGCGCGACGCCTAAATGGCAGCAGGTAGGCCTGATAATCGGCGTAATAACTTCATCCGTAGCCATAGGCATAACTCTTCTTCAACTGCACGAATCGCTCGGGATCGGCTCAAAAGAACTCTCGGCGCCGAAAGCGCAATTAATGTCTATAATCATCGGCGGCGTTCTCGATCAGACTCTGCCCTGGGACCTTATTTTAGTGGGTTTTTTTATGGGTCTTGTCATGGAAGCGTGCGGCATCGAAGCGCTCCCTTTCGCCGTCGGCGCTTATCTGCCGCTTTCAGCCTCCACTCCTATAATGGCGGGCGGCTTTATTAATTTAATAGCTTCTAAGATCTATAAAATAAAAGAATCCGAATCGGATACGAGCCCCGGCGTTTTATACAGTTCGGGCCTTATAGCAGGCGGCGCGCTGACCGGCATTGCCATAGCGCTTCTCAAAGGTTTCAAATACTCTACCGGCCTTCTCACCGCCGAAACCGTCAGTTTCCAGGTAATGCCTTTAGTGAATTTTAACGCGTCATGGCCTATTATGCAATACGAGCCGATAGCTAATTATTTCGACATCTATACCAGATTCAATCTTGAAAAGGTTTACGGCAGCGCAAACGATCTTGTCGCCGTGATTTTCTTCACTTTAATGGCCGCCGCACTGCTTTATATGGCGGGCTCGAGCGCCGCGCCTGAAAACGGCGGCAGCCCGGAAGGCGCCAAAACCGCGAAAGCATAAAAAAGCAATAATAAATGAACAGATTATGGAAAGACGGGTTAATTTAAAATGAATGAAAAAGTTAATAAAACTCAGATTTACGCCTATGTTATTAAAAACTCGATATATATAAACACCACCACCCGTTGTTCGAACGTTTGCGATTTCTGCATTAAATTCTACGCAGACGGCGTGGCCGGATACGACTTAACGCTTGATGCCGAACCGGGCGTCGATGAAACCTGCGCTCAGATAGACGCTCTCATCTCGTCTCAAATAGATTCTATCGTTTTTTGCGGTCTGGGCGAATCCACTTACCGCCTCGGTTTTATGGAGGAAATAGCTTCAAAATATAAGGGCCGCGGCCTTAAATTAAGGTTAAACACCAACGGCCACGGCAATTTAATTAATAAATGCGATATAGTTCCCCGGCTTTCAAAGTTTATCGACTCGGTTTCGATCAGTTTGAACGCGCAGGACAAAGACACCTACGATAAATTGTGCAACCCGGCATTCGACGGCGCTTACGAAGCTATGCTCGAATTTTGCAAAAACTGCGCCGGAAAAATAAGCGAAGTTTATCTGAGCGTTGTCGATATGCCGCAAGTCGATATAGAAAAATGCCGCGCCATTGCCGATAATTTAAAAGTCAAATTCAGGGTAAGACCTTATATAGCGCCTGAAATCAAAACCGATAAATGCGGCGCCTGTGAAAAGTCATAAACGCAAAGTTGCGTTTTTCTTTTAAAAATTTTAACGACAACATCACAATCACATTAAATAATTAACCAAACATGAAAGCGGCGCTGAATAATTTATGAAAGACACCGGAGAGCTTATTTTAATATCGGATGTAAATGAAAACGATATCGCGGCTATTATCGAAATTGAAAATGAAAATTTCGGTCCCGACGCATTTAAGCGTTCACAATTTATTTACGCATTGAAAAATGAAAAAGCTATATTTATAAAAGCTCTTCGCGGCGACGGCAACCCTGGTATAATAAACAAAACCGCCGGCTACGCGCTCGGTTTTATAAAAAAAACAGGCCGCCCGGGCGCGCAGCATTTATCGGCGAGATTATATTCGATAGCGGTTGCAGCCGACTCACAGGGCATTTCGATCGGAAAAAAACTGCTTTCGGAATTCGAACGCCGCGTTGAAACTAAAAACTGCGCCAACATTTATCTTGAAGTTAAAACCGGCAATACCCCTGCCATCAGATTGTATGAAAGTTACGGTTATAAAAAGATAGGCATAATCAATAATTACTACCACGATCTAAGCGGCGCCTATAAATTCGTTAAACGCTATGTGCGCTAAAAAATCTAGAAGCGGCCCGCCCCCGCATAGAAAAGACTGATATATGAGTTCACAGGCCACTCTGCGGCTTATTAAAAATGGTTTCAAACCGGTCGCAGCGGAAGATAAAAATTTAATAAGCTCATTTTTTAAAAAAGAGAATTCTAATTTTTCAGATTATTCTTTCAGCGTGCTATACGCATGGTCAGCTTATAAAACTTTGTTTTATAAGCGATTCGAAGACAGTCTGCTGATAGCACGTTCATTGAGAGGAAAAACCGACCTTTTATATCCGCCTTTATGCGCCGATACAAAAGACTCTTTTAATTCGGCCGTAAACCATTACGCTTCAGTTATGCGCGATATAAAATGCAATGCTCACCAAAAAACACCCGCCGCGAACGTATGCGATATTTCATTCAAAATATTGAGCATAGACGAAAATAAAGTTCACTTATTAAATAATCTGGAAGTGCCGGGTTTCAAGTTTGAGGTATCAGAAGATCTCCCCGATTACGTTTACGATTATCAAAAACTTATTGACTTATCAGGCAAAGAATATAAAAATAAACGCGAAAATATCAATAAATTCATAAAAAGTTATCCGAACTGCTCCATCGAACCTATTAAACCTCACAACATAAAAGATTTATTGATATTTTTAACAAACTGGTACATCGAAAACAAACCGCAAAGAACGATTCACATTTCAGAATTATTCAACTCGGACACTTTCAATCACGAAAAAAACTTCGTTCTCGAATCCTACCAGACCCGTAAACTGCTTCGCAATTTTGATGAGTTAGAATTAAAAGGCGATTATATAAAAATATACTCAAGCATAGCCGGCTTTATAATAGGCGAGCAGACAAACACAGACACCTTCACCGTGCTGATTGAAAAAGTCAACAAAGACTTTTTTGGCCTGTCTCAATTTTTGTTCAGAGAATTCTTGATCAGAAACGCCGGGACGGAGTTCGTAAATACTTCCGACGACTCCGGAATGCCAGGTTTAAAAATAATGAAAGAATCATACCGGCCGGCTTACATGAAAAAAAGGTACTTTTTAAACTTTTTTAGTAATTGACAATTCCGGGTTTTCAATATATAATTAACCCGTATTTTCCATTAAACTATTTTTATAAGTTAACCGGTTTAAATCTTAAAATAACCTGAGATTAACCTCAATTTAACCTTAGATGGTCAGGCTGATGAATCACAAAAAAACTAAAATTTTAATATCGCCGAAAAGCAAGGATAAAATCCTTGAACATATAAAGCGCTGCTCTATTTCTGAAGAAAGTAAAGCGGCTATTATGAACTGCGATTTTCAGCGCATAGAATATTGTCCTGAATACCGCGAAATATCGATAAGGCTTCGCTCGGGCGAAATTACCAACTCTAAGGATTTTTTACCTGTAATTAATTATTTCAAAAAAGTGCTTCCGGGCATCGACAGCGTCAACTTCGACATCACTTTCGATAAACCCGTAACCGCCGAGCTCGTAATAAACAAACTCTGGGACGATGTTGTTGCTTATATCGTTAAACTAAGCCCTTCATGCCAGGTATGGCTTCCTGGCTGCACGCAGTCGCTTTTAAACGATGCGACCATCAGGATTGAAACCGGCGATGAGACGGGGTTTTACACGCTTAAAGACCGCTGCGTCGATAAAAATATCGAAAAATATCTGTTAGATAAATATAACCTTTCGTGCAGAGTTTTCATCGATAGGTCCAATTATAAGCCGAGTGAAAAAATGGGCGGATTTGATTATAAAGATCCCGTCGAAAACGGTCAGTCCAAAGGTTTTTCGACCGACCTCGCAGCCCCTGCCGTCACAGGCATCTCGTATCAGCCGCCCGAAGCCGCTCCCGCCCCTTCATGCGCGCCGGCGGCAGCTTCGAAAAGTCAAAGTCATCAATATTATCCCGCCGCTAAACCGCCGGCTCCGCCTTCGGGCATCATTGATGATAGCGTTATACACGGAAAAAAAATACGCGACGGCCTTAATCCGTCTAAAATATCGAAATTACTCGAAGAAGAAAAAAATGTTTTAATCGAAGGCATTGTGATCAGCTCCGATTCGCGAATTTTAAAATCGGGTAAGGTGCTTACCGCCTTTTCCGTAAGCGATCTTAACGACACCATCGTTTGCAAAACCTTCACCGAATCCGGTAAAAACCCTAAAATAAAACCTGGCATGGTGGTCCGTGTAGCCGGCAACGTCAAATTCGATACCTTCGAAAAAGACATGATACTAATGGTCAACGACATAAATAAAGGCAGCCTCAAAAAACGAGAAGACAAGGCTGAACGCAAAAGAATAGAGCTGCACGCGCATTCAAAAATGTCGGCGCTCGACGGAATGACTGAAATTTCGAATTTCGTTCAATTAGCTTCCCACTGGGGCCATAAGGCGGTCGCGCTAACAGATCACGGCGTAGTGCAGGGTTTTCCCGATTTTTACGACGCTGCTAAAAGCAATAACATAAAGCCAATATTCGGTCTGGAAGGCTATCTTATAGATGACAGCTACGCCGGGCTCGCCAAAGGCGATAAGCTCAAGATAAAACCGCCTTCGCCATTTCACATAATAATTCTTGCGGCCAATTACACCGGCCTTAAGAATCTATATCAACTCGTATCGCAATCTCACATCAACTATTTTTATAAAAAGCCCAGACTGCCGCGCACTAAAATTCTCGAATTCAGGGAAGGCCTGCTGTTAGGCACCGCCTGCGAGGCCGGAGAATTAATACGCGGCATACTCGAGGGCAAAACCGACGAACAGATAGCCGAAATAGTCCGCTACTACGATTATCTTGAAATCCAGCCGGTTAAAAACAATAACTTCATGATCGAAAAATATAACGATAAGTTCAGTTCGCGCGACGACTTGATAGCGCTGAACAAAAAAATATACGAGCTCGGCAAAAAATACGATAAACCGGTTTGCGCCACTTCAGATATGCACTATTTAAATCCGGAAGACGCTATTTACCGCAAGATTCTTTTTGCCGGACAGAAATACGAAGACGTTGAAAACTCCTGCGACCTTTACTTTCCGACAACCCAGGAAATGCTCGACGAATTTTCATATCTCGGCGAAGACGCGGCGCGCGAAGTGGTTATAGAAAACCCTGAAAAAATAAATGAAATGATCGAATCGCTCGCGCCGATCCCGCGCGACAACGCTTTCCCCGTTATGCCGGGCGCCGAGGAGAAAATCCGCGAAATGTCATACGCCAACGCGGAAGCCATATACGGATCGCCTCTGCCGCCGCCCGTTCAGAAACGGCTCGATTACGAACTCAACTGCATTATTAAAAACGGTTTTGCCACGCTCTATCTCATAGCGCACGAACTCGTTAAAAAATCGCTTGAAGACGGCTATCTCGTCGGTTCGCGAGGCTCGGTAGGCTCGTCGTTAGTGGCCACTTTCACCAATATCACCGAGGTAAACCCTCTGCCGCCGCATTATATATGCGTCGATGAAAAGTGCAAGTACTCCGAATTTTTCGAAGATATCGCGCTTAATTCAGGTTACGACCTGCCCGATAAATTATGCCCGAAATGCGGCGCGCGGCTGAAAAAAGACGGCCATAAAATACCGTTCGAGGTATTTCTCGGCTTCGAAGGCGATAAAACCCCCGATATCGATCTTAACTTCTCAGGCGAATACCAGCCTACCATACATAAATACGTCGAAGTAATTTTCGGTGAAAACAACGTGTTCCGCGCCGGCACAATATCTACCATAGCCGATAAAACGGCCTTCGGCTTCGTTAAAACTTATCTCGAAGAACGCGGCTTAGTAAAACGCCCCGCTGAAATGTCGAGGCTTTCGATCGGCTGCAGCGGCGTTAAACGCACCACCGGCCAGCATCCCGGCGGAATCATGATAATTCCGAAAGGCCGCGATATCCACGAATTCACTCCGATCAATTATCCGGCAAACGACCGTAGCGGCGGCATAATTACGACGCATTTCGACTATAACGCCATCGATAAAAAATTATTAAAACTCGATCTGCTCGGCCATGACGATCCGACCTTCATTAAAATGCTGCAGGGCCTCACGGGCGTTAACGTATATGAAATACCGTTCGACGATAAAAAAACGCTTTCATTATTTTCCGGCCTCGACGCCCTCGGCATAACCGAAGAAGACATAAACGGCATCACGCTCGGCACGCTCGGAATACCCGAATTCGGCACTTCATTCGTGCGCGGCATGCTCGAAGAAACGCTCCCTACTACATTCGGCGAACTCGTGCGCATATCCGGCCTCTCACACGGAACCGACGTATGGCTCAACAATGCGCAAAATTATATTAAATCGGGCGATGCAAAACTTTCCGAAGTGATCTCGGTGCGTGACGACATTATAAATTATCTCATCGAACATAAAATGCCCAATAAACTATCATTTGATATCATGGAAAACGTGCGCAAGGGTAAAGGACTGAAACCCGAAATGGTCGAAGCTATGAGACAGCATAACATTCCGCAGTGGTATATAGAATCGTGCAATAAAATTAAATATATGTTCCCGAAAGCCCACGCCGCGGCCTACGTTATGATGGCCTTCCGCATCGCGTATTTTAAAGTCAATCATCCGCTCGCGTTTTATTCGACCTATTTTTCAACGAAAGGGCTTTCATCCTTCGACGCTTCAATCGTATTAAAAGGCCGCGAGTACATACTAAACTCGATGAATAACGTATTGGCTAAAGGCAAAGAAGCCACTGCTAAAGATTACGATCTCTACACCGTTTTAGAAATAGTGCTCGAAGCTCTTGCGCGCGGCATAAAATTTTATCCGGTAAGCCTTTACGAATCGCATTACGAAAACTTCGTGCCTAAAAATAACGACGGACTGATATGCCCATTCAGCTCGGTACAGGGGCTCGGCACCATCGCCGCCCGTAAAATTTTCGAAGAAGCGCAAAAAGAACCGTTTATATCCGTCGAAGATTTCAAAGAACGCACGAGCGTTTCAAAGAGCGTTATTGAAGCGCTCGACGCCATAGGCTCTCTATCCGCGCTTCCTAAAACCGACCAGCTCTGTTTTTTTGAATAAAATAAAAAAAAGCCGCATTGACTGAAAAAATTTGGTATAATATAAATAGGTGGAATAATTTTATTACAACCCCGCCTGTTTAATTTTTTTATATAGATGGACTTTATTAATTTATTAAACGGAGGCTACTTATGCCGGCAGCTTATAAACCCGACGATTCAAGCAGCATTAAATTCTACTCGTTAGTACTGCTTATGCTTATAGTAGTGGGCGTGATTATTTACGCAATTTACTTCGCCGACAACCGGCGGAGCGAAACGGCCGGAAGCAGCGATGACTCGGCCGACCAGGGGTTCACCCACGGCAAAAGACCTGCTAAAACTCCCGATGGCACGGGCAAATATTCTTCGCGCGAAGCGCAGAACGAAGCCGCGCTCGACGCCATCTTCGCCGGTTCGCGCAAAACGCCCGGTAAACATAAGTTTTCACACATCGCAGCCGTGCGTTCACTTTCATCTTTTAGCTGGGATAATAGCGCCTATTACGAAGAAACCATCAAACCCTTAGAGCCGATGGTCAAGAGCACCTTCGATAATTTCTACGACAATCAGATCAAGCATCTCGTCGAAAATTCCAATTTAAACCCTGCGCTCTCCGCGCAGGTCGATCAGGCCGAAAGACATCCTCTCTACCTGGAAGCTCTCGGCTATTATAACAGAGGTCGCTACAAAGAAGCTATTGAAATATTCGCCAATTTAGCCGATAAATCGCCAAACATATACCTTAAATCGGTATCGCTCGGATATCTGGTCGAAGCATATAAAAAAGCGGGCGATAAACAACAGGAAAAGAAAGCTCAGGCAGCTTTAATCATCACCAACGCAAAACTGTACTTCAAGGCGTTCCCAGGTTCCGAAAGAATAATAACTTTAGGCCAGCCGCCTGAATCAAAAGACGTTATAAAAAGGCTGCTCGCCGAAAAACCAAAGATGGATTTCAAACCGCCTAAAGTAACGCGTGATTTTTAACATTTGTAATTAATTATTAAATAAAGCAGGTGGTTAGTATGAAATGGAAAGATTTTTCTTCAACGGACGCCATGCGCGCCGCATATAAAAAAGGGTTCGTAATACCGCTGGCCATAGCCGTCGTGTCGCTGCTCGCGCTTACGGCTTATTTCACAGTAAACTTCTCTAAAAACCAGGACGCGAAAACCTTTCACGTCGTAAACGTCGAAAACGCCAAATTATTGGCCGATGCAGCGCTCGAGGCCGGCACTTATAAAGTGCGCACCGAAATGAACGACATGGGCAATTTAAACCCGATCGATATAATCAAGGGCGTCGTATCGATGCTGAGTAATCCTTCGTCATCATGGTATCTTAAAATGCGCGTCCCTGGCATAATCGTCACCGGCGGCGTAACCGCTTCAACCGGCATTTCCGGCGTCAACGCCGAAATATCGCTTTCACCCGACTCGCTCGGGCTGCCGCCTACCTGGAGCAAACAAACTTTAAACGCGGGCGCGCTCGGCATCACCCAATTCATAAGGGAACTCGGCGGCGACGATTCGCGAACCAAAGTCGAATTAACCATGATGCTCAAAGATATGAAACCAGTTCTCTCCGACGGCGGAACGGTTTTGTGGCCTGGCGCCGCAACCGACGACAGTTTTATACAGGACTGGGTAAAAAAACTCGGCAACCAGTTATTCGACTTTTTAGGCCTCAACGATATAAAATTTAAAATAGATCTCAGCCAGTTTATTAAGGGCCTCACAATAAGCATTATGGGCATTCCAATACGTATAGGCGATATACTCGCTAGCGTTCTAGGCAATTTTTTGACTATCGATATCAACGTTGGCGCCATGCTTTCCAAAGCTCTTGAAAACATCGCAGGCCAGCTTAAAATCGGCGATATAATGCCTATTAAAGCCGCGGTCGTCATTGAAAAATTAGCGACCATAGCCTACACCGTAAAAGTCGAATACGTGCCGTCCGGCTCTTCCATACCTATTAAACTCGAAGTGGAAGCTACACGCGACGTAAAGGTAGTTGACTGCGCGGCGCCGAATCCGCTCTATTCGTTTTACTGGCTCAACAAAGACAACAAAACCTACGGCGAAGAATCGTGGGGCCGCACTGCCGGCGGCAAGTTCAAGCTGATGAATTTGAACCTCGACCCCGATTATAAAGGTAAATTCGAAATAAACGACGTCCTCAGCTTTTTTAAAGGACTGTTCAGCCTTAAAATCGTCAGATTTCCGGGCCTCTGCCATATTGGCGGCGCAGGCAAGCAGAAAATACCGACCGGCTTAAACGACCTTCTGCTGCTGTATCCGGGCCATACGCCAGCAATTACCATGTTCGGCAATTACGGCTACGGCAAATGTTTTCTGCCGCGCGCCTTTTTTCTCGGCGCACCGCCGGCCGACGCTATTCCCTGGTTCCCCTGGATATCGGTGCCTCCGATAGGCGTAATCGGAATAGTCAAAGTCGTAAAGGCTATAGCCGACAAATCCGGCAATAACACCCAGCTATTCGGCGATTTCTGCTTATCGCCTCCGCTTAACATGAAAATCAACGGTAACGTGGCTAAAACTTTCACCCGCGTTGACGGCGTCGGCTTCAGTTTTCCAGTGCCATTCCCGCCCTGTATGCTCGGCGCGGGCGCATATAAATATAAAACCGAAGAAAAAGGATACTCATATTCATTCTTCGAAAAAGAACCAAAGGCTGAGCCAAACGGCATGATCGAAAATTTATACGCCCCCGATCAATACCGCAAAAAATCATCCATCGCTTTTCAAAGCGGTTCCGAATTCAACTCCGATTCAACCATACGCGACGGAGCGGGCGTCATCAAAATAGACGGCATAATGTATATAGAAGGAAGCGCTTCGGTTTCGGGTACTTTTTTCGGCGCGGGACAGCTCGTCGTTAACGGCGATCTTACCGTAACCGGCGATATAATCCACAAGCCAAAAACCGGAAACCGCATAATTCCTTTCGCTATAATCTGCTTCGGAACTCTTCGCACGACGGCCGACTGCCGCATACTCGCCCCTGTTTACGCTAAAAACGGCGTCGCCATAAACGGCTCGACGCATATCATGGGAAATTTAGTGTGCGAAAAATTCAATCCCGGCCTTATAGCGCGTGACCTCACCGTATGGTACACCCCCGAAATCACCACCAGTTCGTTTTTATCATTGATCCCATACGTCGGAAGATATGTTCCCGACCGCTACCGCTCTATCATAGCAAATCAATACAGCACTTATAAAATAAATAAAATCAGCAGTAATTAAAGAGGTGGCATAATGCGTAAAAAATACGACGAAATAAATTCGATTAATCTAATATTTAACAAAAATTCGCGCGGCGTTACTTTCGTCGAAGTATTAATCGCCATAGCTATTCTCGGCATGGCGATACTGCCGTCAGTGAACGTTTTCACTTCATTCAAAAAATATACCATTCACACAGAAGACGTTCAAATCGGTCTGCGGCTCGCGCAGGAAAAAATCGAAGAATACAGGGCCGGCACATACTTCGAGCTTAAAAACCTTATTTTAAAAGGCCAGAAAAATCCCGAACCAAATACGCTTGTATCCGCGCAGCAAAATGCGGCCGGATTCGTTTATAACGATCCGGGATATAAAAAATTCAAAAGGAAAATAACCCTTTCCTTTCTTAATAACGACGAAAACACCGTGCTGATAACCGTTCACGTCTGGTGGTACGAAGGAAATTTTTCCGCCGGCGACCAGAGATTCGTAATACAAAAATCTTTAGTATGCCGCGAAATGGTTATTTAAAACTTTAAAACAAAGTAAAACAATATAAAGATTAACCGGGAGGTATTATTATGAACAGTTTCCACTCGATAAAAAACAACCGGGCGGGGTTCACTTTTCTTGAAATGCTTATAACGCTCACCGCCTTCACCTTTGTAATAGGCGGCTATACCTCGTATATGGCGACGCAAAACCGCCAGGTAACCACGATCACCCAGCACAGCCAGGCCAATGAAGCTGCCATGCTTGTCCTGCAGGCAATGACATTCGATATTAAATCGGCTAAAAGAGGCGATATCCTTACCGGCAGCGAATCCGCACCGATCGTTACGCCCTGCGTCAGCTTATCCGACGGCGGACAGGCAATCACGATAATAAGATCGGTCCAGAATCCCGAAATAAAAAAATCCGATCAGCTTTTCCTTGAAAAAGTAGAATACCGCTATAATTCAACTAAAAAAACCGTCGACAAAACGGTTACCGGAATGAAATTTTTAAAGGCCGCTAAATCGCCGGACGGTAAAACAGTGTTTTCACTCTTCAGTTACGGCGATGTTGAATCTAAAAAATCTTACAAGAACATAACTAAACTCAAATTCAAAGATATTCCCATTCCCGGCAAAGAATCAACTTCGCATACGCTCGGCGTAGGCATCGAAGTCGAATCAAGTCTCGACAACAACCTTATCGCGCAGGCGCAGGTGGGCAAAGCGCATAATATCATCTTCATAAGCGACGAAGTGGCTTATCAAAATCAGCCGAACTGGAACGTTAATCCGGTTTTTTCAAACAACCTCGTTAATATTACCTTATCGCCGCCGCTCACGATGGATTTCGGTTCGGCGCTCGATATAATCAACTGGGCTAAAAATTTTAAAACCCTTATCCCCGATCTGGTAAAAGACGCCAAAGACCAGATATTCGAAAAAGTTATGATCGGACTCACCGGCAAAGTATTAGCAGAAGCGCAAAATTTATATTCCAAATTCATAACCGACTCGAATATTAACACGATGATAAACTCCGTCAAAGGCAATTTCATCGATTTAGTCAATAACGCTTCAAAAGATCCTAATTTATGCGCCGCTGCGGCTATTCTTACCGACGCTATCAACAACGGCAATGCGGGCGAAGCCCTTAAAAACGCCATTCTCGCTAAAGCACTTACGGCAGCCGATATCGATGCCACCATTGAAAAGTACGGCCAGAAACTTAAAAACGCCGGCACTATTACCGAAGCGGAATTGCGCAAATTCATAACCTTTAAAGACCCGTCTAAAAGAGATTCTGACGAAATAATCGGCACACACGCCGAATACACCGCGGTTATAGATAAAGTCCGAACTAAAATTTATACCGCGCTGCCCGATGAATCAAAAATCAGCGATATGGTAAATTCGTACGTGGTCGGCCTTTCTGATAAATTAAGATTAGCCATGAAAGAAGATATTAAACTCACTATCGCGACCGAGGTAATTACAAAAGTCGTAACGGAAAAAATAGAAGAAGTTGTCGATAGCGTCATTAACAGTTCAGGATTAAAAACCGTATTTGATGATCCTAAGCTCGACGACGCTGGCAAAGTAATACTTAACGAAGTGCTCGGAATGCTTAAAGGCCAGATCACCGGGCTTTGTGGAAATCTCGTCCGTGAAATCGCTAATAACATAGCTAATGAAGTACAGACGCAGTTTAAAGATAAAGACGAAGCGCTGCTAAAAGCGGCTGAAAATATGCCGGACGCAGTTAATTCAATGGTATCGCTGCTGTCTAAAAAATTTCTGGTAGCCGAAACCTGGGATACCGCCACTCAAAATTTTATACCCAAACCGGGCGCCGTCAATTACTTAGATAAAATATTCAAAGGCTTCAATATGCCGCTGCCTAAATTCGACGCCGATAAAGACGCCCAGAACGCTCTCGACAACTTCTACGCAAAAGAAAACTTAGATAACCCTTTTAAATAAAAATAAACGCTCTCAATAACGCTTAATCGTATAAATAAAAATACAATTTAATATTTTTTTGAAGTGAGGGAGAAAGGGTTAGCAACCCTTTCTCCCTCACTTTTACCCACCCACTATCCGCAAATTGCCTGACGCTTTTGAGTTAGTTTGTCGATAGCTTTTTCTGTCATGGCTTTAATCTCATTTTGTTTCCTGCCTTTTACTTATTTTCGTGCCGGCTTGCTTGTTTGGGGCTGTCCAAAAAGGTCGCTGGAAGTAGTATATTAGTTCAAATGAATATATCG
>CAYTCW010000111.1:0-14723 GCA_964436235.1 uncultured bacterium
GAGGGCCATTGGTCCTTTCGTTTCCCCCGTCGCGGTCCATCGGTCCCATCGTTCCATCGTTCCCATCGGTTTTAGCGGTCACGACATAACGGTCTTGCGTTACTTTGCGTTGTTATTTTTAATCAGGACAGGTTATGCTTATAATAAACTTTTTCATTTTTTAACCGATAGCTTAATTATGAAGTTGGAGTGCGGATAAATTCGCGCAATTATTTCGTATGCGTTTGTAAAGATAAAAAAATACAACTGCATGAAGCCTGAAGGGCAAGTATAAATATAATATAAATAAAGAGGGGATTAAAATGAGAAAGGGTTTGAGACTATTCATCTATTCATTCTGGTTCATCGTAATTACGGCGGCATTGACTTTAAGTGCGTATGGCGCGTTAGCGGCCGACGCGGGCGGCGAAGCGTCTAAAAAAACTAAAACCGTAAAAAAAGCGATGAAAAAGACTACTAAAAAGCCGGTTATATCGGTTAGCAAGTCGTCTATGCCTGAGGCAGAAGAGGTAATAGACCTGACAAAGCAGCAAAAAGAGGCGGCCGCTAAAGATCAGGTATATGATCTGGGTAATATAGTCGTTCATGGCGAAGATAAAACCAGCATCAAAGATAAAAGTAAAAAACGAACGGCGTTTTTAACGCCTGAGGCCGGTTCGGAGTATGGCGAAAAAAAAGGCGCGGCTGATTTTGTCGCGGGCCCTGCGGTAAACGGCATGCGCGGCGAAGAAATGAGCGGCACGACGAAAGCGTTTGTAGAAGCCGGTGTCGGCAGCGATTCGACGAGCGGCGCGTCCGGAATGCTTATATATGAAAGAAATGCGCCCCGCGATAATATGTATTCAAAATCGACTTTTGGCGGACGCGGTGAAAAATCGGGCGGCTACCGTTATAAAAGCGATTATACCGATTTAAACGTAAATTATAAATACGAAGGCGTTAAAAACGGTGAAAACTCGACTTATGCGGAGCTCAGCTATGATAAAAACGATCGCAATCTGCCGGGATTTGATAGATTTGAAAACAGCTACACTAATATTCAGGGCGGCGTTTTAAAGCTCGACGCTAAATACGCCGATAATTCGCAGCGTTTCACGGCCGGAATAAAAAGAGGGTCGAGGGATTATAAGATAAGGGCGGCTGCCGTCGATGAAACTTATGATTCATCGGTTTTATCGTTCGGTTATTGCAGGGATATAATATACGACCGTAATGAACTGACTTTGCCGCTGACGCTCGAGTTTGCATTTGAGAACGAGTCGCTCGATATAAAAAACGCGCAGTCATCTTCGGCGGTTTCGACAAGGTTCGGCGCTAACGCTGAAAAGGCGTTAAATGAAAAAACGATGGTGCAGTTATCGCCGCAGGTATATAAAAACGGTGAAAACGACGCTAAAGTTGGCGGCTCGGTATCGCTTATATTAAAGGAAAATAAAGGTGAAAACGGCGGATTAAAGGCTGAGTATGCGTTAAGCGCGGGCAGGCAGGCGCTTAAATA
This sequence comes from uncultured bacterium, assembly GCA_964436235.1. Classification (GTDB taxonomy): domain Bacteria; phylum Muiribacteriota; class UBA9980; order UBA9980; family UBA9980; genus UBA9980. The sequence continues at coordinate 1,499 of CAYTCW010000111.1, forward strand.
TGACGCGGCCGACTTTCTGTTTCCGGACGAAAACACGATCGTCAGCGCTAAAAACTTAGCAGGCGCGAATCGCTTCGACGGCAAAACCTATGAAAACGACGAAAAATATATACAGTTATCAGCCAAAGCCGATTTAAGCGAAGACACTCGCGTAAGCGCTTCTTATAAAAACGCTAAGAGTGACGGGCTTTTATATTTAACCGATCTTAATCTCAATGACGCCCGTTATACGTTCAACTCATTTGCAAACGGCGCGCGCGTAAATAAATTCGACATAAAGGCGTCGCATAAATTAGACAAAGGGTTAGAAGCGGACATCGCTCTGGCGGCGCTTAAGATAACTGATTCAGTAAATGATTTAATGCCATACATTCCCAAAAACGAATATATCTTCGGACTGAATTACAGGCATGAAAACGGACTTTTTGTTAGATTCAATTATAAAGTGAAAGATTCGATGGATTCGTCTAAAAATCCGGCTGCCAATTTAAAAGTTGACCGTTATTCGACGGCCGGTATATATGCCGACAAAAATTTTTCGGATAATGGAAAAATTTATTTTAAGGCCGATAATATATTTAACGCCGATCTTAAGTTAAGGCCCGGCTACAGTTATAAAGCCAGAACGTTCGGCATAGGCATTAATTACGTATATTAAAATTGATATAGGAGTGATAAAAATGTTTGAATATTTCCAGAAGGGCGGCCCGGTAATGTATTTTATTCTGCTGCTGTCGATATATGCGTTGAGCATAATAATCGAGCGTCTGTATTTCTTTTACAGGGCGAGTTTTAATTACAGGACATTTATCGCCGACATTAAAAAAATGATAATGAATAAAGAGATCGAGCACGCATTAATGTTACTGAGAAGAACGCCGGGCCCGCTCGGGGCGATAATGTCGCAGACGCTCAATTTAGTTTCCGACGGAACGCGTGATTTAAGGGGACGCATCAATGAAATAGGCGCATACGAGGTACAAAAATCCGAGGGTAAATTGAAACATCTGGCGGTAATAGGCAATATCACTCCGCTGCTCGGCCTTTTAGGAACGGTAACCGGCATGATGACGGCATTTTCGACTATAGCTCTAAAGGGCGCGAATAATCCGACGGTGGTTGCCGGCGGCATTTCGGAAGCGTTGATAACGACGGCCTATGGGCTGATAGTAGCTATACCGGCGGTTTTCGCCTATAATTATCTCAGTTCTCGTTACGAAAATATAGTAATGGAAACCGAGCGAGCGGCTTCTGATTTCGTTGATTTTATTGAAAAAGGAATGAAATAATATGAGCTTCAATTTCCGCAAGCCCAAAAAATTCAGGGCTGAGATCAATATCGTCAATTTGATCGATATTATGTTTACGATTAATATCTTTCTGCTGATAACCACCTCATTTACTTCGAGCCAGGCTAACGCGATAGACGTTAATCTTCCGGCGACCACGCAGGCGAAGGTTTTAAAAAACGACGAAAAGAAAACGCTCAGCGTAACTATCGACAGAATGGAAAAAATCTATTTAAACAACGAAAAAATAACCGTCGAAAAGCTTCGTGACATATTCGCTGAAAAGCATATGCTTTCCCAGCAGATAGATCTTGTCGTAAGCGCGGACACGATGTGCTCGCACGGGCGCATTGTAGAAGTGCTTGACTTAGCTAAAAAGTACGGAATATCCAATTTGAGTATAGCCACAAAAAATCTAAGCGGAGATAAAAATGCAAGAAAAACAACGGCAATGGCGAAATAGATTGGCGGCCGCAGCTGAATATATAAAAAAAAGTTTCAGGGAAAAACCCGAGAATGCTTCTCTGGCGGTTTCGGTGACGCTCCATTTGATGCTGTTTACTTTTTTTTCGTTTTACTGCTTCAATTATCAGGGGACGGTGTTCGGCAACGGCGAAGAAATAGCCGCGGGCGAAAATATAATTAAAGTAGATTTCATCGTTGAGGAAAGGCCGAAATCGGCCGAAATCGACAGTAAATATTCAAAACTCGCTGCTACAAGCAAGATCAGGCCGTCAGCCAACATAAAAAAAGGTTTGAAAAAAGAGAACGGTGCGCAAAAGAAATCGTCGGTTAAAGCGGCAGTAAGGCCGAAGAGTGAAACGCCGCCGCTGCGTCCGGATATAAAAAAGGCAATGGCGGCAATCGATTTAAACGATAAATTAATCGATAAAGAAATTAAGAAAGTCGTTAAAGCTATAGAGATACCGGCTGAAATAAGCAGGCAACTCGATAAAAAACTTAAAAATACAGCGCCTTTCGAAGTTATCGACGGCACAGCGGAAGGAATCGTAAAAAAAGTTATCGACGCCGGCGACGCGCTCGAAAACCTCAGCTTAAGCAAGACTGAAATTAAAACTTTAGACGCGGACGGTGAATTAGTCGCTTCATTGGATTTTATGCCTCTATCAAAACCTTCGTCTGATATCGAAAGCGATGAAGAATTGATACCGCAGGGCGCAAGCGTCAACAGCGCGGAAATAAACTCCAGAAACGCTAAGAACGGTTCGGCCGCTAAAAAATCAAAAGCCGGCACGGGCGCTTATGGAAAACCGTCGGGCGTAAAGCAGGGAATGAAGTTTGAAATGGTCGCTAACAGCACTTACGACGAAATACCTAGCTTTTTAAACGGCCCGCCGGCAATCGATTACCCAAAGTGGGCACAGGAGCAGGGCGTCGAGGGCACGGTTAAAATATTGCTTGAAATACTTCCTAACGGCGAGGTCGGTATGGTATCTAAATTCGAATCGCCCATATCCGACAGGCTGGCGCAGTATCTAATCAAGCAGTCTGAAATGTGGCGTTTCAAGCCTATTTATAAAAGCGGCCGTCCGCTTTCGGGAACGGTAATGGTAGCGGTCGATTTTTCACTCGGCGCGATTAAAAAGTGATTTATGCAAAATAAAACTGATATAACCAATTATATACTTTATTCAGAGGCGGAACAAAACGTTCTGCCTCTTTCGTCATTATGCCATAACGGATGCGTATTTTGCAGTCATAAGAATATATCGAAAACCGATTATTTATATAAATTTTATGATTATAAAAGAGATTTAAGCGAGATCATCGAGCATATCGATTTTTTAGACCCGTCGAAAAAAGTATATATCGGCGAATCGGCGACGAAGATATTTGAAGGCGAGCCTTTTTTATTCAAGGGTATAATCGAAGTTCTTAAAGCCGTTAGAAAGCACGTGAAAAAGCCTGCCATATGCATTACAACATGCGGCGGATATATTACGCGGGATTTTTTTGATATAATTGAGCAGATAGCGCCGGTTGAAATAAATTTTTCACTTAATTCATATAACGCTCAAACTCGCGACAAGATAGTTTTAGATAATAAAACCGCTGAAACATTTAATAATCTGCATAAATTATCTTTAATTAAATATGGCGTTAAATTAAGCGTAAGCCTGATGGCGCTAAATGAAAAATTAACGCCTGCTGGGCTGTTGCTTGAAGATTGCACCCGGCTAAGAACTCTGGATAATATATCGATAATTAAAATTTTCCTGCCGCGTTTTTCCGAAAAACAGTTTCAAGGTTTTTATAATAATTACGACGAATTTAGCGATTATTGCGAGGTTATCAAATCGGCTTTCGGCGGAATCAACTGCCGGCCAGGCTCGGCGCCGGTAATATTAGAGCCGCTGCCGCCGGATTTTGACGGAGGCGAAACACTTATCCATTCGATTATTCCGGCTTCGAAGGCGGCCGCGCTCAATTTAAAATCAAAAGATAAAATCAAAGCGGTGAACGGCACGGCGCCGCTATGCAAAACTCACGCTTATCAGATGATCGTATCTTCGAAAAAAAATCCTGAGTTGACGGTTGAATTATTTGATGAAAGCGCACACAGGCATGACGGCCGATATGTCAGCATTTCTTTTCCGGATTTTAACGGCGCGAAAGACGGCGCAGGCGGCATAGTTTTTACGGCGGATATGCCGCCGGAAGTCATCGGGCGGCTTATTAAAATCGACGGGCGGCTCGCCAACGGAGGACCGGCGGGAATTATTGCCACAACGGAGCTTTCATACGATTATATCAATAATATATTAGCTAAATTTAATATATTCAAACTGCGCGCGGCTGCTTTTAAAAGCCGCCTTTTCGGGGGAAATATCGACTGCGCCGGATTATTGACTCTTAATGATATAAGCGAAGAAATCCGCAGCGAAGAATTTATTAAGTGCTACGGCAGGGATTTTAAGACGATCGTATTATCGTCGTTAATGTTCGACCATCTTAATTACGATTTAAACGGCGAGAACTTATTTGAATTTGAGGCGCTTGGCGGTTATGAGCTCATAAGCGTTTAATCGGCCGCGACGGAATTCTTTAACGCCGCCTATTTCTTTTGCGGCCGCGTTTTAAAAAATGATATTTATTAAGTGCCTTTTTTGGGGACCTTTTCTTATTTTAGAAGCTATCTGCATCACCATTAAATCAGCGTCGTCGAGTTCACCGCGTTGCGGCGTTTTGAGCGCGCATTTAATAGAATAAAACAATCCGGCGATGCGTTCGCATTTTTCATAATATTCGTCGGGCAGAATATTCAAATTATATATTTTAGAGTTGAATTCTTTCGGCGTTTCGGACGGCCTTTTAACTATGCCGTTTTTAGCGAAAACGCTAATAAATTTATCGTAGAAATCGGTTTTAGAAGAATTATCGAGCGCTATTATCTTAGCTATTTTATATGAATGGCCGGCGCCTAAGAACATGCTCAGAAAGGCAAAAACGGCAGATTTAATTTTAGATGAAAAAGTGATTATGAAAATAAAAATGAAAAACGGCGAGAACCAGAACAGGTTATATTTAAAATCTCCGGCGAAGTTTTTAGTGAAATCGGAAGCCTGATCCGCTCCGCCGCCGGAATTTCGTGCAAATCCGCGTTCTAAGATCGTTTGCGCCAAAATTACGGTGTCTTTAAGCGAACGATAAAAATCAATTGCCAGCGCTATTATATATTCGTTGCTGTAGTATGAGATATAATTTTCGATGTAAAAGTTTATATTATCTATATACTTATTCAAAAAAGAAAAAAATCTGAAGCGGCTTCTTTCATTAGCCGCAGAAGCAGCGGTCGGATCGAAGGTTACAAACCCTATATTCGGAAAATATACTTCAACCCAGGCGTGGGCGTCGCTTCCGCGCACAAGGAAATAATCGCCTCTTTCGTTATATTCGGGCGATGCGAAACCGCTGACTAAGCGAGCTGGAATTCCTATTGACTGGCACATAAGCGTCATCGACGAAGCGAAAAATTCGCAGTGTCCGGCTTTTATAATGAACAGAAATACTTCATTGGGGTCCTGGTCTGAATATTTATATTCATCGTATAAATCGCCGACAGCGGTTGTGTAAGTGAAATTATTCTGAAGATAAGATACTATCGCGTTAACTTTATCTATGCGCGCAGTGTGCATGGAAGTGAGCCGCCAGGCGAGTTGTCGTATTCTTCTAAGCTCGGAAGGGTACATAAAATAATAATAATTGGCGATGCGCAGAGGATCGGGCCCCTGAGTATTGCGAAGCAGTTCTTCGGACGGATTTATAACGAACGAACTGACTTTAAGCGTGCCTTCCGCCTCGCTCGCATAAAGATTTTCGATATAGTCGTTGTATAATATCGAGGATTTGATATTAGCCGAAACAGGCATATAGAGGTGAGGAACGTGCCCTTCAGAATTTGATTTAATAAAATAAGTGGCGTTTACTAATTCGCCGCCGGCTAAAGTGAGTTCTGAAGTGTCATGATTTATAACGAAATTGTTATTTTCGTCGTGGTAAAGGCGCCTGGAACCAAAACCTGTGGCTATCCATTCGCGCCGCCTGTGCCAGTAGCGGTTGAAAGACTTCATTTTATAATGCGTACCGGCGTCGTTATCTTTGGTTATGCGCATGATCACCGAAGAAGACTCTTTTATATTTTCGATGGAATTGAAACTGAAGATCGAAGACATGCCGGCGAAACGGAAGTGGAAAGGGTTGAAAAAATTAAGTTTGACGCGCGGCATAAAAACGAATATAAGCATGGCGATAAATATTACATAAATTATATATACCCGGGCGAACCTGTAAATATGGAATGTCTTAAAATCTTCGGCAGCGCCGTTTTTTTCCAACTTTAAATAATAAATAAAATGCGATATCAAAAAATAAACGGAGGTTACTACGAACGCGCCTGAGTATATTAATATCCATATACCGTTGTGGTTCGGCATTGAAAGATAAAAAACGCCGAGGTAAATAACGAAACTCATAACGTAATTTTTAAAATAAGAGCCGTCTAAAAATCGGGTTATCTGATATATGGTCAAAAACCCTATTATGGCGAAGCCTATATTATGCCGCATTGCTATTACCGCTACGTACACGAAAGAAAGCGCACGCAGCAGGAAAATAAAGCTAACCGACATTTTATGATCTTTAACGAAAACCGCGTAAAAGGAAACTAACAGAGCATAAAACGACGCATAAAAGAATTTATAGGCGTAACGCTCGAAAAGCGGCATAAATATCATTAAAATCATTAATAACATGCCGGGCAGATATATATTTATTTTTTTATAAAAATTATCGAGATTTATCATATATTGATTTACACCATATTATTTTATTGATTTATATTCACGATTTACACTTTATTATTTTTTTATTTTTTACTTTATATCGAATTAATTTATTATATCTCGGCCGCGCTTAACTCTTCGAGCGATGATATCATAAGAATTTTCGTGCCCGCTGTTTTTAATTTTACTGTAGCTACGCCCGCTACGCTTTCACGGGAGGAATCTATCACAGCGCCGTTCCCGACGGCTTCTTTTGCGCCTTCGTCTTTAGTTATAATAATTTTACGAAGCCTGTCACCGAAAAATTTATGTAAAAAATCAAGGCCTTCGAAAGACTGCGACGAAATCACGAAAACATCCGACGCAGCGTGAGCTTTGTTGACGACGCGCGTGAGGGCGGCGCGCGATATCGTATGATTATTATCTAAAAGCGCCAAGTGGGACAGCATTTTTTCGATCGAGGTTATCGACGAACTTATCGATTTCATCTTATCCGACACGGTTATTAAATTAAAGGCGGCGCGCCTGTCGTTAAGGGCCGCGGCTATGCTCGAAGCGCAGCTGACGGCGAGTTCGTAAGGCGGGCTCGAGCACTCGTGATTTTCGGCAAGCAGTAAAATGATCGAATAATTAACGCTGTTTTTTTCTTCATTTTGCGGAACTATAAGGGTTTTAGAAATAGAATAATGCCGCCAGTTGATCTTTGACGGCGAATCCCCGGCGTCGTAATTTTTAAAACGGCTCAATTCGCCGTAATCGGAGTTAAAGACGCGCTTTTTAAGGCTCATTTTATCGGCGCCCCTGGAGTTTTTAAATTGGACGCGCACGATGCGGGCGAAAACTATAAAATGCTTTCCGTATTCGAGCTTAATTTGTTTTTCTTTAAGCAACAGGGGAATATTAGATTTAACTGATAAAGGCCCGGCGATAACAAGACCGCGTTTTTTAAAATTGAAATTCACTACGATCGTTTTAGAGCTGTAAGGCGCTAAATAATCTATTCGCGCCGGCTCAAAATCGTACCGCTGCGACGATACGCCGCAAAATTCGAGCATGAATTTTTCTTCGCGCCCGATATTAGTTATTTCGGCGGCCACTTCAGCAGTAGAACCGGCGAATATCATATCCGAAAATTTAAGATTAATAGTTAGTCCCCGGCCCGCCCTTGACGCTATGAAGTAAGGCGCGGCAAAAAAAGCGGTAAAAAGCGCGAAAACCAGATGAAAAAGATTGTTAGCCGAATTAAACGCGCTAATTAAAAAAAACAGCCATAAAATTGATAGTAAATAGTTCATAATAATTATCCGCCTGCTGTAACCGGCTTAAAAAACTCCGCCGTTTAAACCACCGCTACCGAATCCACGCAGTCGCTGATTATATTAAACGCGATATCGCGCTCCATGGAGTATTCTGCGACGGGTTCTATCCTGTGCGCAAGAACGAACGGCGCTAAATATTTTATATCGTCGTAAATGATATGATCACGTCCTGAAATAAGCGCGAAGGCTGAGCCGGCTATTTTAAGCATGATCGCCCCGCGCGTGGATGCGCCGATCGAAACGCGCTTATCTTTGCGGCTCGCTTTAATTATATTCATTATATATTCGACGACGCCGTCGCTGACAGCAACGGCTGAGGCTTCACTCTGGAGAAATAAAACGTCTTCGATCGAAGCGACGGCTTTAATATCGCCGTCGTTAATTTTAACGTCTTTATGGGTTTTGATGATATCTTTTTCATGTTCGTAATCGGGATAGCCCATTTTAAAAGACAATATAAACCGGTCTTTCTGTGATTCGCCGAGCATATAGCAGCCTTCATATTCCATGGGATTCTGCGTGGCAACTACCATAAACGGCTCTCTTAAATCGAGCGTCTGGCGGTCAATGGTTACGCGGCCTTCGGCCATACATTCAAGCAGGGCAGATTGGGTGCGCGGCGTCGAACGGTTGATTTCGTCGCACAGGACGATATTTGCGCATATAGGACCGAAGCGCACTTCGAACTCCTGACTTTTCGGATTAAATACCAGTCCGCCGATAATATCGGCCGGAAGCATATCCGCGGTCATCTGTATGCGCCGGAACTCCGCGTCGATGGAGCGGGAAAGCGCCATAGCGAGAGTCGTTTTGCCTATGCCCGGAATATCTTCTATGAGTATATGCGATTTTGATAATAAACCCGTGAGCGCTAATATTATCGATTCACGCTTGCCGCGTACTATTTTTTCGATATTTTCGATAAGCGCGCTGATTATTTTTTTGCTTCTTTCAAAATTCAATTTTTACTCGCCCCGCTTTTTATGGTTTTTAGAAGGCTGATCAATATTTTAGCGCATGCTTCCGCGTCGGATAGAGCGCGGTGATGGTTATCCATTGTAATTTTCAATTTTTTAGTGACCGAACCGAGTGAATGCGACTCGAAGTTAGGATATATCATTTTAGACAGCTTGAGAGTGCAGATTATGGGATTAACCATTTTCTGGTAATAGCGGCGCATAAGCGCTTCGTTTATAAACGAGAGATCGAAAGGCGAGTTATGGGCCACAAATACCGAATCTGAAAGAAAATCGAGAAATTTAGGCAAAACGTCGTCTATCGCGGGCGCGTCTTCGACCATGGAATTGGTTATGCCGTTGATTTTAGTAATTTCTTCGCTTATTGAAACGCCCGGATTTATAAGCGATGAAAAAGAGCCTGCAAGCTGGCCGTCGCAAACCCTGACCGCCGCAATTTCGATTATGGCGTCATTTTTGGGCGAAAGGCCTGTCGTTTCGATATCTACGGCGCAGTAGGACGGGGCGTTGAAAAGTTCGGCGCCGCGCGGCGCTTCTTTTAATTTGCATATCCCGTCGGTAAAAATAAAGCGAGGATCGTCGCCTATGTGAATTTCGGCAAGTTTAGAGGCCAATTCGCCCTTAGCGCCCTTCATCTTCATAATGTTAGCCACTATAAATTCCGCTCCCACGCCTTTATGACCTTCGGTTTTTAAAACATTATAAAGGGAGTCGAGCGATCGTTTTTCCTTGCCTAAATTTTTGCGTTTTTTAGAAATTTCATCGTCGGTAATCATTTATCCACCGCCTGTATCGTCATTTTTACTTGAGGTTTTTTTCGTTAAATACGCGCATCGCATTTGCGTTATAAATCTCGATTATGCAATTTGCTAATATATCGATATTATGTATGGAGTTTAGTTTGATAACATAGGTTTTCGCGTTGCGGGTGCCGTCGCCGATTAAAATGATGCGGCCTTCATAAGCGGGATCGAGTCTTTTCGGATCGGGCGATTTAATAAAATTACGGGCTTTTTGATAAACGCCGCCGAATTCTTCGAAACCGAAAGTATATGCGCACTGCGGAATAAAAGCCTCCGGCACTATCAAGTTATTAAACCTGATTTCTAATTTCGAGTAATCGTCGTTAGTTTCGGCGCCGCCGGCGGCGCTTTTGACTATATCGAACCCGTCGGCGTTTTCTTTGATAAATATAAGCGCAAGCGGCATCGACAGGAAAAGCTCTTTATTTTTTATCAAAAAAGTCCGGCAGCGAAGTTTTGCGAAGCCTTGCGCATCATCGAAGTTAACGAACCCTTTTTTGCGCGCGGCGTCGTTAAAGGCGCGGTAAGGCAGTTTTAAGTTAAATTCACGGGCGGCGGCGCCCCAATTTTTAAAATAAGAGTCAGGGTCTAAAGCGACTTCGCTTGCTAAAGCGACGCGAGTCGTACGCGAAAGCAGTTTATGAAGCCTGCCGCCGCTTAGCGACGGCGTTTCGTAGAGCATTTCAACGCCGACGGCCGAAGCGCCCGAGCGCAGCATGTAATCGCAAAGATCCGCGACCATATCAGCGTCCGGAAATTTTTCGAGTTTTTTAACGCAGCCGTCGGTTATTTTAATTACTTTAACCGCGTCGCGCGGGTCGTAAAAGTCGAGCGGACCGATGGGATTACCCCGGGAATATTGCAAAGACTCGCCCTGCTCGAAGCGCTTGCGCTTGATCTCCTTCATTGTATTTTCAGCTTTTTTTAATTTATCGAGCTGATCGACTGCTCCGCCGCAAGCCGCGCCCACGAAGTAAAAACACGATACCGCGAAGACGAAGAAAAAAGCAAGCGCCGCAACAAAGCTACGGCGGCCAAAGCCGAATGCACTCCGACCGGCTTTGCCGCAGAGAAATATCGTCTTCCCGATATATTCGTTTTTATTTATATACCCGGCACCGCAAGTATGTTTATATATTTTTTCACTGATATTCATATAATTAAAAGTACTGCTCGGCGTCAACTACGTCGCGGTTCATTTTTTTCAGGCATGCCTCGATCTTAGCAAGCGCAAACGGATCCTGCACAAGCGTGCGGCGCAACTGGCGCAGAAGATCTACGCAGTTTCTGAAAAGCCTTATTAGATCGCCTTCAAGCAGCAAAGTCTGGCTTGCGGTTATCTCTTTGAAAGTCGCGCCTTCGCTCCAGCGGTAGGCGATTTCGGCCATGGCGTTTTCGAGCGGCTTGACGCTTCCGAACTTGCAGTGGCTGAGTTCGGTTCTTATCATATCGTCTATTTTAAGACGAAATTCGCGAAGTATATGTTTTAACTCCCTGTTATTGATGGTGTATGCTGCGCGCGTTTTATTTTCAAAGACTATTCCGCATATTAAAGCATTGAGTTCGTCTTCGCTCAGACGGGCTATATAGCCTTCGAAATATAATTCTGTCGCATGAATTTCATAACCGAATATTTGCGAGGCAAATTCGCCGCGGGGCAGGAGTTTTTCTTTATCGACGTAGCCTATAGCTTCTAAGAAAGAGAATTTTTCGTCAAGATCGAAACCCATATAATTGCTGATTTCGTATAATTCTTCCTTCGCGGTTACATATCCGTCGGCGAGAGCGATGCAGTTGGAGTTGTAATTACAGTGGGAGCATTTAAGCCGTTTCATGCCGCGGCGCATAAAATTCATATCGTTTTGCGCCTGGTGCATCTGGGAGCGTATTCCGGAATGTTCTTCGGGACGCGTTTTTCTGAGCGAGCGTTTTAACTCATTGAAATTTTTCTTGAGGGCTTCCATATCTTTAAGATTTTCGACGTATTCAACGAGCGTTTTGCGAGGCTGGGGAAGCTGGCACTCGATGGAATCGAGACTTTTTTCGACGCTTTTCAGCCTGTCGATTTTGGCCTGAATGACGTTTTTCATCTGAAAGTAACCGAAGGATTTATGGCATAATTCAATTATCTCTTCACGGCTGCGATCGGCATAAAGATTAAGTATGCTCGAATATGAAAAGGCGAACTGGCTTTTTAACGGTTCAATACGGCCGGTAAGTGTTTTACGCACCTCGGCGTAGTTATAAAATTTCGGATCGATGAGCGCGTAAACAAAACCTTTAGGGTCGATTCCGCGACGCCCGGCGCGGCCGGACATCTGCTGGTACTCATGCGATTTAAGATAGCGGAATGAGACGCCGTCGTTTTTTTCAAGACCGTCAAAAACCACCGTGCGCGCGGGCATATTAATTCCGACGGCAAAAGTCTCGGTGGCAAAAAGCAGTTTTATAAGATTTTTAGAAAATAAAATTTCGACGATATCTTTTTGAGGCGGCAGCATTCCCGCATGATGAAAAGCGGTGCCATGTTCGACCAAACGCCTTAAATTCTGGCTCGACTGGTAATTTTGAAGGTTGAAGCGGTTGATGTGCTCGTCGTATATTTTAACCGCCTCTTCGGATTCTTCCGGCGTGAGCAGGTTCATATATTTATAAAAAAAGGCCTTTTTTTCGCAGGTTTTGCGTGAAAAACTGAAACAGAGCGTAGGCACGAGTTCTTTAGATTTTAAATATTCGAATATGGGCACTCCGGTGCGCTGCTGTTCGAGCGGCGCGCCGGAAGCGATCAACTGTTTTTTGCGGTCGGCGATCGAATTAGCGTATGAGAGGGCGTTGTTAAGATTTTTAAGCGGAAAAGCCTTGTTGCCGCCGTCGATATATACGAAGGATTCGAGAGGCACCGGCCTTATGGTGTGAAGCACTATCGACACTTCGTGGCCGCGTATGGACTGCATCCAGTTGGCGAGTTCTTCAACATTGGCTATAGTGGCAGATAAAGACAAAAACCGTATATGAGTAGGGGCGAGCATGATGCTTTCTTCCCACACGGTCCCGCGGCGCGGGTCTTCTATGAAGTGTATTTCGTCAAAAATAACGTATTTAACGTGCGTGAGCCTTTTGGGATCGTCGTATATTATGTTTCTGAATATTTCGGTCGTCATTATCAGGCAGGGCGCGTTCTGATTAATAACCACGTCGCCGGTTATTATGCCCACTTTATCGCCATACGCCTCTTTAAAATCGCGGTATTTCTGATTTGACAGCGCTTTTATCGGCGCGGTGTATATGACTTCGGCGTTTTCGCGTATGCACTTATCGATGATATACTCGGCGACGAGAGTCTTTCCTGAGCCGGTCGGCGCGCACACTATGACGGTGTTTTGATTATCTATGGCTTCGAGAGCCTGCACCTGAAAATCGTCAAGCGTAAAATTTTTATACTGCATTAAAAATGTTCTCCAATCGCGTCTTTATTTTTAATTATCAGTACATTATACATTAACTTGTCTTTATTTTCAATGATTTTTTAGATTT
>CAYTCW010000112.1:0-14324 GCA_964436235.1 uncultured bacterium
TTGCTTGTTTGCATGTGCGCGCGCCGCGCGCGCACATGCGTAGCAATAATGGCACCACCGCAAATATGCCTTATGGCTCGCGGTAAAAATTGCCGCAAATCGATTCTAATAATACACTGCTAAAAATTAATCGAATTGCACGGAGTAAAAATCTTCGCCAATCAAGTTTAATCAGGTTTAATGAAAACAAATTTGTATTATAATACTTTTGTACAATAAAAGTTGTTATACTTCAAAGCATTACCGCGAGTCAAAGTATTAAGTTCCATCGGCGCGTAAATAGCATGCCTCCGCGCACGCAAAGCGTGCGCGGAGGCAAAACTGACAAATGGCAAGAAAGAAGATTATGTCGGGACAGAAAAATAAAATATAAAAGAAATTTTGAATGGAATTTCTAGCATGACAGAACGAATGACGACTGCCCCGAAAATATTCCGGGAGAGAAATAGGGGGCTATGGGGAAAAAGAGAGGGCCATTGGTCCTTTCTTCTCCCCCATCAACTTTCGTACGGTCTTAACGGCCTTAACAGTCTTAGCGTTCTAAACGATTTTAAAGGTTAAAATCGCAATTAAGTTCTGAAGGTGCGGTAGAGTTTATATACGAATCCGGGCGGGTGGTTATTGCGGCGCACGATTATTCGCGGTATTTCAAGAAGGCTGTCAGTCATAGAATTAAATGCGCGGTTAACTGTGGTAACGGCGAATTCTATATTATATTTTTTCAATATTTCAATCGTTTCAGCGTTATAATCGCCGTAGGGTGCCGCGAAGGTTTTAACATCGCGGCCGCTTATTTTTTTAACGGCCGCAATAGAAGCGGCTATTTCGGTTTCGGCATCGGCGGCTGAAAGCGAGGAAAGTTTTTTATGGCCGTCGGTATGGGGCGCGATTGTAATTTTTGAATTTTGAGTAATTTCGCTCAATTCGGCTTCATTCATAATATCGCCGGTGCCGGTGAGTTCGATGCCTTCCCAATCGGCTTTACGGCCGCACTGTCCGGTAACTGCGAACACGGTAGCGGCGAAGTCATACTTTTTAAGTATGGGATAGGCGTTCGCGTAAAAATCGTAAAACCCGTCATCGAAGGTAAGAACGACGCTGTAGGGCGGGATTTCGCGTCCGGCCGCGGCTAAGGCGCCAAGTGCTTCTAATGATATAACGTTGTATTCGGCTTTTTTAAGATACCACATTTGAAAAGCGAAGTTAAGCCGCGAGACGTACAGTGCCCACAGCTTAACTTTAGGCGGCGGATCGCCGATGTGATGATACATTAAAACCGCCGCTATATTTTTACCTTTACTACGGGTGTTATCGCTTTTATTAACCGTATTACCGCCGCTACTGAAGATAGCGGTATTATCTGCGTTACCGCTCATCTTAATTTGCCGAATTTAATTTCGACCGACGAAAAATCGTCTCTTTTATTTCGTTCGTAATCTTTAGCTGACTGTCTGTTATCGTGGGGTTTTTTATTATTACCTCCGTGACCCTCGCCAGCGGGCCGATTCGATTTATCGAAATTTTTCGCCGCGAAGGGTTCTTTTTTCAACGACAGCGAAACCCGGCCGCGCGCGGCGTCGATATCGATAACGGTGAATTCGATTACATCGCCTATTTTAAGGACTTCGAGCGGGTGTTTGATAAATTTATCCGCGCAGTGTGAAAGATGGCACAGTGCGTCGTTTTTAATGCCGATATCGACGAATGCGCCGAAATCGACTACGTTACGGACGGTGCCGGTAAGTTTCATTCCGGTTTTAATATCATTGATCGAAAGCACGTCAGATTTAAGCAAGATAGGCGGCATTTCCTCGCGCGGATCGAGCCCGGGTTTTTTAAGCGCGGCGGCGATATCGGCGGCGAGTTGATTTGAAATGGAAAGTTTTTCGGCGAACTGCGATATTTTTTTATCGTCGATATTCATAAACGCTTCGCGCACGGTGGCGAGGCCCTGGCTGCCTTTTAATTTAGCCGGCTCGAGTCCGGCGGATTCGATCATTTTTTGCGCGGCTTCGTATGATTCGGGGTGGACCCATGTGCTGTCGAGGATATTGGAAGATTCGGCCACTTTAATAAAGCCGGCGGCCTGTTCAAATGTTTTTTCACCGATCTTCGGCACTTTTTTAAGCGCCTTACGGTTAGTGAATTTACCGTTAGTTTCGCGATATTTAACGATCGAGACGGCCTGCGTTTCATTCAAGCCGGAAATATGCTTCAGCAGCATAAAAGAGGCTGTATTGAGGTTGACGCCGACTCTATTGACGCACGATGCGACCACATATTCGAGAGACTCATTGAGCTGTTTCTGATTGACGTCGTGCTGGTATTCGCCTACGCCTATAGCTTTAGGCTCTATTTTAACGAGTTCCGAAAGCGGGTCCTGTACGCGGCGCGCTATGGATATGGCGCCGCGCGCGAGCACGTCGAGGTCGGGAAATTCCGCCGTGGCGACTTTACTTGCCGAATAAACCGAAGCTCCAGCTTCAGATACTATGGCGAATTTAACGCTTAAATTTTCTTCTTTAATGGTTGAAGCTATGAAGGCTTCGGTTTCGCGCGAAGCTGTGCCGTTGCCGATAGCTATAAGCTCGACGCCGTGTTTTTTAACGAGCGCGGCTACTATCTTCGAAGCGCGCGCGGCATCGTTCTGGGGCGGATGCGGGTATATGGTCATATAATCGAGATATTTTCCGCTTTGATCGACGACGGATATTTTAGTGCCGGCGCGAAATCCGGGATCGACGCCCATGACCACGCGATTATATAAAGGCGGCTGTAGCAGGAGCGCTTCGAGATTTTTAGAAAATATTTTAATCGCGTGCGCTTCGGCGTTAACGGTCAAATCGCTCCTTATTTCATTTGTGATAGATGGAATAACGAGGCGTTTTAAAGCGTCGGCGACGGCGTCGAGATAATGTGTGGTAAATATCGATTTAGGATTTTTGATGAATTTTTTAGAAGCGATTTCTGATAATCTTAATTCGTTTTCGGCTTCAAGTATTATTTTAACGGTTAAAAAATCTTCATTTTCGCCGCGGTTAATTGCGAGCGTTCTGTGGGGCGGTATTTTCGATACTGCCTCTTTATAATCGAAGTAATTCTGGAAATCAAGCGGATCTGCTTTTTTACCCTTAAAAAAATCGAAATCGCGATTCGCGTTATCGGCCGAAGTTTTATCCGTCGTTTTATCGGCGGATTCTTTTTTAGCTTTTTTTTCTTTTTTAAGCGAATACAACACACCGTTAGTTTTGTAAAATTCGCGGACAATGCTTCTGAATTCGGCGTTATCCGAAATATTTTCGGCGGCGATATCAAGAGCGTAGCTGATAGCGTCTTTTGCAGTGGCGATTCCGGAGGCCGGATTGACGTAGGCTTCGGCGTATTGTTCGGGCGTGCCGGTTTCAGTTTTTTGTTCTTCGATTAAAAGCGCAAGCGGCTCTAATCCGAGTTCGCGTGCGATAGTGCCGCGCGTTCTTTTTTTAGGCTTATAAGGAAGGTATAAATCTTCGAGCGTTTGCATTTTATCGCAGCCGATTATCTTAGCGAACAGCTCATCGCTCATCTTGCCCTGATCGGTAATAGATCGCACCACTTCGTCTTTACGCGACATTAATTTAAGCAGGTATTCGTAGCGGTCGTATATATCTTTTAAAACCGTTTCGTCGAGATTGCCTGTTTGTTCTTTACGGTAGCGAGCTATGAACGGTATCGTATTTCCGTCACGAATCAATTCGAGAGTGGTTTCGGTCTGTGCGCGGCCGATATTAAGTTCAGCCGCTATTTTTTTAGCATAGTCGTAATCTTTTACTATTTCACTGACCGCCGGAGCGGCTTTACCATCTTCGATTTCCGCCGTTTTCACTTTAACCTTCGCTTTTGTTTTAGCCTTAGCTTTCGGTTGTTCTTCCGTTTGACCGTCGATTATAATTTTATTTTCTTCATTCATATATTATTACCTCGTCTCCTGTTTTAATGGCGCCGCCGGTTATTACTTTAGCGAATATGCCCTCGGTCGGCATTACGCAATAACCGACTTTTTCCTTAATTTCGCACGAATCGTGGCATTCTTTTCCGAGCTGCGTAATTTCGAGCGATACTTTATCATTGATCATTATTTTCTGGCCGATTCTGACGCTTTTAAAATTTATACCGCGCGTCGTAATATTTTCAGCGAAATCGCCGGGGCCTATTTCGGGTGCGATTTCGCGCATTTTTTCCGCGGATTCATCGGCTAATAAAGATATCTGACGATGCCAGGCGCCGGCGTGCGCGTCGGATGCGATGCCTTCCGCGTTTATTTCAACGCATTCGACCGGCGTTTTTTTAACGCCTTTTTTAAGGCTGATATTGATTGAGCGTATATTTCCTTTTTGAATTATATTAATCATTTTCCACCGCTTTATTTTTAAACCTCGGGGCCGCCCGAACTTTTCAGACAGCCCCGAAGCGAACTATATTAACGAATTATGATATTGTATATAACACGATAACGCGTGTCCCGTTAAGATCAGGTATCCGCACCCGGCGCCGCGGCACATATATTTTAGTAAGTTGATTTTATGGTAAAGTGCTGTCCGCCGCTTGTTATAAAATTAGTTATGCCTGTATTTTTAAGTTTAATTTTCGAAAGGTCCATCGTATGGGTATCTATGAGTCCGCCCAGATAAGGCGCGATCTCTGAGAGCATAACTTCGGATTTGAACCATGACAATATTTTATATTTATCGCCGGCGGCGTAATCGCAAGAACCGACAAATGCTCTGCTGGCACGTATTGACGGCAGCTGATCGTTGAATGTGTCGATTATTATCTTAGCCATTTTACCGTTCGAGGTCATAACGGCGTAATCGCCTATTACAAAATATGTGTTAGCGATTTTGCTTTCGTTCTTTTTAACGCGTTTAGAAGCGGTTTTTACCGTTACGCCTTTATATTTATAGGATTCGATCAAACGGTAGTTAGTCGAATATAATTTATTTTCGACTTTTCTAAGCGATTTTTCAAACGCTTTCATATCGCCTATTTTAACTCCGGCCATAAAACCTTCGGCGTTTGAAAACTGCGCGGCGAAATATTCATCGGCAACCCATGGATAAACTAAAGTATCGATTCCGGCTTTGAATTTTTTAACGAGTCTGTCGTTGAGCTTCTTGATATCGAAACGGGCGATTTTTGTATTGCCGGAAGCCATAAGGTCTTCGAAAGGCGGAAGCACCACGTGAGCGGCCGCTATGGCGTCGCACGCTTCGGGTATGAGTTTGAGCGAGTTAAGCTCGATTCCTTCGTAGTTGAGTTTTTTAAAACCTTTAGCGAAGTTTATTTTAGCTTTGATGACTTTAGCTACCGTTTCATTGAGAGATATGAATATATCGCTCTCGGAGCCGTTTTCGTTTAAACTTTTCTTCATGCCGATAAATTCAAGACCGTCGGCAAAATTATTGAAAATCTTGCCCATGGCTTCGCCTTTATTCATAATTAAAGACGAATTAGCCGCGCCGAAAAGTTTTAAATATTCGGAAATTACGCGGCCGGAGATCCATACGTAAAAGTTAGAATCGATATCGTATTTTCTTTTGATCTGCTGGTAATGAATCGATTTTAAAAAGTTTTTAGCGTTATCTTTCTGGATATCGAGCGCTTTTGAAAGGCCTTCGAGTTTATTAGAGGAGATGACAATATTCGAAGAAATCAAATAAAAAAGCGGAGTTTTGATATCGGGCGACGAGACTGAAAAAACATCGTGGCCGCCTATGGTGGTTATTTTGAATCTTTTAGCCTGATAAGCTTCGACGCTTCTATCGATTAATCTTTTATATTCGCCTATATTTTTAACCGATAAAG
The DNA here is from genome assembly GCA_964436235.1 of uncultured bacterium. Classification (GTDB taxonomy): domain Bacteria; phylum Muiribacteriota; class UBA9980; order UBA9980; family UBA9980; genus UBA9980. The sequence goes on from CAYTCW010000112.1 coordinate 5,842, forward strand.
CCGTTATAAATTCGAAATTAAGGCCTACGGGATTAACTTCACTTAAAGCCATCAGATAGCAATTTGCCATTCCAAGTTCTTCGCCGAGCGAGATCTGCGATTTCTTTTCGTAATTAGCGATAAGCGTTTTGATATCGGGAAAAGCCTCGCTGATTCCGAAATTTACGAAATTATTATAGGCGCTTTCGCCATGTTGTGACACTATGAAAAATATGGACGAAGCGGGGATGTACTGAAGACAGTCTTCGACGGGCGTAAGCGCGTAAGCGGCAGAAGCGAAAAATAACATGCAGCAAAACGCTGAGAGGAAAATGGCGTTTTTAATTTTTAACATTAAATATCATCCTTTCTTTATTTGAAGTTTATTGTAATTCATTACTTTTTTTCAGCTTTTTTAATCCATTCGGGGCTGAGAATTTTATTATACATTTCTTTATTGACATTTAAATTAAATCTGAACTGAAGCGCGGCGTCTTTAAAGGTAAAGCCGCCCGAAACACCGTTTACTAATTTTAATACATCTTTTTCGAGCTCGCTGAGTTTATGGCCGGGCGAAAAATCGAGCAGGCTAAGTATAAATTCGGCGGCGAGCGAATTATTATAATAAGCTGTAAATATCGAAGATGCGAGCAGCGGCCCGAGTCCGGCGGCAAACTCTTTATTGCCGGAAAGCGATTTATCGGAGCTGGTTTTAGCGGCTATAAGCGGATTGAGCGCATCCTTCGATGAGGCGAATATCATAAAATCGTTAACGTAAGCGAGTGTCAGGCCGAATTCCGGCATCAGATTGTTAGGAGTAGGCACTGGCGAGAAAAAGTAATTAACACCGGCGATCGAGTCTTTTTTAAGCTCGCTGAGATTGAAAGACGGAAGCATCTGCTGCATGCATTTTTCGCAAGCGGCCTTATCTTTGGATTTAATACCGAAGTAGATGCGCGGCGCCGGCATTACCGGAAGCGGCAGCACTTTATAATTTGAAAAAGCTATAAAGAATTCTTCGGCAAGCCATGGCATGATATCTTTTTCGAAATCGACACCGAGGTTTTCTTTGATCTGCGATTTGATATCTTTAAGATCGGGGTCCGTAGCTATCAATTTCGGATCTAAGTGAAAACGGCCGCCGATATATAGCATCGTATCGTTATCGAGCATGGCGGGCGCTTTGAGATCGGCGCCCTCAAAGGTAAAATATTTAGTGAAGGTGTTTTTAGCATTGTCTTTATCGGTTATTACGGCGCCTGAAGCGGTAATGCTCTCGCCGGCGATATCGAGCGAAAAGCATGCGTTTTTGATATAATCGAGATCCGGCAGCAGACTTTCTTCGGCGGCGTATTTTTTAATAAAAGCGCCGGCGGTATAAAAGTAAACGGGCGTATCGGCCGGTATTACGCTCAGAGCGTGTTTATATTCAGGCGCATTAGCGAGCGACCCGTTTTCGTCCCTGAGCGCGTTTAAAACTTTAGCAATAGCCCTTAGAGCGGTTTTTGCGCCGAAGCCGCCTATTAAAAGATCGTCTTTGACTACAAAGGCGAAATATTCGGATTTATCTTTCTTCTCGATTATTTCAGCTTCGAGCGAGCCTTTTTGAACGAAAAGATTATAATCGTTATCGGCCGAATCTTTTGAAACGGCCGCTTTAAAATTTTGCAGGTTAACCATAAAGGCGTCTTTATCGGCCATTTTTAAGACGAGCGCGACCGGAATTTCACCTGCCGCGGGTTTATTTTTAATTAAATCGTCAAAATAAATACCGGCCACGGAGGCGATCGAAGCTAAAAATTTAGGATCGTTAAACACTATCCCCATTTTTTCGCCAAGCGCGTCGGTCTGTTTTTTATCATCGAGAGAAGCTAATTGATTAAAAAATTTAGTGGATTTTTCGTAAAAATTATTTTTAGCGTAATTTAAAAACAAAACGGCCGAAGCATCGGCCGGGATTGCTTTTTCAAGTTCGGCGGCGCGGGCGGGAGCTGTCGATAGCAATAATGCCGAAATGATAACCGTCGTTAAAAAACTTTTAAAAATAGTCGTAATTTTCATTTATTCACCCGGTCCTTATAACTTGATAATTGATCAGCAGGCGCGGCTGCCCGTAAATTAACGGCCCGTAAAAATACGGCGAGATAACGACTAAAGGGGCAGGCCGCGCCGCTTAATTAATGAACTGCAATTATACGATGGTGTTTTCGTCTTCGGTATCGCACTCAAAAAGGTGTATCTTTTCGGTGATAACGCGCACTTTGATTTTATCGCCTTCGTGAACTCCGCAGCCCGATTCGAACTTGGCAACGGCGTTGTCATCGCCTATTTTAAAATGAACGCAGCGTTCGCTGCCGAGGAGTTCGACCAGATCGGCATTGATGTCGATAAGGTTTTCAGCCGCGGCGGAGTCTTTAAACAATTCGAAACATTCAGGCCTGACGCCGAGAGTCATTTTTTTATCGTTGTATTTAGATAGTTTCGAGTCTTTATCGGTGAATTTAATTTTGAATTCATTGTTCAGGCCGCATATATCGAAATTCTGTCCGCCGGTGTTTTTAACGGTGCATTTAATAAAATTCATCGCGGGCGAGCCTATAAAGCCTGCCACGAATTTATTCGATGGATGATCGTACACTTTTTGCGGTTCATCGGCCTGCTGGATGCGGCCTTTATTGAATATCGCGATACGGTCGCCCATGGTCATAGCTTCCGTCTGATCGTGGGTTACGTAAATAGTGGTGGAATCGAGGCGTTTGTGCAGCTTTCTGATTTCTGCGCGCATCGATACGCGCAGCTTGGCGTCGAGATTAGACAGCGGCTCGTCCATTAAAAATACTTTAGGATCGCGGACGATAGCGCGTCCTAAGGCCACGCGCTGGCGCTGGCCGCCCGATAGCTGTTTCGGCTTTTTTTCAAGATATGATGTTAAATCAAGTATTTTAGCGGCATTTTCGACGCGCTTCTGTATTTCTTCTTTAGCGAAATTCCTCAGCGTGAGGCCGAATGCCATATTATCGAATATATTCATGTGCGGGTAGAGCGCGTAATTCTGGAAAACCATTGCTATATCGCGGTCTTTAGGCTGCAGATCGTTAACGAGAGTTTCGCCTATGAAAATTTTACCATCGGTAATTTCTTCGAGACCGGCGATCATTCTCAGCGTAGTGGTTTTACCGCAGCCGGACGGGCCTACCATTACCAGGAATTCTTTGTCTTTAATGCTTAAATCGGTAGGAAATATAGTATATTCGGTGTTACCGTCATATTTTTTAGTCACCTGTTGCAATATAACTTGAGCCATTAAATTCACCCTTTCGTTTATAACGTTAAAAATCATAAAAAAATCAAGTCGATTATATATTATTTTTTCTTATATGTCAAATCGAAAAATATCAAAAAACGATTTTTTTAATATTTATTTATTGGTGGAAATATGATAGTATAATTGAGGCTGAACCGGAAATCGATTAAATAAAGCGGAGGTCTCTAATGAATTACATGAAAAAACTTAGCTTATTGTTTGCCTTCTATTTTATATTGCTGCTGTCTGCGCCGCAGGTTTTATCGGCGGCCAACCGCAATTTCGTTAAAGGCCGTTCAAGTTACGGCGTAATAAAGGTCGCCGGTTCTTTTAACGGCTGGGACCCCGCCGCCGCTTCCGGCGCTCTCAAAAACACCAGCGGCACTTTATGGGAAGGTCATATCGATCTGCCGCAGGGCAAAATCGAGTATAAATTCGCGGCCGACAATTCATGGAAGATCAACTGGGGCGACGGCGATTCGCCGGCGGCTCTGCCGCAGATGGGAATAGCGCGCCCGGAAGGCGGCAATATAAAAGCCGATATACTTCGCGCCGCAAAATACGGCGTTACCTTCGATGAAAGACGTTTGGTTTACACGCTTAAACCGATAGATGCTCCGCCAATGCCGCCGGATAACAGCCAGACTCAGCCCTCGCCGGCGCCCGCCCCCGCGCCTCAACCATCTCCCGTTCCAGCGCCTTCAGGTTTCGATTTTCGCGAAGAAACTATTTATTTTGTAATAACCACGCGTTTTTATGACGGCGACGAAAGCAATAACTACTACAACCGCGACCGCGTAAAGATCGGCGACCCTCACTGGCGCGGCGATTTAAAAGGCTTAGCTATGAAGCTCGATTATATAAAAGACCTCGGATTCAGCGCTATATGGATAACTCCGCCCGTCGAAAACCGAAGCGGCCTTGATTATCACGGATATCACGCCTACGACTGGACTAAAATAGACCCGCGCATCGAATCGAAAGATTTTAAATACGAAGATTTTATAAAAATCTGCCACGCCAAAGGCATTAAAGTAATACAGGATGTCGTCGTCAACCATTCTTCCAATTACGGCATCCGCGGCAAAGTATTCATAGACAGGCTGCCTGTAAAATATTTCAGAAAAGGCGGAATAACTTTCAACTGGCCTTATGAAAAAAATCTCGGCGATTATAAATCCGAATTTCGTGAAGATAACGATAATCCCGCCGCGCCGGCCTGGTTCCGCGAAAGACAGAAATCCGATCCTGAAGGCGAAATTCCTCTCATTGATCCGAAAACGGGCGTTGCGGTCCCTAAATTAAATTACGATCCAAACAGATTTTTCGGCACCGACGCCATGACGCTCGATCCGAAATGGTATCATTTAAACGGATTTATAGCCGGCGGCGACTGGGAAAATCCTTATGCGCTTCAAACTAAACACATGGCGGGCGATACTATAGACTTAGCCACCGGAAACCGGAATGTAAAAGACTATATAAACGGCGCAGTCAAACTATATCTTGACATGGGCGTCGATGCGATACGCGTCGATACGGTCAAGCATATCGAAAGAAACGAACTGCTTACTTACGTTAACGAATGGAAGCGCCGCAAGCCTTCGGTATTCGTATTCGGCGAGGCGCTGGTAAAAGGCACGGGTTTCGGCGATCTCGGCGGCGACAACGCGCCTTCGCAAATACGGCCGTGGTGGTACACCCGCACCGGAAGCGATCCTCGCAATCCTCATTCAGGCGGCGATTCAGGTTTTTCAGTCCTTGATTTTTCGCTCTTTTCCACTTTCCGCGATAACGTGACGCGCGGTAATTTTAACGGCATAGGCGGCGTTATCGGCATGGACTGGATTTACGGAGACGCCACTAAATTAGTCACTTTCTTTCAGAACCACGATGTGGGCCCCGATAACGATTTCAAATACCGCTTCGGCGGAGAAGCCTGGAAAGCCGCGCTTGCTTATAATTTGTTGTGGACCGTCCGCGGAATTCCGTGCCTTTATTACGGCGAAGAAACCGAATTCATGAAAGGCGCGCCTCAGGATATATGCGGCGAAAAAGACACGCTCGACACTACCGGCCGCGCTTACTACGGCGATCATTTAAGAGGCGCCGAATTGAAAAGATCGGCGGCGCACCCGTTATACGCTCATATAAAACGGCTCAACATGATAAGGCGCGCCGTGCCTGCATTGCAAAAAGCGCCAATGTCTCACTTTAACGAATGGGGCTCGGGAATAAGTTTCGTGCGCGATCATAACGACGGCGAAAGTTACGCGGTAGTCGGACTTGCGGCCGGCGGCGGACAGGACATAACGGTAGGCGGCATCCGCAACGGCACCTATACGGACGCGGTTACCGGCAGAAGCATTACCGTCGGCAATTCAACCATATCGTTTCATGTCAACGGCTGCTCGGCCGGCATCTGGGTATTGAACGGCCCCGGAAAGATCGGCGTTGACGGCGAGTTTTTAAAATAATAAAGTTTTATTTTATATAAATATCAATTAGAAAATCCGCCCGGAAAATCTTTTATATCCGGCAGTGCCGGAAGCGGGCCGCTGACGGCCAGCGCTAAAAATTGGCCGCCAATATTTATAAGAAGTTTATTTTCGGAAAGTTTTGAAATAGAATCTTTTATTTCGCCTTCCGATATTTCAGGGTTTTTATCCGTTATCGATTCAACGATATTTTCTACGGTCTTAGACGTATCGCAGGCTTGATAAACGAAATAATCCGCGCCCGAAAGCGTATGTTTCAATTTTACGGCGCACGAACGAAAATCAGATACTATATAATCAGATCCGCCGCAAGTCATTGTAAGCATCTGCCGATTCGCCGACCAGAAAGAGATGATCCAGCGGCTAACCGCCTTTTGAAGAGCGATTTTACCGGGCGATTCAAAAACTCTCGGATCGTTAAATTCTTCATTATCGGATTGTTCAAAATAATATACAAGTCCGGCAAGTTCACTAGGCGCAAAAGGATAAATGTATGAAAAAACTTTCAAAGGAGAAATTTTCAGACCGTATTTTTCAGGATTTTTTTGATAACTGCCGAATCTGTCGATAAAAATTTTAATAAGGTTGTTAGGCGGTTGGAGATGGAAGAGTAAAGGCAAAAATTCAGCCATCTCGCCGTACCACCGATCCGATTCGCCCGGAAATCCTGACAGCATGTTCCATGAAGAACGGATTCCGGCTTCCCTGGCGAATTTAAGAAATTCGATATTTTTAACGGCGCTGACGCCTTTATTCATTAATTTTAAAACCTCGTCATGCAGGCTTTCAATGCCCGGCTGCACCCATTTAACGCCGGCTGAGGCCAGATCAAAAATTTGCGATTTAGAAAGCGTGGAGCGGACTTCGTAGAATATATTATAATCACCGTGTTTTTTTAATTCCATCAGGAATTTTTCGATATATGAAGGATGAAGAACGTTATCGACGCACTCGATTTTATTTATTTTATAGCGCTGCGAATTCTGCAGGCATTCGTTAACGGCGCGTTCCGCCGATTTCAGCCTGTAGTCGAGTCCCCGCCCGTTAAGGCCGCAGAATGTGCACTGGCGTTTACTTCCCCACCAGCAGCCGCGTGAAGTTTCGAACGGAAGGCCCGGCGAAAATTCCGAAGCTATGGATACTTTTGCGAGCGCATCGAAATAATCCGAATAATCGGGCGCCGCGACGGTATCGAGTGATTTTACGTAGCTGCGCGGAATTTCATTGTAGTGGCCCGCGTTTTCTTTGGCGCATAAATATCGATGATAATTCAATCGGCTTATAACGCCGTGCGGTATATTACTGGATTCTAATTTGCCGGCGTTTTTAATGAGCCTGCCGCAAAAATCGCCAAAATATTCTTCTGGCTCTCCTGAAACCGCAAAATCAATCCATGGAAATAATTTTACTATTGAAACGCCCATTTCGAGTTCGCAGTTAGCGCCGCCCATCATCGTTATTACGCCGCCGCTGCGTTTTTTTACGGCGCGAAGAAGGGCGAGCGAAGGACAATTTTGTTGAAATGTCGAGCTGCAGCCGACTATCTTAGGAGAGTAACCTATTATTTCATCGGCGAGATTTTCGATAAAGCGGTTCGTTTCAGATTCTATAGCAGGCAGTAATTCAAGATATTTAATGCTGTTTTTATCAAGTTTTCCCTTAATAAAATCAAGATAGCCGCTATGATCGTAATTATAGCCTTTAAAAGCGCAGGCGGAAAAAGTCCACTCGCCAGTCTGAAAGTCGCGATAGCTTTTTAAAATAGTGTTATATCGCTTTAGCCCGACGATATCGGCGAAGGCAAGGTTGGCGTATATGATTTTTGATGAAATACCCGAGGAATCAAGGCAGGCTTTTAAAATTCCCATGGCTATCGAAGGCCGTTCGACGGGAGCGTACGGCATAAGTACGAGGCATACATCCTTATTATCATTCATAAAATCTCACACCGACGCTTTTATTTTTTTTCGACTTTCACGGGTTTCACTTATCGAATCAAGGTAGGGCGCCATACGGCGTTTAGCAAAATCGATCATTCGCAGATGCCATGAAGGTATTGTCCATATAGCCTGACTTGACGGCATAACCGCATTCTGACGCAGCACCGCCTCGTAGTACATGGCCACAATTCTTGCGGCGGTCTGAAGTTCCGGTTTAAAAAAACTGCAGGTATAACGAAGGGTATTTAAAGCGATCCGGTGATTTATAACCCATCCTACTATGGCGCCGTTATAGCGCATGGCAAGACTTGTTACAGGTTCATAACCGCTTTCGTAATCGAACGGCATTAAATCAGCCGCTATCCATTTGTTCTTATGATTATCGAGTTTTAATTCGGCCCGGTCAGATTCACTAACTTCGCTCCAGGAAATTATTTTATATCCGGCAGGCAATTTTTTTAAATACCGGTCCCAGCCGCAGGTTATAAATAATTTGCAGGACGCCCGGCAGACTAATTTACGAAATACCGGCTCGCTAAATCCGCGTTTAGCGAGAAGTTTTTCAAACATTACGGTAGTTTCACGGCCGGTCATATAAACAAGCGCGCAGTCATCGCAATTCATTTCTTCAAATATTTTTTCGAGCTCGGTCATAAGCCGCTCGCCTACCCCGCGGCCTCGATATTCTTTTTCGACAAAAACGGATAAAATTTCGGCTGTTTTGCCTTCGTGAACTTTACCAAATGCCAGTCCGGCCGGCCT
>CAYTCW010000113.1:0-2170 GCA_964436235.1 uncultured bacterium
CGCAGTTTTGTAGCATCGAAATAAAAAGGCTATTATCATAGCCTTTTTATTTCGAACGGTATTTCCTGCCAGCTTCGAAGTTTTTTTTTCCTGCTATAAACATCTTTCCTGCCTTTTGTTAGTTTTGCCTCCGCGCACGGCGTGCGCGAAGGCGTGCTATTTACGCACCGCCGGAACTTAAGATTTCGGCTCACGGCAATGCTTTAAAGCAAAACAACTTTTACTATACTAAAGCATTATTAAACATATTTGTATAAATCAAACTTGATTAAACTCAATTTACTAAAATTTTTGTTCTATACAATTCGATTAATTTTTAACTGTGCCATTATTAAAATCGATTTGCGGCAGTTTTTCCCGCGAGCAATTGAATTAAGTTGCATTGATCCGTTAATGCACCGCATGTGCGCGCGCCGCGCGCACATGCAAACAAGCAAGCTGGCAGGTAAATAAGTAAAAAGCAGCAAACAAGCAAACAAGCAAGCAAGCAAATGAATGAATGAATGAATGAATACGTGAATAGATGGATGGATAAGCAAATAGCAGGCAAACAATAAAGAAAAAATTCAAAGGCAATTCTCTAACACTTCGCAAAGAGCTTCACTAAGTTAAAGCCCTTACAGAACAAGCTATCGACACCTCCCACAAAAGCGTCAGGCAATTTGCCGAAAGAGGGAGGGGTGAAGGGGAGGGAGAAAGGGTTGCTAACCTTTTCTCCCTCCCCTTCAAAAAATAATTTTCATAAAACCTTATTTTTATCCGTACAAAATTGACAACTCCGCCCTTTTAATGTATAATGAACGAATCGAAATAACCGCAAACGAATTGAGTATCATTTATTATATAAGGAGCGTATTTATGCATCGTTTATCTTTTATTTTGGCCCTTATGGTTATAGTTTTTAATTTCACCGCTTTATTCGCCGCCGAAGAAGCCGGCAATTTAAACGTTAAATCAACGCTGCGGCACATGCTCTTAGATATAAGCAAGCTCGAGCGCGGCGAGCTTTCAGATTTTAAAGCCGATAAAAACATGAGTTGGTGGTGCGAATTAGACAATGATTTTTTCATATCGTATCAGGCCGGCAGCAGGCCGCGTATTCCCGCTCAGACGGCCGTTAAAAACGAAATATTGACTGAAAGTAAAATGAGCGAACCGATGCTTGCCATTAAGCGCGGGTTAGATTCGCCGCTCGATGAATTCGCCCCGGATATCAATATAATATACGAAACTGGTCCTTATGTTATATTTCAGGCGCCTCATGATATTTTAAATAAAATATCGAAAAAAGAAAGCAATCACTTTAAACTCGAATCATTAAAGCAAAATATACGCGTAGCGGTTAATTTCAGATATTTAGATATACCTGAGGTTAAAAACGCCGGCACAGTAAGCGTCGATCTTAAAAGAATGACCGGTTATATAAAAACATTCGAAAATTTTAAAACCAGATATTCATATTCGCAGGGCTACCTTGACTCCGCTAATTTCGCGATAGGCGAGTTCAAAAAAATGGGATTTGACGCTAATCTCGTCGAATACCTCGACGGCGGCAAAAAACAATATAATGTAGTCGCGCAGAAAAAAGCTCTGGCAGCGGGCGGCGTAAATAATAACGACGATAAATTTTATGTAGTAGGCGGCCATCTCGATTCGATGTCGCCGAACCCGTCGATAGAGGCGCCCGGCGCCGACGATAACGCCAGCGGCTCGGCAGGTGCTATGGAAGTAGCTAATATAATATCGAAATACCCCTTCGCTCATAAAGTCAGGTTCGTTCTTTTCGCCGGTGAAGAGCTCGGCTTGCGTGGAAGCAAAGCATATGTCAGCCAGCTTAAAGCGAGCGGAGAAATAACGAAAGTGCTTGGCATGGTCAACCTCGATATGATAGGCTTCGACAGAGTGCCGCCCATATCGTCTCTATGGCAGACGCGCCAGTCATTCGATCCTTTCGTTTCAAACTTTCTCGCCGTAGCCAAACAGGCCGCTAAATTAAAAATAACCATGTCTTACAACGTATGGGGCAGCGATCACGTTTCATTTATTAACGCCGGCGTTCCCGCTTTTTTATTTATAGAAGACGAATACGGCGCAAACCCTAATTATCATAAAATAACCGACCGGCTCGAATTTATAAACCCTGAAATGCTCGAAGAATTCGTCAGAATAA
>CAYTCW010000113.1:2270-14262 GCA_964436235.1 uncultured bacterium
AAGGAGATTAAATTGAGTATTAAATTACTTAACGTGGGTTTTGGAAATATAGTTCTGGCTAACAGGATCGTCGCTATAGTGAGCCCGGATTCAGCGCCGATGAAACGGCTCAAAGAAGACGCGCGCGAGCGCGGAATGCTTATAGACGCCACTCACGGCAGGCGCACGCGGGCAATAATAGTAACCGACTCCAACCATGTAGTCCTTTCAGCGGTACAGCCGGAAACTTCCGCCGGGCGCCTTTTAGATAAAGAAGTTAAATTCGAAAAAGAAGAAGCGTTTGAGCAGGATCCTCAGCAGGACGATGAAACCGATAATAACGACGGAGAAGATGAGTAATATGGCGGGACTTTACGTAATATCCGGACCTTCAGGCGTCGGTAAAAGCACTATCGCGCACGCGATACTCGATAAATTCAAAGATACGATGACTTACTCGATATCGATGACTACGCGGCCGATACGCCATGGCGAAGTTGAAGGCCGCGAGTATATCTTCACCACCGTCGAAGAATTCGAAAAGTTAATATCACAAAACGCTTTTATAGAACACGCTAAAGTACACGATAATTATTACGGCACGCTTCGCAGGCAGATCGAAGACGCTCTCGCTAAAGGAATTAACATTCTCTTAGATATCGACACGCGCGGAGCACGCAATATTAAAGATAATTACGCGGACGCAGTTTTAATATTCATAGCGCCGCCGTCGATCGAAGAGCTGAAGCAGCGGCTGTTCAAGCGCCACACCGACTCGGAAGAAGTTATTGAAAAGCGGATTCACAATGCCATTAAAGAAATAGAAATGTCGTCAAGTTATGATTATATAGTTAAAAATATAGACCTCGACCAGGCAGTAGGCGAATGTGAAGCAATAATCGAAAAAAATATGAATAAATCTATTATAAACAAATAATGAATAATCTAATAAAATAATAAATAATAAAAAATTCGCTTTTTTAATCCAATCGATAGCTGGTGATTTTAATTTTAAAGATAGTGCTCTGCGTTTCTTCATCCATAGCGGCTTATAAGTCGTTAGACTTAGTTTCAAAATTAAAGCAGGCGGGCCACGAGGTAATAACCGCGATGACTCCGAACGCTCAAAAAATAGTTACGGCCGCCGCCTTCAAATCGCTTTCACGAAACGAAGTTATAACCGATTTATTTTCAAATAACGCCGTCATAGCGCATATAGCGCTGACCGACTGGTGCGATATTCTCGTAGCCGCGCCCGCCACTTATAACCTTATATCTAAAATAGCCTGCGGCATAGCCGACGACGCGGTGACAACAATCATGGCCGCGTGCAAAAAACCCGTTATTATCGCACCGGCGATGAATACTAATATGTACGATAATCCAATTTTTATGGATAATTTAAATAAATTAAGAAAATTAGATAATTATAATATAATAGAACCGGCCGAAGGCTATCTGGCATGCGGCTCGGTCGGCCGCGGCCGTATGGCTCCAGTCGAAGAGATCGCAGCGTTAATCGAAAAAACCGCGGCTGAAAATATTAAAACGCCGGTTGAAAAGAACGGGCCGCTGTATAATAAAAATATAGTGATAACGGCAGGACCCACACGCGAATTCATCGACAGCGTGAGATTTTTAAGCAATCCTTCCAGCGGGCGTATGGGTTATGCGGTCGCGGAAGCGGCGGTTAAAGCCGGAGCGCGCGTTACTTTAATAAGCGGGCCTGTCGATATAAAGCCGCCTGCCGGCGTCGATAAATTAATCAAAGTGGTCTCTACCGGAGATATGCTCGAGGCTGTCATCGATAATTTTAAAAACGCCGATATTTTAATATCAGCCGCGGCGCCCTGCGATTTTACATTCAGCGAAAAATTATCGAAAAAAGCCGCTAAATTAGATATTATCAATAACGATAAATTAAAATTGAACGCGGCGCCCGATATATTGAAGGCGGCTGCTAAAGTCAAAAAAAATCAGATAATAGTAGGTTTTGCGGCCGAAGACAACAATCATTTAACCAACGCGGTCAATAAAATGAAGGTTAAATCAATGGATATGATCGTATTAAACGACGTTTCATCTACCGAAACGGGATTTGCCTCTGAATACAATAAAATCACCATCATTAAAAAAGGCTCGGAAAACAAACCCGCCGATTACGATAAAGCCTCTAAGATCGAATGCGCCCGCATTATTTTAGATAATATATCAGAGTTAACGGCATCTAAAAATAATAAACGGAAGGCCGTTAAGTAATAATGTATTGTAAAGTAGCCGTTCCGATCCCCGTCGATCAGTTATACACCTATAAAATCCCTGATAAATATAATGGTTTGATATCACGCGGCAGCCGCGTTTACGTTACGATGAAAAACCAGTCCGAACCCGTCGCCGCATACGTTATTGAATGCTGTGAAACCTGCGATTACGACCCGGCGTTAGTCAAGCCTTTATACGATATTATCGAAGGCGCGCCGCTGCCCGAAGATTTAATGCAGCTTTCGGCGGCTATTTGCAATAAATACCTTTGCGCGCCAGGAATGGCGCTCGAGCTTATATTTCCGCCGTCGCTTCTATATCACGCTGAAAAAGTGGAATTATATTTCGACTTCAACCGTAAAGCGGACGTATTCGAAGTCGTCAAAGACGCCTCGCTGACTAAAAATGAAAGGCTTATTATTCAGTTTTTATATAATCACGGCGCAGCCGACCTTAAAACGATCGAAAAATGCCTGCTGTCAACGCGCGCTACAATTAAAAATTCCGTCAATAAACTTATTAATTTAAAATATATATCTAAATCGGTTAATCCTCAAAAATTCGAATACGACAAAGCCGGCCCGCTCGTTTATAACTTAGGCGACGAACGCGCAATAGAATTTACGGCCGAACAGCAGGCCGCAATTAAAAATATCATCCACTACGTCAATAAAGGCGAATATCATGAAAGTTTAATATTCGGCGTTACGGGCTCCGGTAAAACCGAAGTATATATCGAAATTATAAAAGAAGTTTTAGCCGCCGGCCGCCAGGCCATAGTTTTAGTGCCGGAAATCGCTCTAACCGAGCATTTAAAGCACCGCTACCAGAAAGCCTTCGGCGACAAACTCGCCATCTGGCACTCGCAGGTCACTAAAAGTCAAAAAGACGCCATATACTCCCGCATAGCCGACGGCAGCGTTAAAATATTATTAGGCGCGCGCTCCGCTATATTTGCGCCTTTTGAACAGCCGGGCTGCATTATAATCGACGAAGAGCACGATTCTTCTTATAAACAGGATTCCGCCATTAAATACGACGCGCGTGAAGTCGCAAGAATGCGCGTTAAAATCAATGGCGGCGTTTTAGTGTCGGGCACCGCCACGCCTTCGATCGAAACTTACTATTCGGTTATAAATGAAAAATCCGACGATAATTACCCCGCACTTATAAAACTTGAAAAGCGCGTCGAAAACAGGCCAATGCCTTCCTGCCACATAGTGGATATGGGCCGCGAATTTACCGAAAATAAAAATAAATCTATCTTTTCAGCGCTGCTTACCGAAAAAATAAACGACAGGCTTTTAAAGCATCAGCAGAGCCTTTTATTTTTAAACAGGCGCGGCCACAGCACATTCGTTTTATGCCGCGCGTGCGGGCATGTGGTTAAATGCGACGACTGCGACGTTTCGATGACCTTTCACATGCTCGAACAGAAACTTTTATGTCACTACTGCGCCGCCTCAAAAAAAGTGCCGGTTAAATGCCCTGCATGCGAAAGCCAGTATATAAGATTTTTCGGCGCCGGAACTGAAAAAGTGGAAGAAGAGTTCCGCATTAAATTTCCGCAGGCGCGCGTGGCCCGACTCGATTCAGATATTCTAACCAATAAAAAAATAAGCGCCAAAATACTCGATGATTTTTCTAAGAAAAAAATTGACGTTCTTATCGGCACCCAAATGATCGCCAAAGGATTCGATTTTCATAATATTACGCTCGTAGGCGTCATTTCAGCCGACACCATGCTTAATATGCCCGATATGTTCGCTTCGGAACGCACTTTTCAGATATTATGCCAGGTAATAGGCCGCACAGGGCGCGGTGAAATAGAAGGCGAATGCGTCATTCAAACCTATAACCCGGATAATTACGCCGTTACCTGCGCCGCCGTGAGCGATTTTACCTCTTTTTACGACAGCGAAACACAGATCAGGCAAGGCCTTTTTTATCCGCCGTTTTGTAAAATGGTTAAAATAAGCTTCGCCCATGGCGAAGAAACGCTTATATTAGAAACGGCTAATAAAATAATACATGAAATTAACGAACGCATTAAAAATTTAAACGCCGGCGCTAAAATCCGCCTTACCGGCCCGGCTCCATCTCTCGTGCCTAAAATACAGAACATATACAGGTATAACATCTTCATATACGCCGATTCCGAAGACATTATAAGAGAAAGCCTTTTAGATATACTTAAAAAATATAGTTTTACAAATAAAAAACAATGTGTTAAAATATCGGTGGACGTTTCGCCGAATAACACTTTTTAATAAGTGAACCTGAATAGTCCTGTAAATTCATGAGGTGATTATTATGACCATACTGCCAATATATATATGCACCGATAAAGTGCTGAGGCAAAAAGCGAATGATTGCTCGAAACCATTTTCGCAGTACAAACAGCTCGCTGAAAATATGATACAAACAATGTATAAAGCGCCGGGAGTAGGTCTTGCCGCGCCGCAGATAGGAATATCGCTAAGGCTTGTCGTTTACGACGCGGGAAACGGGCCCGTGGTCCTTATCAATCCCGAAATAATATCTCGCAGCGAACAGCTGAGCGCATACGAAGAAGGCTGCCTTTCAGTACCGGATATAACGGCTGAAATTATGAGGCCTGCATCGATTAAATTCCGCGCGTACGGCCTTGACGGATATAAATTTGAAAAAGAGGCATCCGGCCTCGAAGCGCGAGTTGTTCAGCACGAATGCGATCATCTCGAAGGCGTTCTTTTCATAGATAAACTTCAGGCTAAAGATAAATTATTAATCGAAAAACAGCTTAAAAAAGCCGGATTGAAAGCAGCGGTGCAAAAAGCGTAATGAAGATTTTCTTTCTGGGCACTCCGGATTTTGCCGTACCGCCGTTAAAAGCGCTTGCCGCCCTTGCGGGCCACAGCGTCTGCGGCGTGATAACTAATCCCGACCAGCCTTCAGGCAGGCAGCTGAAACTGAAGCCGCCGCCGGTAAAAACGGCCGCGCTCGAACTTGGAATTCCGGTTTATCAGCCCGAAAAATTCAACACGGACGAAACTCTCGATATCTTAAAATCGTCCGGCGCCGATTTATTAGCCGTGGTGGCTTATGGTAAAATTATCGGCGATAAAATCCTGGCCGAATTCAAAGACCGCGTTATAAACCTGCACCCGTCGCTTCTTCCTAAATACAGAGGAGTTGCGCCTTACCAGTGGGCGCTTATCAACGGCGAAACCGTCACGGGCGTAAGCATTATCTATTTAATCAAACAGCTCGACGCCGGCGATATCATATTGCAGCAAAAATATGATGTCAAGGCCGAAGATAACGCTAAAACCCTTCATGACACGCTCTGTTTAATGGGCGCAGACCTTTTATGCGAAGCCGCGACCGCTATAGCCGGTAATAAAGCCGCGCGCGTCGCGCAGGACGAAAGTTCGGCCACTTACTATAAAAAAATCGATAAGGCTATGGGTAAAATAGACTGGAGCCTTAGCGCCGAAAAAATTTCAAATCTTGTCCGCGGCCTGTACTTCTGGCCATCAGCTTACGCTTTTATAAATTCGGATATGATCAAAATACACGAAGCGAGCCCCGCGCCCGAATATCAAAATCATAATTCAATCCCCGGAACGGTTATTTGCGCCTGCGAAAAAAACGGGCTTGTAATAGCCTGCGGCCAGAACACGGCTCTTAAAATCAAAACCCTCCAGTTAGCCTCCCGTAACATACAAAGCTGCGACTCTTTTTTAAGAGGAAATAAAATTAAGTGCGGCATTATATTAAATTAATTTAAATATCAGCCGATATAAAACTTGAGTTGTTTCAGTTTTATTTATTGAAACTGACAGCTTATATAGTGAACGTTTTATAATGAGGTTGTAATTTATGATTAATGCCCGGGAATGCGCAATACGCATACTGTATCAGGTCGAAACACAGCTCGCTTACTCTAACATCGTAATCGACGACATTATCCAGAAGAACGTGTTTAACACGCTCGACAAAAATTTCGCGATTCAATTAGTTTACGGAGTAATACGCCATCAGAACACCCTTGATTACATTATCCTTCAGTTCATCGAGCATAAAGAAAAATTCACCAGGCTTAATAAATGGCTGCTTTTAGCGCTCAGGCTCGGCGTTTACCAGATCATTTATTTAGATAAAGTGCCTAACTACAGCGCCGTTGACGAATCGGTCAAATTAGCCAAATCTTACGGCCCGGTCGGTTCATCCAGCTTCGTTAACGCCGTGCTCAGAAATGTATGCGAACATTCCGAACGGCTGATCAAATTCGAAAACGAGGCCGAAAATGTAAAACTCGCGCTGCACCTGTCGCACCCGGTATGGCTCATAGAACGCCTGACGGCGCAATTCGGCAAACTCAACGCCATTAAAATATGCGAAGCTAACAATAACGCGCCGAGAATTTCGATACGCGTTAATACGCTTAAAACGACCACCGAGGCTATGATGACGGCGCTTAATTCGTTCCAGCCCGAACTTTCATCTTTAGTTCCGGACGGCATAATTTTAAAGAATTTTTCAGAATTAACCGCCACCACTTATTTTAAAGAAGGTTACTTCTATATACAGGACGAAGCCTCCATGCTCGTCGCGCACGTAGTGGACCCGCGCCCGATGGAAGTTATTTTTGATTTCTGCGCGAGCCCCGGCGGAAAAAGCACTCATCTGGCACAGCTTTCAAATAACCAGTCGCTTATTTTAGCTTACGACAGATTCTCGCATAAAATACAAAAAATTAAAGACAACGCCAAACGCCTCGGTATTACCTGCATAACCCCGAAACTGCAGGATGTTTTAAAAATGAACGAGACCAGAACGGCCCACAGAGTGCTTATAGATGCGCCGTGTTCGTGCATGGGCATTATAAGGCGCCATCCTGAACTCAAGTGGCGGCTCGAAGAAAAAAATATAGACGCGCTGTCTAAAATACAGTACCAGCTGCTTGAAGTGGCTGCAACGCACGTTATTACGGGCGGCGTCGTAGTATATTCGGTATGCACTTTCGAGCCTAACGAAACTATCAATTTAATTAAAAAATTCATTAAAAATAATCCGGAATTCGAGCTTTCGCCTTTCCCGCCTCACATTATCGAATGGTTCAAAAAAGCGGGAGTAGATACCGAAACTATCGAAAACGGCTACCAGACATTTTTCCCTTACACATGTGGAATGGACGGATTTTTCATAGCGCGCCTGATAAAAAACGGGCCGGTTAAAAAATAATTATGAATAATGAAAACAAAATCGATATATGCGGGCTTGAATTAAGTGAACTCGCTGCGCAAATCAAGGAAACGGGCGAAAAAACATTTCGGGCGGCGCAGATATATAAATGGATATTTAACAACGGCGAAAGCGATTTTAACAGAATGAGCGATCTTTCCGCGGCGCAAAGACTTAAATTCGCCGAAATTTTCAACGCCGGAATACTTGAAATAAAACGCAAAAGCGTTTCGAACGATAAAATGGCGGTTAAATACGCGCTGGAGCTTAAAGACGGCAATATAATCGAGACCGTTAAAATTTATGATAACCAGAGCCTCGATAAATATACAGTATGCGTTTCCACTCAGGTAGGATGCCCTGTCAACTGCGCTTTCTGTCAGACCGCCAGAATGGGATTTATCAGAAATCTCAGCGCGGCCGAAATAATCGGACAGATACTCGCGGCGGCATTCGACGGAAAAAACTCGAGCGAAGGCCTTTCAAATGTGGTATATATGGGCATGGGCGAGCCTTTATTGAATTATGAAAGCGTTATTAAATCGATTAAAATTATAAACAGCCCCGATGCGCTCAATGTTTCAATGCGTAAGATCACGGTTTCAACGGCGGGCGTCGTGCCTATGATAGAAAAACTCATGGCTGAAAACATGCCGCTTACGCTCGCTCTTTCATTACACGCCCCCGAAGACGCGCTCAGAGATAAATTGGTGCCGCTTAATAAAAAGTATAATATAAAAGCGCTTATCGACGCGGTTAAAAAATATACTCATACGACTAAACGCAGAGTCACTATCGAATATGTTTTGATAGATAAAGTCAACGATAAAAAAAGCGACGCCGTTAAATTAAACGAATTATTAAAAAATATAATGTGCCACGTGAATTTAATACCTATGAACAGCACCACAAACGGCTTCTGCGCGCCGTCTAAAAATAAAATATCGGAATTCAAAAATATACTTATAAATGGCGGCACTAACGCTACCGTGCGAAGCTCGCGCGGCCAGGATATAAACGCCGCCTGCGGAATGTTATATAACGAAATTAATAAAAATATAAATAGCAATAATAATAGCAATAACGCCGATATTAACGGCGGCGACGGCAAATAATAACAGGTTAAGCAGAACAATGCTTCAAATGATCGGGAGGATATATAATGCGGTTTATAAACAATAATACATTTAAAGGCAATATTCTTATTTCACTGCTTAAATTTTTAATATTTATAATATTTTTCGTTATTTTATTTCAATTCGCTAAAATGTATTCGATTAAAATGATGGATTCATTTTTTAACAAAGAAGAAACTAAAGTGCCCAACCTCGTATCGCACGACGGTATGCCGGTGCGCATAGAAGACGCCTTCGAACTTTGCAAACAGTATAAACTTCAGCTTGATATAAAGGATAAAAAGCACGACAACAACATACCCGAAGGTTGCATTATCACTCAAGACCCGCCGCCCGACACTATAGTAAAAGCAAACCGCGTTTTAGAAGTGATCCTGTCGCTCGGCGCTAAAACCATCGACTGCCCTGATATAACCGGCAAAGACGTCCGCGACGTGGCGTTTACAATACAAAAAGAAGGCTTTTTAATAGGCAAGAAATCTTATGTATTTTCAGAAACCATACCTTCGGATATCGTTATCTCGCAGACGCCCGAAGGCAACAAACCCGCTCCTAAAGGCGCGCAGATCGATTTATTGATATCGCAGGGAAAGGCTAATACCAGCGTTAAAGTGCCTAACTTAGTAGGACGCCGCATTGAATCGGCTAAGATAGTCTTAAGCAAGATTAATTTAGAAACCGGTAAGATCGGTTATGAAAAAAAAGCCGGAACGGCCTCCGGCATAGTGCTCGCGCAGGAACCGGCCCCGGGAACGAGCGCCGCTGATAAAACCGCGATAAATTTTATAGTATGCGACAACTCCGATGCGCCGGCATCCGGCCAGAGCGGCGACGCGGTCATAATTAAATCGGACGGCGTCAACATAGAATCAAACGAAAGCAATCTCATTAAAATAGAAGCCGGCAGCAAAGAAATTCCGGCGCCATTGATCGAAAGTAAAACCGCGGCACCTGATTCAGTTAAAGTCGATAATCTCCCTGCCGGAGACGGCGACAAAAAGATAGAAATTATTAAATTTATCGTTCCGCCCGGCCAGAAAAGCCGTGAAGTTAAAATGGTATTGCTCGACGACATGGGCCCTCGCGAAGTATATAAAAATCCCCACTATCCAGGCGAAGAAGTCGATCTAAGCGTTACCGGCTACGGAACTATGAAAGTATTGGTTTATCTTGACAACGTTTTTTTTAAAGATATAGAGGCAGGTGTTAAAAGATGAAATTACTCAAAGATAAATATAAATTATTAGAAAAAATCGATGAAGACGAAAAAGTAATGCTTTTTCTGGCGCAGACGGTCAAAGAGCCTATAATTAACGTTAATATAAGAACCATAAAACAAAGACGCCTTAAAAATCCTGATTTCGTACAGCGATATACACAGGAATTTCAGGCTATGGCGGCTCTTGACTCGCCGTTATTTCTTAAAATATACGACATAGATTTTTATCAGGACGTATTTTTCGTCGCATCCGAACACCTCGAAGGCAAAAGCATACAGGCTATATTAAAAGAACGCGATAAACTCTCGCTGGCGCAGATTATTAATATAATTACCCAGTTAACCAGAGCATACGGCTATGCTTTACGCGAAAACGTCAGATATCGCGCGCTTACTTACTCCGATATAATCTATCAGACCAACGGCAAGATTAAAATCACGCAGTTTCATATACCGCGCGACGTTATTTCAAATAAAGAATACGATAATAAAGTATCGAGCGTAAACACCGATATTTTTTTCGTCGGCTGCCTGTTCTACGAACTGTTGACTCACAAACAGCTCTTTCAGACCGACGGACTCAGCGTCAGAAACGTTAGAGTGATAAAAGATTTTAGATTAGAAGCGTATAATTCTAAAAATTTCAACCCGCAGCAGCTCGAGTCGCTTAAAAATATTATATTCAAATGCATCACAAGCGAAATATCCTCAAGATACCAGTCTATCGACGAACTGCTTAACGCGCTCGTTAATTTCGTATCCGATCAGATCAATAAAACGGATGTTTTGACTTCCATGCAGGTAGATCCGTCTAAATTTATGAAAACCGGCGAAAATAAATCTCAACCGGACGATATAACACAAACGTCTAAAAATAAACCGGACGATACTAACCGTGACTTCAAAATACCAGCCTTTAACAGTTTCGGCGAAAATAAACCTGACACCCGCACCGCATTTAACGAAGCTAATAACAACAATAAACCGGAGCGCGACAGGCCCGCCGATAGAAGCGCGGCCGACGATAACGCCGCCTACGACATACTTTTTGGCAGAAAAAACGCGGGCGGTTTAAAACAGGCGTCATTTGAAACAAACGGCAATAACCCCGACGGCAGCGCTTCCGAAATAACAGCCGATAGCAGCGATACGACAACCGCCGTTAAAAAATCCTTTAAGAACACAAGAACTTCCGGCGGCGAGATGTGGAATAATAAAAAATCCTCAGGCGGAAAAGGAGTGCTGGCTAAAATCGCCGGATTATGGTACAGCATGCTATTTGTGCTGACAGGATTTCTCAGCTTTTTACTTTATATTTTCTGGTAAAATTTATAGAACTTTTCCTTAAATCGTTTGGGTAAAAATATATTTAATTAAAAACTTTTTTGAAGGGAGGGAGAAAGGGTTAGCAACCCTTTCTCCCTCCCTTTTACCCACCCTCTATCCGCAAATTGCCTGACGCTTTTTTGTTAGTTTATCGATAGCTTGTTCTATTAAGGCTGTAATTTAGTTTTCATTTATTCATTCTTGTTTTGTTTTGTTTCCTGCCTTTTACTTATTTTACTGCCAGTTTGCTTGTTTGCATGTGCGCGCAGCGCGCGCACATGCGTAGCAATAATGGCACTACCGTAACTATGTATTATAGCTCACGACAAAAATTCACCGTTAATCGATATAATAAATACATCATTAAAATTAAAATGAATGGCTCGCGGTAAAAATTGTTGTAAATCGACACTAATAATTACACTTCTAAAAATTACTCGAATTGTACGAGGCAAAAGTCTTCGTAAATAAAGTTTTTATTTAAACAAATATGTTTAATAATGCTTTAATGTAGTAAAAGCTGTTATGTATTAGAGCATTACCGCGAGCTGAAATATTAAGTTCCGGTGGTGCGTAAATAGCACGCCTTCGCGCGCATGCGCGCGAAGGCAAAACTGACAAATGGCAGGAAAAGACTTTATGGCTGAAACTTAATAAAAAACTTCGAAGCTAGCAACAAACACCGCTCGAAATAAAAAGGCTATGATAATAGCCTTTTTATTTCGATGCTACAAAACTGCGCGCGACACGCGCGCGCAGTTTTATATTCAGGGAGAGTAAAGGGGGCACAGGGGCATAAGCGCTAACTTAACTAAAATATTTTTCGTGTTGTAAACGTCTA
>CAYTCW010000114.1:0-2962 GCA_964436235.1 uncultured bacterium
GAAACCTTCAGCAATGATAATAGTTTTAAATATTCGTCGGGCAGCGGTAATACGCCAGTTTTTTATATTTACAGCCTGACAAAAACTATAATATCAGCACTTATTTTAAAACTCGCCGAAAATAAATCCCTGTCAGTTGAAGACCGTCTTGATAAATGGTTTCCTTTAGTAAAAAATTCGGGGGCTGTTTCTATTTTGAATACGCTGATGCATACGGGCGGCCTGAGCGATTACGGCGGTATGCCGGACTATCATGATGCAGTTAAAAAAGGCATGACGCCATGGAGTTTTGATGAATTTATAAATCGTACGATTGGCGAAAAACTTTTATTTACTCCCGGTTCAAAATTTTCGTATTCCAATATAGGCTATATGCTGCTTAAAAAAATAGTTGAAATAGAGTATGGCCGGTCTTTTTTTGATGCGCTGCAATCTTTTATATGCGTTCCGCTAAATCTTAAAAATACTAAGGTTTCAACTACCGTTGAGTCTTTAAAAGATAATTTATTTGGCTTAAGCAGATACCTCGGCACTAAAGAATCGCCGGCTGATGTTTATGAAATATATAATCCGCAATGGGTTTCTCATGGCGTGGTATCGTCGAACGCTTATGAAACGGCCGTAATATATAAATCGCTTTTTAACGGTTGCCTCGTGTCTGAAGCTCAACTCGAGCTTATGGTTAAAGGAATTAAAGTAGAAGGAGTAATAGGCCGGCCTTTTTATAATCCTTATTACGGCGCCGGTCTTATGATCGATATAGGCTCGCCTTACGGGCCTGTTTACGGGCATACAGGCGGCGGCCCGGGAGCTTCGGCGGCGTGCTATCATTTAGTTCGTAAAAACGGTCCGGTTACGGCCGCGATTCTTACCGATGGCGAAGATCCAGTGCAGGCCGAACGCATTATATATGAAATTTTCAAAGTTTTTGCATAATCATAAATTTTATTGTTATTTCGCAATTTAAGAGATGACCGATGAATTTATTCAGTTCATAGGTATTATTTTAATATCTATTTCGCCCGCTTCGATTTGAATGGCTATTAATGAAAAATTCATATTAAAGCCGCCAAGCGTCTTGTTTTCATTGATATATCGAAGCGCCGTGTTTAATATTTTATGTTTTTTAAGCCGGTTGACGGCTTCTTCGGCAAAACCGTATATATTCGATTTTCTTGTTTTTACTTCGAAGAAAAAAACTGTATCGTCTTTAAAGGCGATAATATCGATTTCGCCGAAGCGGGTTCTGAAATTCTTTTTGAGAATTTTGAATTTATTGAGTGCGAGATAGTTTTCGGCAAAATCCTCTCCTGCGGCGCCGAGTTTTTTTTTATTCATATTTATGCCGCGCGTTAATGCTGTATAAATCAATCCGCCGTCAGTAATTAAATCCGCCTCTGTATTGTATGGCTTCAAGCAGGTCCTCCTTTCTGATATCTTCAGATTCTTCGATATCGGCTATGGTTCTTGCTACCTTTAATATTTTATAATAACTTCTCATCGACATGCTGTGCTTTTCGACGAAAGACTGAAGTATGGAGCTTAATTCGGTATTAATTTTACAATGTTCTTTTATATGCCCGACGCTCATATTAGCGTTTGTGAATATATCGGGCGCGCCGTTTTCGCCGCGGGCATTTGCCGCTAAGCGTTTCGATTGTATTTTTCGCGCGGCAAGCACTCTTTTTGCCACGGCCGCTGAATTTTCAGCGCTTTTAGAGTTTTTAATATCTTTGATATCGACGCGCTGGACGTCTATCTGGATGTCGATGCGGTCTATGATAGGACCGGAAAATTTAGCTTTGTATTTTTTGATCGATGAAGACTGGCAGCAGCAGGCTACTTTAGCGTCGCCGAAGTATCCGCAGGGACAGGGGTTGCACGCCGCTACGAGAGTGAAGCGCGCCGGATAAGTGTATGTGGCGCTCGCTCTTGAAATAGTGACGCAACCGCTGCTTAAAGGCTGTCTCAGCGCTTCGAGCACGGGGGTTTTATATTCGGTGAATTCGTCTAAGAATAAAACGCCGTTATGCGCAAGCGATACCTCTCCGGGTTTAGGTATTCTGCTTCCGCCTATCATGGCTACTTCCGATATGGTATGGTGCGGCGCGCGGAACGATCTGCGTTCGATTAATTTATCGCTTTTTAAAAGGCCTGATATCGAATATATTTTAGATACTTCGAGGCTTTCGCTGAAATTCATCGGCGGAAGAATTCCGGGAAGGCAGGTTGAAAGCATAGTTTTACCGCTGCCCGGCACGCCTCGCATTAAAAGGGCATGACCGCCCGCCGCGGCGATTTCAAGGGCCCTTTTGGCGTAAGACTGTCCGATCACGTCTTTTAAATCGGGCGTGTTATTTATTTCATCGTACGCGCCGGTATTATCGCCGGATAAATAGTCCGCGGCGGGAGTATATTCGTTACTGCCAATATACCTGGCGGTTTCTTTCAGATCGTTAAAAACGAAATATTGAAGGCCTTCTATTATTTTTATTTCATTTATATTTGCAGCCGGAGCGATGAGTTTTAAATTGTTATTGCGCGCCATGACGGCTATGGGCAATATTCCCCGGAGCGGCAGCAGCTTTCCGCTTAAGGCCAGCTCGCCTATTATAATGCATTTGCTTAAATCGACGGCCTCTTCGAGCTGGCCCGAAACGCTTAAAATGCCGAGAGCGATTGCCAGATCGAAAAAAGCGTGCTCTTTTTTTATGTGCGCCGGCGCCAGATTCACCGTGATGCGTTTTAAGGGAAAATCGAATCCGGAATTATAAATAGCGCTTCTGACGCGGTCTTTAGACTCGTTCGTAGCGGCATCGGGAAGCCCGACTATCGTGATTGCCGGAAGGCCGTTCGAGGAATGAATTTCAACCTCTATTGCGCGGCCTTCGATACCTAATACTATGGCTGATTTTAAATTTTTATACATACGGCCGCCTTGATTTTTAATGATTAATTAAAT
>CAYTCW010000114.1:3062-8582 GCA_964436235.1 uncultured bacterium
CTGATTTTAAATTTTTATACATACGGCCGCCTTGATTTTTAATGATTAATTAAATTCAGTTATTGTATTTATAGCTGAATAATTACATTGTATGCAAAAGCAATTCGCATGCCGTAAAATATAAAATTGAAAATAATCGAAAAATATCGGTTATCAAATAGATTTCAATGATTACCAAAAATTACTGAAATATATTTTTGTATCAATTTGAGAAAGTTTTATTAAAATGATAATACCGTGCAGTGTTATTTATCAACTGTTTTATATTCAATATCCATTGAATGCCTTCAATTCTTAAAATGAGATATATGATAACGAAATTAATAAGCCGGCATTGTAAATGCGGTCAGGGAAACTTAATTTTATATTTTATAATAGATTAAAATTCGGTTTAATGTTGTATTAAGTCTATAATATGCCGAATTATGTTTATCGCTTATGATTATGCCGGGCCATTTCGTTAATTAATTCCGCGATTTTATTCAGATATTTCAAATTCGTTCGAATTGCTCAGTATCCACTTATAATCTGAAATGACGCCTGACGGCCTTTTTTGAAATATAAAAACGAGCCTGTATCTGCCGGCTGGAAGCGCGCTGCTTTCATAAATGTCGTAACCGTTTTGTTTACTTTCTTTTTTTTCATAAAAAATCGGCGTCCATTCGAATTTATAACTTTCGCCCGCGGTGAATTCTTCCGGAGGCGCTATGTCATAGCGTACATTAGGATCGCGCACGAGCATTTTTTTGTGAGTGCCGTCTTTTTCAATGCGTTCTATGGCGTTAATGGCAATAGAGTCGTTTTTATGAATGAAAACGGCCGTGGTAGAGTCATTAGCTACCGATATCGCGATAACGCCGTTCGGCGTATATACTTTTTTATCGGTTTTAATAGTAATTTCACCGGTAGTGATTTCATATTCTTCATTTACGGCAGTTTCGCCGCTTTCAGAGGCTAAAACTTCGCTGACAGATAAATTCAGGACGGCAAATACCGTCAATGATAGAAGCAATAGCGGCGATAAAAAAAATAGCGAAAAGGTGTCTTGTGAAAGAAGATATTATTAATATAGCGTTCATAAAGAAAATAACCTCCGGGCGATTATTAATTAATTAAACTTATTGACTGAACTTAATTACTGAAATTAAATGCGATGAATTTAACTGAATAAATTAACCGTTTAATTATAGCAAATATGGTTTTAACCGGTCAAGTTAAAAACTTTGACAGATTATAAACCTTGCAAATAAAGGTAATTCGAGTGATAAAAAACATTTTTAAATATTTTAAAATAAATGTTGACATGCGATAATTATTGTGTTATAATTACTTTGCTTTGAACAACTAAGTGTGTTCAGTTTGACAAGTGAATAGCTCCGACAGTAATCTGCTTCACGGCAGGTTGACAAAAGGACAAAAAACCTAAAAAGGCAGGCGACCTTCGCATGCGGAGGAAAGCCGATTTCACGAATGATAAACTTTAAGGCACAAAATGACGGATAAGTAAAATTTAGCGCAAGTTAAAATTTATACCCGCCGTTTGAAGTGCGAAAAAGTAAAGTAGGCGAAGGCCAAACAGCTTCGTGAAGGGGAAAGCCTTAAAAGGTAAAACTACTAAGATGGCACGGCGCGTTAATAAACGATTAACCATATCGCTATTGCGCGAGGCGTTCGCGAAGGATAAAGGCCATGAAAAACAGTTTAACGAAATTTTACCGGTCCCCGGTTTAAGACTCGTTAAATCCAAAGTTTAAGATGGCAGCTAAGATCGAAAGGTTTTAAGGATTTCGCGAAAGATAAAAGCCATGAAAGTAAAACTCAGGCATGTAGCGCATGAAAAACTGCGCAAGATTTTTCGGGGTGCGAAAACCGTTAAGAGGTTTAGAAAACCTGAAAGCGGAAGGCTGCGTTGAGGCAAGACGCGGAACTACTCGAAACTTTTTATAACATGAAAGAGTAAAAAACCGTGAAGAAGGAAGCAAGCGTTCCCGTAAGAATACGGGCGAGAAAATCGAATGGGTAACACCGTTCAATAAAGATTTTCGACTGCCGGCGGATGTGGAGAGGTAAAAAAGTTTTAACTGATTTTTTTGCTGCCATAGCGACGGAGGAAGTTAAAGGGCTTTTCAATTATGAGAAGACGCGTTTGCGGTTTGTGCTCGATTACTTAAAAGCAGGCAAAATGCTAAGAGAGTGATAGTAGAACGTTTGTAACAAAATGTTCAAATTGGTGTGGTTAGCGAATACCGAAAGGCTCAAAACAGCGTATCGGGGAGGATCGAACCAATAGGGTCCTAGTTAATTACAAGAAGAACTCTGAAAGCCTGAGTAACTGCATATAAGTGAGGTTTTCTCCGGTGACGGACGAAATTCCTAAGGGTTTCATTCTAAAGACTTCAAGACGGCAAAATTCACTTGAACGGCTCATATTTAGGTGTTCAAAGCACTAATATGAAATTAAATTACTCAATAAATAAAAACCACCGGTTAATCAGCCGGTGGTTTTTTGCTTGTGCGCCTTTTTTTTTTCGTTAAAACATATTTTTATTTATAATATACGACCTTTATTTATTTTAGCTGAATTTAAAATAAAAACAGCCGGATATTAGTTCCGGCTGTTTTTAAAACTGTTTATTTTATAAAGAATATAACAATATATTAATATACCGGTTCTATATTCTGTTTCCAGTATTCTAAAAGAGTGAATTCCATATTTTGTTTCGAGCCTTTAACGTTGATTACAGGCATTTGAACCGCGAGCGGTAAAAACACTGGATCTTGAGATATTGGCGATATAAGGGCGTCGGTTTCGCGCTGTATGTTATATCTGTAAGGGTCCATATTTCCGAAGAAATATTCTTTGAATCTTTTTTTCTGCGACGCGGTTACGCCGTATGAGCGGTCAACGCTTTGAGCTATCGAGGTATCGACCGGCACCCAGCCGTAGTTTGGCAGATAAAATTCGGCCCAGAAGTGAGGGCCGGCGAAACCGGGCACGAGCTGATAACCGCCCGAAGATTTAGCAGGAATTCCGACCGCGCGGCACAGCGCCGCAAAGTACATGCTCTGAGCGCCGCAGTCGCCGTAACCGCGTTCGTGAACGAATACCGATTCGGGATTTTCAAGCACGCACAGCGCCAGGTGCGGCATAAAGCTATACTTTATATTATTGACTACATAGTCATATATTTTTTTCGCGGCCAAATAAGGATTTTTTTCGCCCGCGGTGAT
Organism: uncultured bacterium; assembly: GCA_964436235.1. Classification (GTDB taxonomy): domain Bacteria; phylum Muiribacteriota; class UBA9980; order UBA9980; family UBA9980; genus UBA9980. The sequence continues at coordinate 6,294 of CAYTCW010000114.1, forward strand.
TTCTTCGGCTTTAGCTTTTATAGCCGGCGTTATGGCCGTGTTTTTATTGTCGCGCGTATATTTTTTATAAAGCGGGCTTTCAATATCATATTCGCCGCAATTAGCGGGATCAATTATAAACCTTTGTTCATAACGCTTGAACATGAATTTAATTTCTATTTCGAGGTCTTTTTTTAATTTATCGAGCGGCACTTCGAAATATGTAAGCGCTATGTCGGTATCGGTTTTAGGAAGCGCTTTTAAATATTGCTGCTGGCTGAAGGATATAAAACGGACGTCAGTCTGCGCCGAGCTGATTATGGGCATCGGGAACCATATTTGTAAAAGTCCGGTTTCAGGAAGTTTTTTGCGCGGCACTTTAAGCGTTTGAGTGCCGAGAAAGTCTATAGGATTAATATTTATGATGGCCGGATCAGGTTTGAATCCCGCGTCTTCGGCTCTGAATATAATATCGTAAAGTTTTCCGAAAAAGGCTTTGCTTTTTGATTTACTGACTCTATAGTATAAATCGTCGTCGCGGAAAAGGAGATTAGCAATGAAAGTTTGCTGGTAATAAGGCTTTCCGTCTATTAAAATATAATCATCGATTTTATTCGATTCGAACCATGAGTCGCGTTCTTTTTGATTTACCATGGGAAGAGCTTTTGCAAGAGCTTTTCCGGCTTCTTTTTTGCTGAAAGGATATGAAATTAATATTTTTTCGATCTGTTTTATGCGGTGGTTCGATTTAATTAATAAATCATCGTTTTTTTCGCGCTTAGCTTCGCGCACGGCGCGTTCATACATTTTAACCGCTTTAAAGTAAGAAGCGTTTTTTTCAAGCTCGCCCGCTTTTTCGAATGAATCGATCGAAGCGGCAAAAGAAGGTAATCCGGCCGAAAGTAAGAAAATTGAAAGAATAAAGATACCGATAGTTTTTTTAAAGATACCCGTCAACTTCATAAAGACCTCCTGATTTATTTGTTCAGACGGCCCGCGCCGCTTATATTGTGGATATTATATTTCATTTCCGTCATGTGAAAGGCTGTTTTCTGAGCCCGAAAGAATATCCCCAGCAATTTTTTGAATATCGTCATATACCTGTTTGTGATCTATGTTTTCCGACCATTTAATTGAGTCGAAAACATTTACGGGAGCCGATTTTAAAATGTTAACTATTGTTATGGGATCTATTCCGGCTTCTTTTTGTTTAGCTTCATTTAAAATATCGGGCCAGTAAATTTTTTTGTTTTTAGCTATTATCCATATATCTGCGAGATCTTTAGCTTCTAATCTCGTTATGGCCGATATCTTATTGGATAGTATATTTCTAATACTGTCAACTTTTCCAAGTGTTTCATTATATATAAAATCTCCGAAACGGGCTTCCACATCATTTATAATATCGATTTTTAAAGTTATTTCTTTATCGTCTATTTTGCGGATACAAAATAACTGCATGTAATCGGTGAATTTTTTAACGCTTGAAAAGTTAATTTTATAATTTTCAGTTTTTTGATTAATTTCGAGAGCCGAAAATAAAATTTGACTGTATTCATCAAACTTTTCAGAGCTATTAATAAATAAATCAAGATCGTCGGAAAATCTTTTATTGTAATAAGCCCTGCTTAATGCGGTTCCACCGCTGAGATAAAACGGTGCGCCCGATTGTTTTACGATACGAAGAATTCCATTCTGAAACGGGTAAAGGTTCTGAGTGTAATATTTTTCGTACGAAATCATAATTATTCCTTAAATCGATATTTCTAATGCCGTTTATTATTTCGGGCGTTAATTTTTCTTTTATAAAATCGAGCCCGAATAATTTAATTAAATCATACCAGTAAAGCCTTTCAAGCGCCCTGATAAACGCTTTGTTAAAATCGAAATGACCGATGGCGCTTATTTCACCGGATATTATCAGATAAAATCGATAGGCGTCAATATTATAATCCCATAAAATAGGCTTAAGTATATTAGTTATTTTAGTTATATCGTTTTTATCTATTGTTTTCATTTGCTATTTTCTGCTATTTTTGTGTTGATATATTAGTTATATCTATATTTCGAATTTATTATATACAGCCGGTTTATATGCTTTCTGACATCTATTTTTTTATAATTACGGATTTTATTATATCATGTTTATTAATGCATTACAATAACATTTTGACGAATATTAAGTATGTTGTTTTTAATGAAATGATTAAATTGCCCGGATTCTAAATAGAATTGCCTGATAAATTACTAATAAACAGCTTATAATCTCTTGACTTTAAAATAAATTTAAGTTAGAATAAAAAGATTTTG
>CAYTCW010000114.1:8682-14139 GCA_964436235.1 uncultured bacterium
CAGCTTATAATCTCTTGACTTTAAAATAAATTTAAGTTAGAATAAAAAGATTTTGGACTATACGAATGGACTATATAAAACAGTGTATGGATATGGTATGTAAATTAAATGTGATATAGGAGACTTAAATATGAATAAATCCGTTAATAAAATTATGAATGGAATATTAAAAATCAATGATAATTTTAATTTAAATAAAGGCGGCTTGATCATAGCCTTTATTTTATTATTATGCCTGCCGTCATTATTTATCTTCGGCTGCGGCGGCGGAAGCGGCAGTTCTTCTTCTACTGCTGCTCTTTATAACGGCCAGTCGAATTTAGCGGTTAAACTTAATATGTCGAACCGCACGCCTTCGCAGGCTTATGTGAGTATTCCGGTTAATGCAGTCGGAACGGTCAATATAAGCGTTATAAGCATTAAATCACAAAAGGAAGCGGTTAATCAGACCGTCGATTATGCGGCCGGCTCGTTCGTTTTTGAAAATCAAATCCCCGCCGGCGACACTTATTCGGTAGTTGTGACAGCGCGTCTTAAAGAGCGCGCTAATGATATTTACGAATCGATCTGGCAGGGCTCGGGCACGGTTTACTTACTAAACGCCGAAGACGCCCTGAAGCACCCGGGCGCTAACGAAGTATCGGTAATGCTCGTTTTTAGAACTATCGAATATATAAAGCTATACCCGTCTAAGATAGTTTTCGATCCTGCTCTGCCAGTTAGCGAGATAACTAATTCGACGATAATACCGTCTTTTAAATTATCGGTTTTAGATCAATTCGGAAATATCATGACTTCCGAAAACGGCTTAATATCGGTCAGTCTTGAAAACGGTTATTTTAAAGATTCGATCACATCAAAAAATCTTGAAAGCGGCGTGGCTTTATTTACGGATTTAGCCGTGGCACAATTAATTCCCGATTCGTCAGGCTATGTTAAATTAGAAGCGACCTATGGCTCGCTAAGCGCTTACAGCCAGCCTATAAAGGCCGTCGGAGTGATAGTTCCGAATGCTTCGATAGCCGGTTATTTAAACGATGAAGCCGTTGCGGCGTCTGCTCCCGCGGCTTATAAATCAAACGCGCCGCTTGCTAATAAGTTAATAAAAGCGGTGTGCGGTAATATTGCATACAGCACAGTAACCGATTCTGCAGGCTTTTTCAGATTAGACATTAAAACCGATTTTGATGAGCAGGTCGTTTATTTAGAATTTATTAATTCAGCCGGCGCGGTAGTAAAACTTCAAATGACCGCTCTTCGCGGAAAAACGAAATTAGCCAATATTATTATCGATAGAAACGGTGCGGCGCGTATTCTTACATCGACACTCGCGGCCGCTTACGATCCGCTTTCCGATATTTCCATCATTAAAAAAGCCGTCGATGATGAAATTGCAGCTAAAGCCTCCTCGGGTAGCGCAGCGGGCATAAGCGGTCGCGCGCTGGATTCCGCGTCCAAACAGCCTGTAGCAGGCGCTCTTATCACGGTGAGCGGCCAGTCCGGATTATCAGCATCGACCGATTCATCGGGTAATTTTATTATACAATCAGCTTTGGGTGTTCTTACAGCAGGTGATTATCTGCTCACATTCACCGCAGCAGGCTTTAACCCGGTTTCAAAAAATATAAATATAACTTCTTTCGATTACGGTTTTATAATCGAATCGGTTATATTAGAAGCGTCACAAAAAGTGAATAACCCGCCGTCACTGATTATAAGATCGGTAAGCGGCGCTTCTCAAAATATATCGATAGTTTTCGATCTTATCGACGCCGACGGCGATTTATGTAATATCGATGTTTATTACTCTTTTAACGGCGGCTATTCATATATTTCGACGGTGAACGCCGGCGGTTCACTTTCAAATACCCCTCCCGGCACAGGATTGAGCGCCGTGTGGTTTTCGGCTTCCGATTTTTTAAGTAAACAAACTTCGGTCCGTCTTAAATTAGTGCCGCGCGATTCGCGTTCGACGGGCACGGCGGGCGAATCCGAAATATTTGCCGTCGATAACCAGATAGTAGATCCCGAAAACAACCCGCCGGTTATCATGGGAGTTATCGCTTCCGGAAACCGCGGCGATATTTCGGTTAAATACGATCTTATCGACCAGGACGGCGACAGTTGCGCGGTCGAGCTTTATTACTCGCTCGACGGCGGCGTTACTTTTACGCGCAGCGTTAACTATTCAATCAATAACCAGCGCATTTTTCCAGCCCCGGCGCTTTCGCTTGTATGGAACTCGGCGCTCGATTTTCAAACCGAAGAAAAAAGCGTTAAACTGCGCCTCACTCCCAATGATTCAAAAAGCTCGGGCACGCACGGCGAGTCAAATATATTCGAAATTAATAATATAGTCAATACGCCGCCGGTTATTCAAAATTTAAGCGCTTCTGGTAATTATAAAGATATCTCCATAATTTACGATTTAATAGAGCTCGACGGCCATTTATGCACCGTCGAAGTTGCATATTCGCTCGACGGCGGCCTTAATTACTTAAACACCGTAAATCTTTCCGGCGAAACCTCGAGCGTAGTTGCCGGACAGTCTAAAACCCTTACCTGGCTTTCTTATAATGATTTTAATTCCACTAATAAAACAGTATTTATTAAATTAACGCCGTCCGATAAATACGGATACGGCACCGAAGCGGTATTCGGGCCTTTCGAAGTTATTAACGGCGGCGGCCGGCCTGAAATAACGGGCATGACCGTTACCGGCGCTTCGCAGATGATAGATATTTCTTACGGATTAAGCGATATAGATTCGTCGCTATGCACCGTCGAAGTTTATTATTCGCTCGACGGCGGCGCTTCATTCACTCAGACAGGCTATGTAGAAGGCGATATTCACGCGGTCGCCCCGGGCGCTAATAAATTAATCAAATGGAATTCTTACGGCGATTTCCGTACGCGCGAGAAAAGCGTAGTTGTGAAATTATTACCCATAGACGATTTTGGCGCCGGCACCGAATCGGTGTCGCTGCCTTTTGAAATTAATAACAATGTAAACCGCCCTTCCATAGCTAATTTAATAACCAAAGTCGATTCGGGCGAAGTATTAATAACCTATGATATTGACGATATCGACGGCAGCACCTGCCAGATAGGTTTTCAATACGCGACCGAGGCGTCGGGCGGCTATATTGATTCGATGTTTGTAACCGGCGAAACGGCTGAAGTATTCCCTGGCCCCGCTAAAACGCTGGTATGGAGTTCTAAAAACGATTTTAATAGAAATTACGACAGCGTCAGCGTTAAATTGACGGTATCTGACAGTGAAGGTTTTGGCGCGGAAGCCGTTTCGGTTCCTTTTAAAGTTTATAATAATACATCCGGCGAAATTTACATCAACTCGGTTGCGGGCAGTTCGCAGGATATTACGGTCGATTTTAACTTAACCGATATAGAAGGCGATTTATTTAATATAGCCGTTTTTTATTCGCGCGATAACGGCGCTACATTCACTGCTACCGCCAATGTTACCGGCTCGATTTCAAATGTGGCGCCGGCTAATAATTTAAAGTTAGTATGGCAGTCGGCAAAAGATATAGTCAATCAGAATGCATCCGGCGTGCTGCTGAAACTTGCCGCGCGTGCTTTAAGCGGCGTTGTTGAAAGCGAAAAAATATCTCAGCCGTTCGCCGTTAATAATTACGTTCCGCCTCCGGTTGTAGTTCCGGCCCTGCAGAGCGCTGAAATGATATCCGATCAAAAACTAAAACTTACTTTCAGCGTGCCGGTAACCGTTTCTGATACAGCTGCCGCGCTTGATAAAATTAAAGTTAACGGGTTTGCTTTTAATCCGGTCGTCGATACACTGACTTATAGTTCAAACATCGTAATAATCACTTCTACTATGAGTGGTTTTATTGCCGCGCAGTCGGATGGAATTACCGTCGATGAATTTACCGAAGGTCTTAAATTTTTATCGGGTAACGGCATAAAAAGCTCTACCGGAACTGAAGTTGCCGTTAATGCGACCGGATTTAATGTATCGAAAGATACTACGCCGCCTGATGAACTCACTGCAACACAGCTTTCTTTAATAGGTTACAGCAATGCCGTGCAGAAAGTATCCACTACCGGTGTTATCGATTTTTCCGAAAATTCATACTTTCATGTTTATATAGGCTCGACGCCGCCTGATGAAACTACTACTCAAACAGGTATTTCTGAATCTTATATGAGCAGCGCGGCGGACCGTACTAATCTCGTATCACTTGCGGCGACGCCTCTGCCACCTGGCAATACTACTTACTATAGGCTTGCTGATAGAGTAGGAAATAAATCTCAATGGCAGGCCGATGGAACGATTCCATCTCCACCGGGTGCTGAAATATTAACATGGAGTAACGCGTCTATGAGCGCTTTTAATACTTCGGTAGTAGGCTCGACGGGCGATAAATTTAATATTTATGAAAATTTTAGCGCTATTACCAATTATTGCGCTACGGCGTTGAGCGCCGCGCCCGCGGGCGGATATCCTGCCGGTTCGACTATACAATTTTCCGGCAATTTAGTAACGGGCGGTTATTTAGTTTACTATACTTTAGTGAATTCTAACGGTAACGAGTCGGATTATACGAGCGGTGGAATGGTTCCCAGCCCGCCTGATTCATCTATAGTATCGAAATTAAAGTTAAGATATAATACTGGCGGCAATAATGGCAATTATGAAATATATAATGACAATAATGCACCTGCCAATCTCAACGCAAGTTTGAGGGTTATAATCGATGACGGCACCAATAAAACGGTCATCGGCCGTACGAGTCTTCCTACAATAGCCGCTGGAGCTTATCCGGGTGCCGCAGGTTATGATACTCCCGAAAGTCTTAATGGCAACGGTTTAAAAACGACGGCAGTTAACGGAGGTACTTTAAAATTCAGTTATATTGACGGCTCAACTGGAAATGAATCATCTTATGTCTCAGATAATACTACTCCCGGAGTTACCGATTACGTTCCGCCGCGCCCTGATTATAATAATTTTAAATCAGTCAGCACGGATATTAATTTAAAAATCGTTAATTCCGATACCGGTACTTCGAAAGATATAGTTCATCTATATGAAAAAACTTCAGGCGGCGTTTATACGCTTTTGGCAAATACCGCTCTTTCAGGTCCGTTTGTAGTTGGAACCGATTATACGCTCTCATCATCCTTTTTTATTGCAAGCGGCGGTGGCGCGTCTTATACTTTTAAAGGCGTTTCCGGCAATGAGTCGGTAATATCAGATGATATCGTTCATATAGCCGGTGTTTTAGATCATTTTACCATTGAACTTACGTCACCGCAGACTGTGAGTGCGTCCGTAGCGACTTTTACCGGAACTAACACTTTATTAGCTAAAGATTGTTACGCGCAGACAGTTATGAACTTTGATGCATCAGTTAATAATGTAACAATATCAGTTAATTCTGGACCAGCCGGTACAATTACCGGCCTTGGAAG
>CAYTCW010000115.1:0-3685 GCA_964436235.1 uncultured bacterium
TGGGGGCTAATTAAATTAGTTTTATTGAATAGAGGATAATAAATGGAAGGCGATAGTTTTATTGTCAAGTTGATTTTTAGAACACTTGTAGGGGGATTTGTTACTTTAGTATTATATGGTATTGTACAAGGTCTTGTTGGTAACACTGTGGCTAATTTATTGAATTAAGGATAATAAATGGAAGGCGATAACTTTATCGTAAAATTAATATTTGGAACTATTTTTATTTTTTTAATTTTTTTTATATCAATCCCTGAAACACCAATCAAGCACAAGCAGCCAATAAGGTCAGTTTTACGTGAAATCAAAAAAGCAATTGACCAGCACTATGTTGAAAAAAGAGTATATATAAAAAAATTAAAGGAACTTACTGAGACTAATCACCCTTATTTCAGCGAAATCCCCGAAAACCCAATCACAGAACGGATAGACTGGGAAGTATGTGACCATAGCAACAAAAATATATGGTACAGAACCGTAACTGATATTTATGAACCACGCCTGCCGTTATGGGAGCCGGGCCCTGAAAGTGGTGTATACGACATAAGGCCTTGCTCGAAGGAATGAAAAACAATGACAGAAAATGGTATTGTTGTTAAAGTAATGCTAGCGGTTACTGTTATTTTATTTATAATGTGTTTAATACCCGAAACTCAAGTTAAGCCAAAGGTGACAAGAGAAGATGTGATGAATAATCTAAAAAAAACTATAACATGTTATAAAATTGACAAGGGTGTATATCCAAAATATCTTAATTCTCTTGTCACAACCATACATCCATATTTAACTGAAATCCCCAAGGATCTTCTAACAGGCCGAACAGACTGGGAAGTATGTGACCATAGCAACAAAAATATATGGTACAGAACCGTAACTGATGTTTATGAACCTCACTTGCCGTTATGGAACCCAGGACCAGAAAGCGGTATATACGACATAAGACCTTGCTCGAAGGAATGAGAAAACTATGACAGAAAATGGTATTTTAGTAAAAATAATGCCAACAATTACTGCTATTTTATTTATAATGTGTTTAATACCCGAAACTCAAGTTAAACCAAAGATTACTATTAAAAATGTGATGAATACTCTGAAAAAAACAGAACTTATTATAAAACAGACAAAAATGTATACCCAAAACATCTTAATTCTCTTGCCACAATCATACATCCTTATTTAACCGAAATCTCCAAGGATCCTCTTACAAACCACACAGACTGGGAAGTTTACGACTATAGCGATAAAATTGAACCGACACATACAACGCACAACGCCTCAAAACGCCCCCCCGGCGCCTCCAATTCAGCCGAAATCCGGCGGTCCGACATCCCGAAACACCCCAGTTCTGACATATTCAGTCGAATTCCACACACTCTTATTACAATATTCCATTTAGTTTTAATCAATCAAAGCTCAGCCTTTATTTTCGTCATCCGCCCGGTTTCGTCATAAATTTCGAAATCGACGGCTTTTATTTTCAGCGGGCAAAGCGGCGATACGGCCGCGGCGGTCTTTATGTCGTAAACGCCTTTGTGGTTATTTATTTCGATATTCAGTTTCGAAAAAGTTCCTTTTTCGAAAGCGAGCGTTTCGCCGTCATCTTCGTAGTAAACAAAAGACGCCTTCTTAGTTACGAACGCGACCGCAAGCAGCTTTTTTTGCCCGGCTTCAGAGTTTCCGCCGCCGTCAGTAAGGCGGAGAGCGATCATAGAATTTTCGGCTATGAAAAGAGGCGTTTCGTCGAGCCGCGCCGAAATATAATGTGCTCCCGGCTCCATGACGGCCATTTTGCGCGTGTCGGGCGAAGATGCCGGCCAGTAGAGCCATCTGGATTCCGGCAGATAAACGTGCCGCCCGGAGGCGTTCTGGATATGAACCGGCGCGGCCATAAGAGAGCCGCCGGCCATGAACTGGTCTTCAATTTCGGCTGAAACCGCGTCGCCGAATTTTAGAAAAAGCGGCGAAACGAAAGGCGTGAGTTCGTTCGCCGAACGCATAAATTCCGAATACAGATAAGGAATCAGGGCATAGCGGAGCCTTATGATATTTTTAACTATGCCGGTCGTATAATCGTCGAACGCCCATGGTTCCTGACGCCTTGTTCCCAGGGCGGAATGGTTTCTAAAAAGCGGCGTGAGCATGCCAAGCTGGGTCCACCTGATGACCAGATCCGCCGAAACGTCGCATGAAAAGCCGCCCACGTCGGCGCCGCAGTAAAAAAATCCGGCCATGTTCAGCGACATGACCATTCGCATATGGACACCGAGATGTTCCCACCAGCTTGAATTATCGCCCGTCCACACCGCGGCGAATCTATGCATTCCGGCGTAACTGCTGCGCGAGAGCAGAAAATGGCGGCGCCCCGGCCTTATCGCTTCAAGCCCTTCGGAAGCCGCAAGCGACATATTATATCCGAAAAGATTATGCACTTTATCGTGCGGCACGCAGCATCCGGCTTCCGGTTCATGATAGAAGAGCGAATGGTATTCGCGGGCATTGGCGAGTTTATTTAATTTTTCGCGCGTTTCGAACAACAACCGGCCGGGCTCCAGATCTTTTGACCTGCCTGCCGCGAATTCAAGCGCTTCAGAAAGTTTTTCGGGAGTGTAAAATATCGCGGGCTCGTTCATGTCGTTCCAGAAACCTTCTATACCGAGATTGACGAGCCTTTCATAAAGCGAGCCCCACCAGCGGCGGGTTTCCGGGTTTAAAAAATCCGGGAAATGCGTAAGCCCCGGCCATACGGCGGCCGTGAAAGAACCGCCGTTTTTATCGCGGCAGAAATATCCGCGTTCGACCCCTTCTTCGTAAACGTCGTATCCTTTTTCTATCCTGACCCCGGGGTCTATTATGGCGATTAGTTTTATTCCAAGTTCTTTTAATTCAGCCGCCAGGCCCGAAATGTCAGGGAATTTTTCTTTATCGACGGTAAAAACCTTGTAATCTTTCATATAGTCGATATCCAGATATATCGCGCTGCAGGGAATTTCATGTTTTTTAAAATTCCGGGCGACTTCTTCCACGCCCGGCTGATCAGGATAACTCCACCGGCACTGCTGATATCCGAAGGCCCATTCAGGCGGAATCCATGGGCGCCCGCAAAGACGCAGGTAGTTTCGAATTATTTCGTCAGGGCGGGTCGATTCAAAAATATAAAGATCGAAATCTTCCGAGCCGATAGTAATTGCGAGCGTGTTTCGATCGGTGAAACCCGCGTCTATGAATATTTCGGAAGGATAGTCGATAAAAAAACCGAAGGTTTCGATGCCCGAAATGATAGCGAACGGATGTGAGCCGTAGAGGCTTTCCTTTTCAGGCGTATGGTTCGGCTCGTCGGCCGCGTAAAGCCTGTAGCGCCTTCCGCGCCTGTTCATGGAGCCGAGGCACTGCCCGAGGCCGAACATTTTATCGCCGTCTGAAAATGAATATTTAAGCGTCGTCTTTCCATTTTCAACGAGAACTTCGAAATGATCGACTGACTGATATTTTTCATTGTTTACGGGAATATCCGCGACGACCGCTCCGGTTTTGAACGGCGCGCCCGAGCTGAACAGCGAAACCTTTTCGAATACTGATTTTTTAACTATCATGATGATCAGTCTCCCTGAATTTAAGTTTCTTATGAAAAACTATCGATTAGTTTCGATGCATTATTTTTTGGAAAATTTCGAAGACGGCACGCTGC
>CAYTCW010000115.1:3785-5905 GCA_964436235.1 uncultured bacterium
CTGCGCTTTTCTTGTATCGCTTTTTATCCTGATCCTCGCATCGACGGCCGCGTTCGCCGGCGGGATCGCTTTTCCCGAAAATTTCCTGTGGGGCGCCGCTACATCTTCCTACCAGGTCGAAGGCGGTATCTACAACAACGACTGGGCCGAATTCGAAAAAAAGCCGGGCGTCATCGCTAACGGGGACAAATGCGGCGAGGCATGCGACCACTATAACCGCTACGCCGAAGATATTAAACTCGCCAAAGCCCTCAATCTGAAAATCTTCAGAATGTCCATAGAATGGTCGAGGATCGAGCCTGAAGAAGGCCGTTTCGACGGGAACGAACTCAACCATTACAGGGCGGTGCTCGACGAAGTTAAAAAGAACGGCATGACGCCGTTCGTAACGATATTCCACTTCTGCCTTCCGAAATGGCTCGCCGATAAAGGCGGGTTCACCAATCCTCAATCGCATGTCTATTTCGAAAGATACAGCGCCTATCTCGCTAAAAATCTCGGCGATCAGATCGATTTCTGGACCACTCAGAACGAAACAATGGTTTACCTTACATCCGGATATCTTCTAGGCATGTGGGCACCGGGACATAAAAATCCCGTGCTGTTCTGGCGAGCTCTTGCCAACCTGATAAGATCGCACGCTAAGGCTTATAACGCTATAAAGCAGAACGACGCAGCTGATTCCGACGGAGACGGCGTCGCAGCCGCCGTGGGCATCGTTATGAATTATGGAATATTCGATCCTTACGACCCGAAGTCGAAGATCAACTGCATTATGGCCGATAAAGTGAATTATTTCGGCAATCATCTGCTTCTCGACTCGCTTATGGGAAAAAAGACCAGGATAAAAGAACTCCAGCCTGAAATCGGCCAGCGCATATTGTTGCTGCCGGAATATAAGAACACCCTCGATTTCATAGGCGTCAATTATTACACGCGCTTTTTCGTGCGCCCTTCGATAACCAAACCCATAGCCGGCATAGAAATGCTCACTAAAGGCCGTGCCGCTGAAATTTCCGGCGAATTGGGCGAAACCAACGAAATGGGCTGGCTCATCTATCCTGAAGGCATATACCGCGCCGTGAAGGCGATTGGAAGATACGGCGTTCCGATATATATTACCGAGAACGGCATACCCGACAAAACTTCCAAAAAAAGAGCGAAATTCATCGCCGATCATCTTATGTGGCTGAAAAAAGCTATAGACGAAGGCGTTCAGGTCAAAGGCTACATACACTGGGCGCTCACCGATAATTTCGAATGGGCGGAAGGCTTCTGGCCGCGCTTCGGCCTCTACGACGTCGATTACGCGACTAAAAAACGCTCCCTGAACGAGGGCGGAGCTTTTTACGCGGAAGTCGCACGCAATAACGGAGTCACCGGACCGATGTTAAAATCGGCCGGCTCGGGCGATGCGGACGCCAAAGAAATGATAAAGCGTGACAGAATGATAAAACGCGACAGGCTGCATTGACCTGTCAGCAGGCGCGCTCATAATAATGAACCTCGATAACGGCATGAGCTTTATAATATGAACGGCAAGCGTTACCTGAGCTCGTCGTATTTATAGATCAGCCAGCCGCCTTTATCGTATTTTTTTAAGTAAAATTTAAATTCCAATACCTGCGACTGCGCGGTTGCGCTGTTTTCAGGCATTGCGGTGACTTTGCCGCGGTATTGAACTGCAGCTTCTTTTTTACCGTCGCCGATCGAGATATTCATGGTCATAGTCTCGATCCGGGGTTCCTTATAAGATTTGAAAAGAGACAGCAGCAGAAGTTTAAAGTTATTTTTATCCATGCCTTCTTCGGCGATGAAATCCTCCGCCAGTATGACGGCGACGCCGGAGACGCTCGAGGTTTCCACGCTGTGAATGGCGTCTTTGATCTTTTGAGCGATCCGGCCTTCGTCGCTCAAAAACATGAACCTTATGTATGGAAATGCGATGTATGCCGCGATGATAAGTATTATCGTTATAATGACCTTTTTCATTTTTATCTCCTTTAAATTTTCAAAATTATTCCGGGAAACGAAAATTAACAATTCAATTTTCCCGGATGGAGTCACACCAGGTATATAGAATATTAGCATTTTTTAATGAATTATGCAATTTAAAATTT
>CAYTCW010000115.1:6005-7364 GCA_964436235.1 uncultured bacterium
TAATCGTAAAAGTAATTAAAAATAAGCAGGAGGAATATAAATGAAATTTTTCGAGCCTCATGAATCGTTAAAAGATTTTTGCGAAACCTCTCGCAAATACTTCTTTGAAGGCTATCAGGTTATCGCCCGCGAAGTAAACGAATGGTTCGGTCTTTCCAAATTAGGCCCGCAGGATACTATCCTCGAATTCGGCGGCGGCGAAGGATTTATAAGCATTTTTTTGTCAAAACTCACTCCGGCTAAATTCATTTACCTTGATAAAAATCCTCATATGGCGGAGCTCGCGCGTAAAAACTTCGAAGAAGCGGGAATAATCGATAGAGTAAAAATCGTAGTAAGCGAAGTGGAAAAAGCAGAATTCGAAAAAAATTCAATGGATTTTATAATCGCGCGCGGCACAATACAATTCACCGACTATAAAAAAACGCTTTCAAACGCCGTAGAGTGGATCAAACCAGGCAAAGTGGCATTCATCGGATGCGGGTTCGGATTAAATATCAGCGACGAATATCGCGCAAAAGTCGATGAATTCATAAAAAAAGCAGAAGCTAAAGAAGTCAATACCGAGCCGGACAAATTCGAAGAGCTTATAGTCGAAGGTTACAGGCACTTAATGGACAATTATTTCGACGAGCGTCTCGAATATGTAAAAGCCCTTAATATGAAAGGATTCATCTTCGAGATCAAAAAATCGGCGCGCGATAAAATGTAATACAAATTAATGCGCTATATATTAATTTTAAAAAAATGACAAAATTATGAATAGTAATTAGTTGACAAAATTAATTGATTGATTAATTAATTAACAAAATTACAAATTAAAATTTACAAACAAAAAATGATAAGCGATTAAATTAAAGATTGAGGTTGATTTATATGGATAAAACATATTCATTCAAGCAGATCGGCCGCATAAAAAGGCCGGGCGCGGAATTAGAAGCCGACTGGAGCGATTTAACGAGCGAATCGGTGATATCGCTCGATGCGCTTTATTTAGATGCTCTTTGCGGCCTCGAAGAATTTTCGCATATTCTCGTATGCTTTGTTTTCGACCGCCGCGAAGGCGTTGCGCTTAAAATAAGGCCGGAGGAGCGCGAAGAGATGCCGGAAGTAGGCGTTTTCTGCACCAACTCTTTCATGCGCCCCGCGCCGCTCGGTATAACGGTAGTTAAAATAATTAAAATCGACGGAACCAAAATTACGGTAAAGGGCCTCGACGCGCTCGACGGCACGCCGGTAATAGATATCAAGCCCTACTGCGGATTCGATTACGAAGTAAAAGATTATAAAATTCCGACATGGCTGAAAAAGCTCTGGGACGAATAAACAATTATCAATAAAAGAGGCGGTATTTATGAT
>CAYTCW010000115.1:7464-10752 GCA_964436235.1 uncultured bacterium
CTATTATTAAATTCAACTCAAAGATTCGAAATTAAAATTCCGGCGATAATTGCTTTGACGGCGCTTATCCTTTTATGCGCGGCGGCGCCGGCGGCGTTAAATTACGGCGCGCGGGCACAGGCGCAGACGGTCGAAAATATCAGCTTTACTAAACTTCGTCCGCAGGGGCTGGAGCCGCCCGCGGCCTTTTCAAAGCCGCCTGAAAATATAGCCGTTTTATATCCGCAGTCGATGAGTTTAATTTATTTATTCGGCGTTCAGAATAAAGTAACGGCGATGCCGCTTTTAAAATTAAAAATATCACTGCATGACGGAGGATTTTATTCACAGGCCGACCCGAAAATCCTGACTAAAACCGATATCGGCTATCCCGCCAAACCCAATGTAGAGGCTATAACCGGACTCAATCCCGGCCTTTTAATATCGCCCACCTTTCAAATTAAAGCCGACGATTTTTTCGCTAAATTGAAAATACCCATATTCAGGGTGCACGGCACATTCTCCGATTACAAACAATGGCTCGAAGCCGTCGAAAAATTCGGCGCGATATTCGATCAAAAAGCTAAAGCGTCGCAATATTGCCATTATTTTAATAAAACCATCGCGATGACCACATTCAACGCCCCTGACGGCGCGGGTAATAACGACGGCAAAACAGCGCCGCATAAAAAAGTTGCGCACATTACCTTAAGCGGCAGCAACTACATAATCGCAGGCGAAAAATCTAAATTTATAAAATGGTTTTTAAAAAATGCGGGCTGCGAAGTCTTGGATTATCCCGAAAATACCGCCGGCGAAATACCATTAGCCATAGAAGATTTCGTTAAATTCGACCCTGAATATATCTTTATAGATAAAACCACCCACTCCGGCGGAGATCAAAAAGCCGATCTGACTGAAGAATTCTGGAAAAAAACTAAAGCGTATAAGGAAAATAAAATATACTTCGTGCCCTCCGACGATAAAACCTGCTTTTTGACCAACCAATTTTTCGTACTGTGCGCGCCGCTCGGAATGTTATGGACGGCTAAAACGCTATATCCGGAAAAATTCAAATCGCTCGACCTGGAAAAAGAAACGAGAGAATTTTATTCCAAATTTTTAAATATAAACTATGACGCTATGATCAAAGCCGGTAAATAATTTTAATAATAACATTATGGATATAAATTGCGTAAAAGATTCTAAATCGATAGTAAAATATAAAATGAAAATTATCATATTTTCATTTATCTTTCTATGCGCCGCGATTATCATATCTTTTTTTACCGGAAGCTTCGGCATAACCTTAAAAAAAACCATGCTATGGCTTGCCGGCATGGGCGAAATGAGCCCCAATGAAAAGTTCATTTTATTTGAAGTCCGCCTGCCGCGGATAATAATGGCGGTAATAACCGGCGCGGCGCTTGCCGGCGCGGGCGTTTCGATGCAGGCCGTCTTTAAAAATCCTCTTGTCAGCCCTTTCGTATTGGGAATTTCATCGGGGGCGAGCCTCGGCGCGGCGCTTGCCATAGTTTATTTTAATTCATCGGCGTTAATGATAGAAGCGCTCTCTTTTACCTTCGCTATAGGCGCCTTCATGGCGGCTTATCTTCTCAGCCGCTCGGGCGGCGGAACTACGCTGCTGCTACTTTTCGGAATAGCCGTGTCGTCGCTGTGCCAGTCGTTAATAGGACTGATGCAATATTTCGCCGATACCGACCACCAGCTGCCTGCGCTTACTTTCTGGATGCTCGGCGGCCTCGACTCCATAAGTTTTTCTTCACTGACATACGCTCTGCCGGTATGCATTATAAGCCTCGCTATTTTATATACCCAGTCTTATAAAATGAATATATTGACTCTAAGCGATGCCGAGGCTGCCTCGCTTGGCGTAGATACCGCCAGAATAAAATTCGTAATAATATTTTTAAGCGCTTTGGTCACGGCCGCCTGCACTTCGAAAACCGGAGTGATAGGCTGGATAGGACTTACGATACCTCATATATCCAGAATAATTCTCGGACCGGACAACCGTTTCGTTTTCATATTCGCCGCCTTTGCGGGCGCGATATTTTTATTGGTCTCCGATTCGCTGATACGATTTATCAATATAGGCGAACTGCCCGTTGGAATTATAACATCGGCCATAGGCGCGCCTTTTTTTGCATTCATTCTGCTTAAATATAAAAACAGCGGGTGGAAATAATGAACGATAAAACACAAACCGGCGCGGCAGCCGTTTCGCTGAAAAATATTTCATTCAAATACGATTCGTGCGATAACTGCCGGTGCTCGAATATAATTAACGATTTATCATTTGATTTAAAAGCGGGAAGCTCCGTCGCTGTCCTCGGCGCGAACGGCGCGGGAAAATCCACTCTGCTTTTATTAATGGCCGGCTATTTAAAGCCGTCAGCGGGTAAAATAATTCTAAATGGCGAAGATATTTCGCTTCTTTCGAACGCTCAGATATCTTCTTCAATAAGCTACTGCGCTCAAAATATAGAAGCGGCTTTTAATTTCAGCGCTTATGAGATAATAGCCTTAGGCCGCGCGCCGCATTTGAATTACTTCGGCGCCCTCGGCGAAAAAGACCGCGTTATAATCGAAAAAGCCGCCGCCGCATTAGAAGTCGAACCGCTTTTAGACCGCCCGTTCAATTTTTTAAGCGGCGGCGAAAGAAAACGGGTAATGCTCGCCCGCGCTATTGCCCAGGAAGCGCCAATCGCAATTTTCGACGAACCCGAAGCGCACCTTGATATACGCCATCAGATGCAATTTTTTAAATATATTACTTCCGCCGTATCGGAGCAAAAAAAGCTGTGTATTTTTTCCGTACACAACCCGGAACTTGCGGTTAAATATTCCAGCGAAGCGGTTATATTTTATGAAACCCGCGGTTGCGCGATATCAGGGGCCACCAATGAAATAGTAAACGAATCTAATCTTAAACGAATTTACGGAGTTGATTTTGAAAAAGCCTTAACCGCAGGTGGCCGTACGATATTAACTCCTGATTTAGTTTTCTGATTTCATTTTTCCATGATTTCGTTTTTTCGTTTTTTAGTTGACAAATAAATTATTATTGTGATACAATTAGCCCGCTTGACATTGTTTACCTGATTATACTCAGTTATAAATTCAAATTTTGTTTCTGAAAGGTTTTATGTGTAATCTTCACTTTTTAAGGGTCGCGGTATGCAGACATTGCGCTTTAGCAGCTACTGCAGCAGATTTTACCGAATCAGGCTCTAACATCGATATCTTTTCAAAAATAATCCATTACAACCTTTTTAATTACTGCAT